>NZ_JBEYXB010000004.1:0-270431 GCF_040644935.1 Streptomyces sp. NPDC046915 | reverse complement strand
GGGCACGGGGCTGCACCGATATGCGGCTCCGCCGCGCGGACGCGAACACAGGGACCGAGCAACCACAGCACGCCCAAAGGGGCACGGGGCTGCACCGATATGCGGCTCCGCCGCGCGGACGCGAACACAGGGACCGAGCAACCACGGCACGCCCAAAGGGGCACGGGGCTGCACTGATATGCGGCTCCGCCGCGCGGGCGCGACCACAGGGACCGAGCAACCACGGCACGCCCAAAGGGGCGCGGTGAACTGCGCGGCCAGCCACGACGGACCGGCACCCGCAGAACCACCGCGCCCCTGGGGCGACTGGGCGAACCGCTTACGCGCGCCCCGCGGCCTTCTGGCTGCGACGCGACACCGAGTCGATGACCACCGCACCCAGCAGCACCGCGCCGGTGATCATGTACTGGATCGACGTGTTCATGTTCAGCAGGTCCAGACCCGTCTGGATCGACTGGATCACCAGCATGCCCAGCAGGGCGGACCACACCGACCCACGGCCACCGAAGAGGCTCGTACCGCCGATGACGGCCGCCGCGATGGCGAGCATCAGCGTGTTGCCGCCACCCGCGTTCAGCGTCGCGCTCGCGGTCTGGCCCGCGAAGAACATGCCGCCGATCGCGGCGAACCCGCCGGAGATGGCGAACACGGTGATACGGACCATCGGCACGCTGATACCGGCACGGCGCGCCGCCTCGATGCCGCCACCGACCGCGAAGACCTTGCGGCCGTACGTCGTACGGCGCAGTACGAAGTCCACGACGACCAGCGCCGCGAGGAAGATCACCAGGGCGTTGGAGACACCTTCGGCGTTGTTCAGCACGGCCGCGGCGACGAAGGACGCGACGGCGAGCAGACCGACACGGACCAGGATCTCGCTGGTGGGCCGGAAGGGCACACCGGCGGCGCGACGGCGGCGCTGCTCGTTGAACGAGCCCACGGCCGTCAGCACGACACCGAGGCCGGCCAGCAGGTAGGCACCGACGATGGCCTGGTCCATGAAGAAGGAGCTCTGGCCGAAGATGTGCACCGGGCCGGAGTCGGCCGGGATGTTGATCGTGCCGCTGTCGCCCAGCAGCCACAGCATCAGACCGTTCCAGCCGAGGAAGCCGGCCAGTGTCACGACGAACGCGGGTACGCCGATCTTCGCGAAGAACCAGCCGTGCAGCGCGCCGATGCCGACGCCGGTGACGATCGTGAGGACGAGCGCCAGCCACTCGTTCATGCCGTGGTTGACGACGAAGACGGCGAACACCGTGGACGCCAGACCGCTGACCGAGCCGACGGAGAGGTCGATCTCACCGAGCAGCAGCACGAACACGAGGCCGATGGCGAGCATGCCGGTGGCCGAGAGGAAGTAGCTGATGCTCGACAGGTTGTCGGCGCTGAGGAAGCGGTCGTTCTTCACCTGGAAGATGGTCCAGATGATGATCAGGCCGATGACGACCGGCAGCGAGCCCAGCTCGCCGCCCTTGATCTTCCGCTTGAACTCGGTGATGTAGCCCTTGAAGCCCTCTTCACGGACCAGCAGGCGCGGGTCGACGATGGGGACGGCCGCGGACGTGGGGTCCTCGACGGAGGACACGGTGTCCTTGGACACGACCGGCTCCGGGTCCTTCTTCACGGTGTTCGACGTCTCGCTCACTTGGCCGCCTCCGCGGTGCGACGCCCCGCACGACGGGTCACGGCGTTGTCCGTGGCACCGGTGATCGCGGCGATGATCTCTTCGTGGCTGGTGTCCTTCACGGAGAAGGAGCCGTTGTTCTTGCCCAGGCGCAGCACGGCGACAGTGTCCGCGACGGCCTTGACGTCAGCCATGTTGTGGCTGATGAGGATGACGCCGAGGTTGCGCTCGCGCAGCCGCTCGACCAGGTCGAGGACCTGCGCGGTCTGCTCGACGCCGAGGGCGGCGGTGGGCTCGTCGAGGATGACCACCTTCGGGTCACCGATCAGGGCGCGGGCGATGGCCACGACCTGGCGCTGACCGCCGGAGAGGCTGGCGATCGGGATGCGGACGCTCGGGATGCGGATCGAGAGCGTGCTCAGCAGCTCACGGGCCTGCTTCTCCATCGACACCTCGTCGATGACGCCCCGGTGCAGCAGTTCGCGCCCGAGGAAGAGGTTGCCGACAACGTCGAGGTTGTCGCACAGCGCGAGGTCCTGGTAGACCGTCGCGACGCCGAGCCCCTGGGCGTCGTGCGGCTTGTTGATGCTGACCGGCTTGCCCTCCCACTCGATGACGCCCTCATCGATGGGGTGGACACCCGCGATCGTCTTGACCAGGGTGGACTTACCTGCGCCGTTGTCGCCCACCAGGGCGACCACTTCTCCGGCGTGGACCTCCAGCTCGACGTCGGTGAGGGCCTGGACCGCACCGAATCGCTTGGAGACTCCGCGCAACGCCAGCACGGGCGTAGCGGACACGTGAACCATCTCCTTCGCCGCCTGACCGGCGGGGATGCCGCGCTTGGGGGACAGGCGCGGAGGGACGTGCGAATGCACGTGGTCAACAAGATGAACATGCGCGAATCCGCTGCCCTTGGCAACGGGTCCGTCCGACGCCCGCCCGGCAGCGGGGTATGAAGGCCGGGGCGGGCGTCGGAGGAGTTCGCGGTTCCGCCGGGTGGTCACCGGCCGCTCGACGGCGGCCGGTACCGGCGGGGAGTCGCTCCTGCGAGCGGGGGATTACTGGAGGCCGGCGGCCTTGCAGGCCTTGGCGAACTCGGCGGTGCATATGTCCTGGACGGTGTAGACCTTGTCCTTGAGCACCGTCTCCTTGATGTTGGCCTTGGTGACCGACACCGGGGTCAGCAGCTGCGAGGGCACCTT
The DNA here is from genome assembly GCF_040644935.1 of Streptomyces sp. NPDC046915. Lineage (NCBI taxonomy): Bacteria > Bacillati > Actinomycetota > Actinomycetes > Kitasatosporales > Streptomycetaceae > Streptomyces > Streptomyces sp. NPDC046915. The sequence continues at coordinate 267,602 of NZ_JBEYXB010000004.1, read as the reverse complement.
GTCGCCGGAGCCGCTGGTCTGCGTGGTCGTGGCCAGGGACTTGATGTCCTTGCCCTCGAGCAGGTTGACCGCGAGCTGGGCGGCGGCGTCGGCCTCGGGCTTGAACGCCTTGTAGACCGTGCTGGACTGGGTGCCCGCGAGGATGCGCTGGATACCCGCGAGCTCCGCGTCCTGGCCGGTCAGCGGGATGCCGCTGATGCCGGCGCCCTTGAGGGTGGTGGCGATGCCACCGGCCATGCCGTCGTTGGCGGAGTAGACGCCCGCGATCTTCTTGGCGCCCAGCTGCGTGATGGCCGCCTTCATCTTCTGCGCGGCGACGGAGTCCTTCCACAGGCCGGACTGCTCGTAGGCGATGTCGACCTTGCCGTCGAGGGCCTTGTGCGCGCCCTGCTTGAACTGGCCGGCGTTCGGGTCGGCGTCGTCACCGTTGATCATGACGACCTTCGACTTCTTGGCCTTGGAGCCGAGCGCGTCGACCAGCGCCTGGCCCTGGAGCTCGCCCACCTTGACGTTGTCGAAGGAGACGTACGCGGAGACCGGGCCCTGGGCGAGGCGGTCGTACGCGACGACCTTGATGCCCTTGTTCACGGCGGTCTGGATGGAGGACTTGATGGCGGCGGAGTCCTGGGCGCTGACCACGATGACCTTGACGCCCTTGGTGATCATGCTGCTCACCTGCTGCGCCTGCTTGGCGGCGTCACCGGCGGCGTTCGCGTACTCGACCTTGCAGTCGGCGCAGAGCTCCTTCACCTTCGCGTCGAAGAGCGGGTGGTCGAACTTCTCGTAGCGCGCGGTGACGCTGTCGGGGAGCAGCAGACCGATGGTCTTGCTGCCGCCACCGGAGGAGCTGCTGCCGGAGTCGTCCTTCTTGTCGCCGGCCTTGCCACAGGCGGCCATCGACAGGGCCATCGAAACCGCAGCGGTTCCGATCACGACTCGACGCATGGTTGCGTTCATTTGGGGGTGCCTCCCTGACAGGGCCGCAACGCTGCGGCCGAGGTGGCTCGAAGTCAACTCGGCCGCAAGTTCGACGTCAAGAAGTAAATACTTAACGAGATGGCAACGGCGTCATGCGTTCTCTAAGTGAAGGCGGGTGCGGCGACCGCCAAAGTGCTGTCCAAAAGGGTAGAATCGCCCATTTCGCTGAGGGCGAGCGCAAGGGCCCCGAGCACCTCCGCGCGACCCCCGAGGGCCCCCGGGAGCACCGACAGCTGGCGGGCGGCGCTGGGGATGGCGTAGCGGCCGACGGACTCCCTGATCGGCCCCAGGACGAGCTCTCCGGCCTCGGCCAGATCGCCGCCGAGGACCACCCGGCTCGGGTTCAGCAGATTGCAGAGGTTGGCCACGCCGCTGCCGATGTGGCGGCCGACGTCGGCGATCACCCGGCGGCAGCCGGGGTCCCCGTCCCGGGCCAGCCGTACGACGCCCTCCATGGTCAGGTCGGTGCCGTGGCTGGACTGGAGGAGCGGGAGCACGTAGCGGGCGGCCGCGAAGGTCTCCAGGCAGCCGCGGTTCCCGCAGCGGCAGACCGGTCCGGCCTCGTCGAGCGTGATGTGCCCGATCTCGCCCGCCGTGCCGCCGGGGCCGCGGTAGATCTTCCCGTTGATCACCAGGCCGGCGCCGACACCGCTGGCGACCTTGATGTAAGCAAGATCACGAACCCCGCGTCCGCTGCCCCAGACCAGTTCGCCGAGGGCGCCGAGGTTGGCGTCGTTGTCCACGTGCACGGGCACGCCGAGCCGGGCCCTGAGCTCCTCGGCCGGGCGGGTACCGGTCCAGCCCGGCAGGATGGCGGTCGAGCCCAGCGTCCCGGACTCGACGTCGATCGGACCGGGTACGCCGACACCGACGCCGGCGATCTTGGAACGGTCGACGCCGGTCGCCTCGACCAGGCGGTTGACCAGCTCTTCCGCCCGGTCGAAGCCCTGTGTCGCGGAGGCGTCGACGTCCAGCGGCTCGGACTCCTCGGCGAGCACCTGGTGCGCGAGGTTCCCGATCGCCACGCGCAGGTGCGTGTGGCCGAAGTCGACGCCGATGACGATGCCGGCGTCACCGCTGAGGGAGACGCTGCGGGCCCGCCGGCCGCCGGCCGAGGTGGGGGTGACCTCGACTGTCCCGCCGTCCTTCAGTTCCCGCACGATATTGGAGACCGTCGCGGCGGACAGCCCGGTCGTCCGTGCGATCTCGGCCTGCGTGAGCGACCCGGCCAGCCGCACCGCCCGTACGACCCGTTCCAGGTTGGCTCGGTGCAGCGACGACTGCGACCCCGGAGTCTCCATCGACCCATCCACTCCCGCCATCGGCCGGGCGGCCCCTGCGCCGCCCGTGGCCCAGGTCACATCTGCGGAACCGGGCCACTTACAAGTTATGAACTCCAAACTCCGCTGAACGGCTTGCCGCAGTCAAGACCTTGACGGAAATCGCTGTCGCTTCGTATGTTGCGCCCCCGACATCCGCAGGATGCCCCCAGTCCACCTCGGAGCTGGGCGGGAGCCGTTCCGAAGGGGGTTCGAGGGGGGTGGCGGGGCTGCTGCGGTGGCCTGACGAGGGGGCGCCGAGGGGCCGGGGGGATCATTCAGCCGCGGAACCCACGGGGCCGCGGAGCGGTCGCCGGCACCGGCCGCCGGCGAGCAGGCTATTTCAATGCCCCCGCCGTAAGCCCCTGCACCACCTGCCGCTGGAACACGATGTACGCGGCGAGCACCGGCAGCATCGCCATCACCAGGCCCGCGAACAGTCCCGACCAGTCACCCTTGTAGCCCTGGCTGGCGGCGAGCTGGACCAGGCCCTGGGTGAGGACGCGTTTGTCGGGGTCGGTGTTGAGGACCGTGGGGAGCATGTACTGGTTCCACTGGCCCAGGAAATTGAAGATGCCGACGCTGATCAGGCCGGGCTTGGCCATCGGCAGCATGATCTGGAAGAACGTCCGGGTATGGGAGGCGCCGTCGACGAAGGCCGCCTCCGCCACCGAGGTCGGCAGCGTACGGAAGAACGCGGTCAGGAAGAAGACCGTGAAGGGCAGCGAATAGGCGATGTAGACCAGGATCAGGCCGTGGATGGTGTTCAGCAGGCCCATGTTGTTCACGACGTAGAACAGCGGGACCAGCGCCAGCATGATCGGAAAGCTCATGCCGCCGATGAACAGGTAGTAGATGAACCGGTTGCCCGGGAAGTCGAAGCGGGCCAGGACGTACGCCGCCATGGAGCCGAGCACCAGCGTGCCGATGAGCGACCCGCCGACCACCAGGACGGTGTTCAGGAAGTAGTCGCTCATGTTGGCGTCGGTCCAGGCCCGCGCCCAGTTGTCGAAGTGCAGCTTGTCCGGGAGCGCCCAGGGTGAGCCGAAGATGGAGCTGTCGTCCTTGAAGGACGTCATCACCGCCCACAGCAGCGGCATGACCACCATGATCGCCCAGATGACCAGGATGCCGTGCGAGAAGACGTTGAGGACGCGGCCCTCCTTCTTCCGCTCGGGCCCCGCTCCGGCCGGCACGCCCACCTTCACCACCGGGACACCGGACCGGGCCGAGGCCGAGGCGGGGGTGCCGGGGGTCCCCGGAGTGTCGGGGGATTCCGTCGTCTTCATGTGATCAGAACTCCAGCCGCTCGCGACGGCCCAGCCGCATCACGACCGCGGCGAAGGCCAGCGTGACGACGAGCAGGGCGACGCCGATGGTGGTGGCGTAGGCGGCCTGACCGTCCCGGAACGCCTTCTGGTACACGTACAGGACCATCACGGTGGTCGAGTAGTCGGGGCCGCCCGGCCCGGTCGTCATGATCTGTACGACCGCGAAGGACTCGGCGCCCAGGGCGAGGATGCCCATGTAGACCCAGCCGGACTGCACGGTGTCCCACAGCAGCGGCAGGGTGATGCGGAAGAACGTGGCGGCGCGGCCGGCGCCGTCCAGCAGCGCCGCCTCGTACAGGTCCGCCGGGATGGAGGCCATGCCCGCCGAGAACAGGACCACGAAGAAGCCGACCGTGGACCAGACGAGCACCGCCATCACGCACCACAGGGCCAGGTTCGGATCGCCCAGCCACAGCGGCTGGACGTGGTCGAGGCCGATCCCGCGCAGCAGCGAGTTGATCGCGCCGCTGTCGGGGTTGTACGCGAAGGCGAACAGGAGCGAGACGATCGCGATCGACAGCACCTGGGGGAAGAAGTAGACGATCTTGTAGAAGGAGGAGCCCCGGACCCCGGAGACCACCGGGCCGCTCCTCCTTCTGCGTCCACCCACGTTGATCATGAAGGCGAAGAACAGCGCCAGGCTGATCGTCACCAGCGGCAGCACGACCGCGAACATCAAGCTGTGCTGCAAGGACTTCCAGAAGATCTCATCGTTGAGCATCCTCTTGTAGTTGTCCACGCCGACCATCTTGAATTCGGGGCTCAGGCCGGTCCAGTCCGTGAACGAGTAGTAGATGGACTGGATGAAGGGCCAGACCACGAAGAGCGCGTACAGTCCCAGGGGGAGCGCCAGGAACCCCACGATGAACCGGTACTTGCCGTGCTGCATCGCCACTCCGGTGCCGATTCGAATACGGGCTACTGGTGCTTGTAGTGCTTGATCGACGTGTCCTTCGCGGCCGCGTCGGCGAAGCCCTGGATCTTCTTGATCGTCTCCGCCGGGGTGGCCCGTCCGGCCATCATCTCGCCGAGGCCGGCCACACCGATCTGTTCCTTCTGCAACTGCACGTACCAGTCCTGGAGACGCGGATTCACGACATTGTCGCCCGCCTTCTCCAGCGCGGCCACGCCCGACTTCAGGCCGGGGGTGAGGGCGATGCCGGAGGTGCCGCCGTTGTACGCGGTCAGGGACTTCACCTTGGCCGTGAAGTTCTTCGAGGACGCCTCGCTGAGCATGATGCGCAGCTGCTCCATGCCGCCCTCGGGGTTCGCCGCCTTGGCCGGGACGACGAAGGGTTCGCCGCCGGAGGCCCAGATGGTGCCGAAGGGCAGCTTGTCGGAGGAGTCGATGCCGGTCGGCGCGGAGACGGCGAGGTTGAAGTCCTTGGGGATGACGTTCGCGGACTCGTTCTCCACCCAGGAGCCGTTCGGGATGAACAGCGCCTTGCCCTTGGCCCAGGCGGTCTGCGACTGGATGTGGTCCAGGCCCGGGGTCCCCTGAAGGATGTAGCCCTTCTTGAAGAGCTCGTAGTACGCCTCGAAACAGGCCTTGACGGCCGGGTGCTTCCAGGCGTTCGGCTCCAGGTTGTCGATGGCGTCGAGCACCTCACGGCCGCCGACCTTGCCGATCATCGGGTAGAGCGAGAAGGGGATGTAGTACGGGTACTTGCCGGCGTACGTCCAGCCCGCCATGCCCTTCTTCTTCGCCTTGGCGCACACGGCGAGCATCTGGTCCCAGGTCTCGGGGTACTTCTCGTCCAGCGAGTCCAGGGCCTTCTGGGAGTACCAGACGCCGTACACCGTGTAGGCGTAGTACATGATCCAGACCGGCTTGCCGTCGAACTGGCCCATCTCCACGATGCCGGGGCGCAGCGTGTCGCGGACCTTCTTGTTCGGGTCGTCGTACGACGGGGCGTCCAGCAGCGGGGTGAGGTCGGCGAGCTGCTTCTTGCCGACCAGGACGCCCATGTCCATCTGCTCGGCGCCGGAGTTGTCGATGAGGTCGGGCGGGTTGCCCTGGTTGAAGCGGGGCTGGAGCGTGGACTGGATCTTCTGGGTGGCGGAGAACTTCACCTTCGCCTTGGGGAAGGCCTTCTCGTAGACCTTCACGGCGTCCTGGGCGTATTCCTTGCCGAAACCGCCGTCGAACAGGACGAATTCCATCTGCGCGCTGTCGTTGACGCCGAGCGGGTTCTTAGTGGTCTTCTTGCCCGTCTTGGCCTTGTCCTGGCCGCCGCCGCCACTGCTGGCGCACGCGGACAGGAAACCCGCCGCGGGTACGCTCAGCAGACCGAGGGCCGCGGATCGCTTGATCAGATCCCGGCGGCCGACGCCGTCGGCACCGTGGTTCGCTGCGGAAATGGATCCCATGCTCAAGTCCTCGCCTTCTCCAGGACTCAGGCGGTGAACCGGATCCTCCCGGCACCGCGGTCGGGTAGCGCTGGGTCGTGCAGGAAACGCCGAGTCGTGCAGGAAACGCCGACAGGTATAGTCCACTTCTCCGCAGCGAAGCAAGATCGAACGCAAGCTTGGTCATCGGTCTTTTCCGAGTTGAGACCTCGCGGAAATATGAGCCCCCTGTGCGTTCCACGCCGGAGAAATCCGCGCTATTAGGCCTGAATGCCACGCCCAACACCCTTGACATCACGGGCCACTTGACTCCCTACTGGTTCTTGCGTTCCGCAGTTGACAACGTTGTCCGATGAGTCGGGCGCAGGGAGGGTTTCCGTAGATGCAGCGGAGAACTCGGCACAGATGGGGTCCGGCGGTCGTCCTGGCGGCCGCCTTCGTCATGGCGGTCGGATCGCAGGGGGCCGCCGTCGCTCTGCCCGCCAAGGCACCGTCCACCGACCGGGAGTTCGCATCCTCGTTCGAACAGGGTGATCCGGCGCCGGACTGGCTGAACACCGTCGACACCGAGCCGGACGGCACCAAGCGCGCCTCGGGTGTCGACGGCGGGTACAGCACCGGCATTCCGGGCAATGTGACCGACCATGTCACCGAGGTGCGGGCCAGTGGCGAGAACACGGGCGCGGGCGAGGTGAAGGAGAACCTGGTCGACGGCGAGCCCGGCACCAAATGGCTGACCTTCGAGTCCACCGGCTGGGCCGAGTTCGACCTGGACAAACCCATCAAGCTGGTGACGTACGCGCTCACCTCGGCCAATGACTTCGCCGAACGCGACCCGCAGGACTGGACCCTGCAGGGTTCCACCGACGGCAAGGACTGGAAGACCGTCGACACCCGGTCGGGCGAGTCCTTCTCCGAGCGGTTCCAGACCAAGTCCTACGACCTCGCCGCACCGGCCGAGTACCAGCACTTCCGCCTCGAGATCACGAAGAACAGCGGCGCCCCGGACATCGTGCAGCTGGCCGACGTGCAGTTCTCCACGGGCGGCGGGGGCGGCCCGGTCCCGCAGGACATGCTCTCGCTGGTCGACCGCGGTCCGAGCGGCTCGCCGACCGCGAAGGCGCGGGCCGGGTTCACCGGAAAGCGGGCACTGCGCTACGCCGGACGGCACACGGCGGCCGGCCGGGCGTACTCGTACAACAAGATCTTCGACGTGAACGTGAAGGTGGGCCGCGACACCCAGTTGTCGTACCGCCTCTTCCCCTCCATGGCGGACGGCGACCGTGACTACGACGCCACCAATGTCTCCGTGGACCTGGCCTTCACCGACGGCACCCATCTGAGCGACCTGGGCGCGAGCGACCAGCACGGCTTCCCGCTGTCGCCGCGGGGGCAGGGCGCGTCCAAGGTGCTCTACGTCAACCAGTGGAACGACGTGGTCTCCCGGATCGGCTCGGTGGCGGCCGGGAAGACGGTCGACCGGATCCTGCTGGCGTACGACTCCCCGGGCGGGCCGGCGAAGTTCCGCGGCTGGCTCGACGACGTGGCGATAAAGCCGGTCGCCCCTCAGAAGCCCAGGGCGCACCTGTCCGACTACGCGCTGACGACGCGCGGCACCAACTCCACCGGCAGCTTCTCGCGCGGCAACGACTTCCCCGCGACGGCGCTGCCGCACGGCTTCAACTTCTGGACGCCGGTGACCAACGCGTCCTCGATGAGCTGGCTGTACGAGTACGCGCGGGCCAACAACGACGACAACCTGCCGACGATCCAGGCGTTCAGCGCGAGCCACGAGCCCAGCCCCTGGATGGGCGACCGGCAGACTTTCCAGCTGATGCCGTCCGCCGCGGCGGGCACCCCGGACACCGGCCGCGAGGCGCGGGCGCTGGCGTTCCGGCACGAGAACGAGACCGCGCGGCCGTACTACTACGGGGTGCGGTTCGAGAACGGGCTCAAGGCGGAGATGACCCCGACCGACCACGCGGCGGAGCTGCGCTTCACCTATCCGGGCGCGGACGCGAGTGTGCTCTTCGACAACGTCACCGAGCAGGCGGGCCTCACCCTCGACAAGGAGCACGGTGTCGTCACCGGCTACTCCGACGTGAAGTCGGGCCTGTCGACGGGGGCGACCCGGCTGTTCGTGTACGGCGAGTTCGACAAGCCGGTGACGGGCGGCGACGCGAGCGGGGTCAAGGGCTGGCTGCGCTTCGACGCGGGCGAGGACCACACGGTCACCCTCCGCCTGGCCACCTCACTGATCAGCGTCGACCAGGCGAAGGACAACCTGCGCCAGGAGATCCCGGACGGCACCTCCTTCGACACGGTCGAGGCACGCGCCCAGCGGACCTGGGACAAGCTGCTCGGCCGGGTCGAGGTCGAGGGCGCGACCCCCGACCAGCTGACCACCCTCTACTCGGGCCTGTACCGGCTGTACCTGTACCCCAACTCGGGCTTCGAGAGCGTCGGCGGCAAGGACCAGTACGCCTCCCCCTTCTCCCCCATGCCGGGCCCGGACACCCCGACGCACACCGGCGCGAAGATCGTGGACGGCAAGGTGTACGTCAACAACGGCTTCTGGGACACCTACCGCACGACCTGGCCGGCGTACTCCCTGCTGACCCCTTCTCAGGCGGGCGAGATGGTCGACGGTTTCGTCCAGCAGTACAAGGACGGCGGCTGGACCTCGCGCTGGTCCTCCCCCGGCTACGCCGACCTGATGACCGGCACCTCCTCCGACGTGGCCTTCGCCGACGCGTACGTCAAGGGCGTCGGCTTCGACGCGAAGGCCGCGTACGACGCGGCCCTGAAGAACGCGACCGTCGTGCCGCCGATGTCGGGCGTGGGCCGCAAGGGCATGAGCACCTCGCCCTTCCTCGGCTACACCAGCACCGACACGCACGAGGGCCTGTCGTGGGCGATGGAGGGATACGTCAACGACTACGGCATCGCCAGGATGGGCCAGGCCCTGTACCGGAAGACGGGCGAGAAGCACTACGAGGAGGAGTCGGAGTACTTCCTCAACCGCGCCCAGGACTACGTCGGCCTCTTCGACGGCAAGGCCGGCTTCTTCCAGGGCCGCGACGAGAAGGGCACCTGGCGGGTCGACTCGTCGAAGTACGACCCGCGCGTGTGGGGCTACGACTACACCGAGACCAACGGCTGGGGCTACGCCTTCAGCGCCCCGCAGGACAGCCGGGGCCTGGCCAACCTGTACGGCGGCCGTGACGCCCTCGCCGACAAGCTCGACAAGTACTTCGCCACCCCGGAGACGGCCTCCCCCGACTTCGTCGGCTCCTACGGCGGTGTCATCCACGAGATGACCGAGGCCCGGGACGTCCGGATGGGCATGTACGGCCACTCCAACCAGGTCGCGCACCACGTGATCTACATGTACGACGCGGCCGGCCAGCCCTGGAAGGCCCAGGCCGCCGTCCGTGAGGCGCTGTCCCGTCTCTACACGGGCAGCGAGATCGGGCAGGGCTACCACGGCGACGAGGACAACGGCGAGCAGTCCGCCTGGTACCTGTTCTCCTCGCTCGGCCTCTACCCGCTGGTCATGGGAAGCGGCGAGTACGCGATCGGCTCCCCGCTGTTCAAGAAGGCGACCGTCCACCTGGAGAACGGCCGGGACCTGGTGGTACGGGCGCCGCGGAACAGCGCGAAGAACGTCTACGTCCAGGGTCTGACCGTCAACGGCCGCCCCTGGACCTCCACCTCGCTCCCCCACTCCCTGCTCGCCAAGGGCGCGGTCCTGGACTTCCACATGGGTTCCAAGCCCTCCACCTGGGGTTCGGGCCGGAACGCGGGCCCGGTCTCCATCACCCGGGACGACGAGGTGCCGACGCCGCGTGCGGACGTCCTCAAGGGTGACGGCCCGCTGTTCGACAACACCTCGGCGACGGACGCGACGGTCACCTCGGTGGACCTTCCGGTCACCGGCCCGGCCACGCCCGTCCAGTACACGCTGACGTCGTCGGGCGACCACACGAAGGCCCCGACCGCCTGGACCCTCCAGGGCTCCGACGACGGCGTGACCTGGCGGACCGTGGACCGCCGCTCGGGCGAATCCTTCCGGTGGGACCGCCAGACCCGGGCGTTCACCGTCCCGAAGCCGGGCACCTACGCGAGATACCGGCTGGTGCTCGACGGGGAGTCGACGCTGGCGGAGGTGGAGTTGCTGGCCTGACCTCCGCCGGCGGCAGCGGAAGGGGCGGGTCCCTCGCGGGGCCCGCCCCTTCCGTGTCGCGGCCTGTTGCTCAGCCGGTGGCGAGGGTGAAGACGTGCAGGTCGGTGTCGTCCGGGAGGCGGACGCTCCTGATGGTCCGGCCGGACGGGGCCTCGAACGGTCTGGTGGCGAAGACGTAGGTGGCCACCGGGTCCTTGTCCGCTCCCGCGACATTGCGGTACGTGGTCCTGGCGACGGTCTCGTTGCCGTACTGGACGGTTCCGGAGCCGCCGCCGACGGTCCAGTCGGTGAAGGAGAGGTCGACGGTGTCGGTGGTGCCGTCGGTGTAGGTGACGGTCGCCTTGGCCTGCTGGTTGCCGTTGACCGCGCTGCCGACGAAGGACAGCCTGGCGGCCGGGGTGGGCAGTTCGATCGTCTGGCCGGACGAGGAGGCGTTGTCCGGGCGGCCGGCCGGTGAGTCGGGCCAGGTGAAGGCGAGGCCGTCGACGGTGCTCTGGTGGCCGGGGGTCAGGCCGGACGCGGCCAGGGCCTGGCGGGAGTAGCTCCAGCCGCCGCCGTCGTAGTCGGCCTCGTCGTGGTCACCGGTGTCGTCCGAGACACCGGTGTTGTCGTAGGCGGCGAGGAGGGTGCCGGGGGCGGCCACGGTGAGGGCGACCGGCTGCTCGTACGAGGTGTCGCCGGAGGTCACCGTGATCTTCACGTCGTAGAAGCCCTGCCGGATGCCGTCGGCCGCGGTGAGCGTGATCTCCTGGGAGCCGTCGGTCACCGTGCCCTCGGCGGGCGTGGCCTGGATGCCGTCCGGGGTCTCGACCCGGAAGCGGACCTCGGGGCCGGTGCCGCCGTTCAGGGACAGGGCGCGGATGTCGGCCTTCGTGGTGCCGCCCGGCGCGACGGTGGCCGCGGTCGGGCCGACGCCGATCTGGTACGGCTGCTCGCCCGCCCGGAAGGACGGCGGGGCGTCGGTCCTGCCCCAGGCGCGGTTCGGGGTGCCGGAGAGGGTGTAGTCGAGCCTGCCGCCGTCGCGGACGAAGGAGGCGGGCAGCCAAGGCCGGTCGCTGTCGCGGCCGTCGACCTTCAGGGACTGGACGTAGGGCGCGTCGGCCGCCGCTCCCCGGGCCCGGATGGAGATGTCGTTGCCGTGCGGCCGGTCGATCTCGACGCGCTCGAACAGGGGTGAGGCGAGGACGAGTTCGGCGCGGGAGGGGACCTGGGGGTACAGGCCGAGCGCGGAGAAGACGTACCAGGACGACATGGCGCCCAGGTCGTCGTTGCCGGGGATGCCGCCCGGCGCCGTCGACCACAGCTGCCGCATCGCCGCGCGGACGGTCTCCTGTGTCTTGTAGGGGGCGCCCGCGTAGTCGTACAGGTAGGGGACGTTGAGCGAGGGCTCGTTGTCCAGTTCGGACTTGGTGCCGCCGCTGCCGGTGAAGGCCCAGCCGCCGTCGGCGTCGTGGAAGAAGTCGTCCAGCCGGGTGAGCGCCTTGTCCGTGCCGCCCATCGCCGCGAACAGGCCCGCCGGGTCGTGCTGGACCATCCAGGTGTACTGGGCCGCCGTGCCCTCCACGAAGCCGTTGCCGGTGTCCGGGGTGAAGCCGGTGACCCAGCTGCCGTCGGCCTTGCGATTGGCGATGTAGCCGCCGCCGGGGTCGGCCGCGACGTTGAAGTTGTTCTGCCACCACTGGGCGCGGTGCGCGAAGGTGTTCGCCGTGTCCTTCTCCCCGGCCGCGGCGGCGAGTTGGGAGAGCGAGAAGTCGGCGGTGGACATCTCCAGCGTCTCGGCGGCGCCGCCCCAGGCGTTGGAGACACTGGGCATGTAGTGCAGCCCCAGGTATTTGTCGAGCGAGGGACGCTGGCCCACCGACAGCACCGGCTTGCCCGCCGCGGACAGGTCCTGTGCGGTGGGGACGGTGGCCGCCTTCACCAGGGAGCCGAGAGCGCCGCGCAGGTCGAAGTGCGTGCCGCCGAAGGCCCGGATGCCCGCCAGCGCGGTGGGCGAGGGGTCGCCGTTCATCACGTGGGTGCCGCTCGCGCCGTGCAGCCAGCGGTCCCAGACCCCGCCGTTCTGCCGGGCCAGCTCGTACAGCGACTGGGCGACGTCCGAACCGGTGCGCGGATCGAGGAGGGTGAGCAGCTGCACCTGGTCGCGGTAGACGTCCCAGCCGGAGAAGGTCCCGTACTGGGCCCGGTGGCCGTGGCCGACCTGGTGCACCTCGCCGTCGCCGCCCCGGTAGCGGCGGTCGGCGTCGCTGATGACGTTGGGGTGCAGCAGGGAGTGGTAGAGGGCGGTGTAGAAGGTGGTGCGGTCGGGGTCCGTGCCGCCGCCGGTCCGGATCGCGCCGAGCCGGTCGCGCCAGGCGCGGCGGGCCGCGTCCCGTACCGCTTCGAAGGAGCGTCGTGGCGGGTTCTCGGCCGCGAGATTGGCCTCGGCGCCCGCCTGGCTGACGTAGGAGACGCCGACCTTCATGTTCACCGGACCGGTGCCGGGCGCGAACTCGACGTAGCCGCCCGCTCCCTTGCCCGCGACGGGCCGCCCGCCGTGCGAGAAGCCGCCGGTGCCGCCGGAAGCGGTCGTCGCGCCGGGGGTGAGGACATCGTCCTGCCAGGTGCCGGTGGCCTTGAAGGCGCGGTCGAAGCGGGCGGTGAAGTAGAGGGTGTAGTAGGGGCGTTGGCCCTCGGGATCGAGGTAGCCGCAGAAGTCGCCGGAGGTCACCGAGCCGGAGATCGTACGGGCCTCGGGGTCGATGCTCACCGTGGAGTCTGCCGAGCCGACCTCGGAGTTGGCGGTGCGCACCAGCAACGAGGCCGGTTTGCCGTCCGGGAAGCCGAAGCGGGCCGAGCCGGTGCGCTCGGTCGCGGTGAGGTCGGCGGTGACACCGGAGGCGAGCCCCACCTCGTAGTGACCGGGCTCCGCCTTCTCGTCGGCGTGGCTGAAGTCGGAGGCGTAGACGGCGTCCTTGGTGTCGCTCGCCGGGGAGGAGGTGACCTCGCCCGCGTACGGGAAGAACGGGATGTCGCCGCTGCCGCCCGCACAGCCCGTACCGGACATGTGGGTGAGGCTGAAGCCGCGGATGCGGGTGGCGTCGTACTGGTAGCCGCCGGGCGCGGCCGTTCTGGTCGCGTCGCCGCGGGTGTTCTCCGGGCTGAAGGAGAGCATGCCGAACGGCACGACGGCGCCCGGGAAGACGTTGCCGCCGTTCTTGGTGCCGATCAGCGGATCGACGTATGCCGTGGGGTCCTTGACGAGATCCGGCGGGGCGGCGGTCGCCGCGAAGCCGAGAGCAGGGGATCCGCCGGCCGCGAGCGCGGCGGCCAGCAGCAGGGACATGGGACGGAAACGCATGACGCGGCCCTTCCTCCTGACGGACGGGTCGCGCACCACGGGTCGCACAAGCCGCATGGACAGTAACGTGGGCCAGCCGTACCACGGAAGACCGCGTGCCGCTCCCGGGCCACGCGCGGGGCCACTCGCCGGGGCGATTCCCCTGTCGCTGCGGTGGATCAGGAGACTTGACTCGTTTTTGGCCAGGAGCTCTGTGTGGTGACTGACGTTCGATCGCGTTCACTTGACGGGACTCACGGGGTTGGTTGTTGGCGTTTTCTGAGCCGGTTGGGTGGTCGTGTCATGAGTGGACAGATCCGTGCCGTGCTGGCCGCGTTCACCGGAGTGCTGCTGCTCTCCACGGGAATCGCCGCCACGGGCGACCGGCCCGCGCGAGCCGATGACAACGGTGTCGGGCTCAAGCCCGTACTGGGGTGGAGCAGTTGGAGTTTCGTCCGCCGCGATCCGACCGCGCAGAACATCGAGGCGCAGGCGAAGGCGCTCAAGGACAGCGGACTGGCGAAGAACGGTTTCGTCTATGCCAACGTCGACGACTTCTGGTACGGATGCCCGGGCAGCCAGGGGCCGAGCGTCGACAAGTACGGCCGTTGGGTCACCGACGAGTCGAAGTTCCCGTCGAGGGGTGGTGAGAACGGCATCCAGGTCGCGGCCGACCACGTCCACTCCCTGGGGCTGAAGTTCGGCCTGTACGTCACACCCGGCGTCTCCAAGCAGGCGGTCTCGCGGAACACCGAGATCCAGGGAACCGCTTACCACGCACAGGACATCGCCACCGCGACGGCGGAGAAGAACTACAACTGCGGCGGCATGGTCGGCATCGACTACACCAAGCCCGGCGCGCAGGCGTTCATCGACTCCTGGGCCGGTCAGTTCGCCGGCTGGGGCATCGACTACCTCAAGATCGACGGCGTCGGAACCCCCGACGAACAGGACGTCAGGGCCTGGTCGGACGCCCTGCGGCACACCGGCCGCCCCGTCCACCTGGAACTGTCCAACAACCTCGACATCGACAACGCCGCCACCTGGGCCAAGCTCTCCAACGGCTGGCGCACCGGCGGCGACATCGAGTGCTACTGCGGACCGGACGGCAGCAGCTACCCCCTGACCACCTGGGCCTCCGTCGCCTCGCGGTTCGACCAGGTCGCCACCTGGGCGCCCTACGGAGGTCCCGGCGGCTACAACGACTACGACTCCCTCGAGATCGGCAACGGCGACCACAGCGGCCTGACCCCCGACGAGCGCCGGACCCAGATGAGCCTGTGGTCACTGGCCGCCTCCCCGCTCGTCCTCGGCACCGACCTGACCCACCTCGACCCGGCCGACCTCGCCCTGCTGAAGAACACCGACGTCCTCGCGGTCGACCAGGACGGCATCGACGCCAAGCGGATCTCCTGGGACGCGGACTCCCAGGTGTTCGCCAAGACCGAGCCCGACGGGGACGTCGTCGTCGGGCTGTTCAACACCGGTCCGGCTCCCCGGGAGGTGGCCACCACCGCCGCCGCACTGGGCCTGCCCCCGGCACGCGACTACGCCCTGCGGGACCTGTGGAGCCACCGGCCGACCGAGTCCGCGGGCCGGATCGCCGCCGACGTCCCGGCGCACGGCGTGGCCCTGTACCGCGTCCACGGCGCCGACCACGTGGCGGCGGGCGCGGCCCCGGCTGTCTCGCTGGCGCTGAACTGGGCCTCCACCCCGAGCGACAGCACCACGCGTACCGTGACCGCGGTCCTGTCCGACAACGGGTCCCGGCCGGTCACCGACGCGGGCCTGACGCTCACCGGGCCGTCCGGCACGAAGATCACCGCGCATTCCGCGACGCGGGCCCGGACGATCCACGGCGGCGGCGCGTTGCAGGCCACGTTCACCGTCTCCATCCCGTCCTCGGCCGAACTGTTCGCCTCCAGCGCGTTCCAGGGGGCGGCGGCCTATCGCCTTGGATCCGCCGGCACGACCCGGCTGACGGCCGGTGACACGATCATCGTCAACCACCCGGTGACGGCCCCGTACCGGACGTTCGCCTCCACCACGGCGAGCTTCAGCGAGTCCGGCAGCCGGCTCGGCATCCGCGCCCAGGGCGCCGACCTGTACAACACCACCAACGAGTACGGCTCGATCTATCTGCCCGGGGCCGAGCACGACGGTTCCGTGACCACGGTGAAGATCGACTCCCAGTCGGACACGGGCGGGTGGGCGAAGGCCGGGATCATGGTCCGCAACGACATCACCCGGTCCAGCACCTCGCCGGGCTACCTGGCCCTGGTCGTGACCCCGGGCAACGGCTACCTCCTCGACCGGGACAGCGACGGCAACGGAACGCTGGACTCCCAGGACCCGACCGGCACCGCCACCTACCCCTCGTGGCTGAAGCTGGTCCGCGACGGCACCACCTACAGCGGCTACTACTCCACCGACGGCTCCACCTGGAACCTGGTCGGCACCGAGAACGTCCCGGCCGCCGCGGCCACCCAGGACGTCGGTCTCACCCAGACCTCGCAAGCCTCGGGCACCACCGGCGAGGCCGACTTCGACGACTTCACCACCACCCCCTGACCCACAGCCGGCGAGGCGCTCACGACCCCGTGAGCGCCTCGCCGTGTCTTCGGACGGGTTCTTGACATCGTTGTCCGCTCGCGCGGTAAAGTCATGCACAGACCAAGTCGACAACGTTGTCGTGCCCCACGCCGTCGCCTCAAGCCGCGCAACAAGCCACCCAGCAAGCCCCGCACCCACCCGCACACGTCCGGGCGGGCCCCTCCCCCTTCGGGGCCCGCCCGGAGCGGTCGTTCAGCCGACCTGACAGGGCAGGGTCGTCATACTGTCACCGCCGGAGCCCTGGACGACGTATCCGAACGTCGTACTCTGGCCCGGACTCAACGAGCCGTTCCAGTCGACGTTGTGGACCATCACGCCCTGTCCGCTGTAGGTCGCGTTGCCGCTCCACAGGCTGGCCACCGACTGCCCGCTCGGCAGCGTCCAGTCGACCATCCAGCCGAGCATCGGCACGTCACCGCTGTTGGTGACGGTCACCTCGGACTGGTAGCCGCCGGGCCAGCTGTTGGTGGTCTTCCGGGTGGCCGTGCAGGTACCGGGCGGCGGCTCGGTGGGGTTGCCCGGGTCGTGGATGCCGGTGACCTCGCCGTTGCCGCCGTCGAAGACGACGTCGGAGCAGGAGTAGAAGGTCTCCGTGCTGTCGGAGCGCTGCCACACCATGTAGATGATGTGGCGCCCCGACTTGTTGGCCGGCAGCTTGCCGGACCAGGAGTAGTTGGCCTCGACCGTGCCCGGGGTGCCGTTGAGCGGCGGGTGGTCGACGGTGAGGAAGGGCTGGTCCTCCATCTCGTCCCAGGTGAGCGGCTTGGTCGGGTCGTAGCCGTCCTTGGTGACGTAGACGTAGAACCAACCCGGGTGCGCCGCCCACGCGTTGTACGAGAAGTCGACGGTCGCGCCGGAGGTCAGATGGGTGACCGGCCAGTCGTCGCGGGCGGCGTTGAAGCCGGTGAAGTTGGGGTTGCCGCCGCTGCACAGTTGGCCGTCGGGCACGAAGCCGCGGGTGCGGCCGGCGCCGTCCGAGCGCAGCACGGAGAACCAGTTGTAGAAGGGCGTGGTGCCGCTGACCTGCTGGGCCGCCTTGCAGGCGGGGTTGACGGGCTTGATCTCACCGGTGCTGGTGAGCGCGTCCTGCCAGCACAGGAAGGTACGGCTGCCCGGCTTCATCGGGGTCCCGTGCGCCTCCGCGCGGCCGCCGGCGGCGAGGATGAGACCGAGGGCGGGGACGGCGGTGAGAAGGGCCAGGAGGACGAGGAAGAGGGCGTTGCGACGGGTGGGGTGGGGTAAGCGGGGGTGCTCCGCTCCGGGCGCTGTTGTTGCCCTTGTTGTCACAGGCATGACACATCTACCTCTGGGTTGACGGTCGTGCGGGAGCTGGGGGTGCGTAGGGGTGCTGGAGGTACCGGGGACACCGGGGTGCTGGGGTGCCGGGGATGAGGTGGGAGCGAACCCAGCGGCGGGTTCCGGTCCATCGATGGGAGCGCTCCCACCTCACGTACTTCGGAAGCTAGCTCGCGGCGCGTCAGATGTAAACGGTCTGCGAGGGTGGTCTGCCGGGCCGATGCGGGTTGGTGGACATTCTGATCTTGATGTCCTCCTCGCCGTGCCGAGCCACTTCATGCAGGCCCAGGCGCCGGTAGAGGGCCTGGGCTCGCTGGTTGACGGCGAGGACGTCCAGGGTGAGGTCCCGGCCTTGGCGGCGGGCCTGGTGCAGGAGGCCGCGGATGAGCTCGCCACCGATGCCGCGTCTCTGGTGGTCGGGGTGGAGCTCGATCCGCGCCAGGTAGGTCTCCGTCGGCCGGTGCTCGACGTGGAGCAGGCCGGCGTCCGTGCCGTCGGCGGTGATGATCTGCCAGCGGCCCGGCGTGAACGCGCGGGCGTGGAAGCCGCGTTGAGCCTGTTCGTCCCAGCCCCAGACAGCCGTGATGTAGCCGCCCATGGCGGCTTTGTGCAGGTGGAAGCAGTACTCGCTGTCCGCGGCGGTGGCCGGCCGCAGGCCGATGTCGGTCACTGGGGAAGGTACGCCCTTCGCGTGCGTCGCCTGCGACATCGCCGCGGGTCTCTCGGGGTGCTCGCACTGCTCGCGAGCGGCACGTTCATGGTGGTGGCAGCAGGCTACCGCGGTGTCGGCGCGCTGACCGCGGTCGTCGGCGAGGCCCTCGTCGGTCAGTTCCCGGCTGGGACCACCGGGCCGAAGGAGGCGGCGGCTATCTGCTGGATGCAGCGGATCTCGGTGCCGTCGAGGTTGGTGGGGTTGACGGAGTAGACGATCTTGCGGGAGAGGTCGCGGGTGGCGAACACACCGCTGGTGTAGCCGGGGCGGGAGCCGGTCTTCCCCCAGACCACGACGCCGTTGGAGGACTTGACCCTCATCATGCCCATGGTCATGCAGGCCCGGCCGGCGTCCGTCTCGGTGCGGCACTGGCTGCTGTGGAAGCTGGGGACGTCGGGAACCGTGAACAGCTCGGCCTGCTGGGCCGGCGGGAGGAGACGGCCGCGGAAGAGCCCGGTCGTGAAGCGGTCGAGATCGGCGGGGGTGGAGATCATGCCGCCCTCGGCCCACGGCCAGGGGCTCTGCTCGGTGACGTCCACCGGGTGCGTGGTGCCGTCCGAGGACTTGACCGTCAGGTAGCCGTGCGAGTGCGGGCCGGGCAGGCGCGGGTCGTCGGCGTCGGGGACGTAGGTGTCGCGCAGGCCGAGGGGCCGGGTTATCCGGGACCGCACCTCGTGGGCGAAGGTGTGCCCGGTGACCTTCTCGATCAGCAGGCCGGCGACGTAGTAGTTCATCCCGTTGTACTGCTGTGCCGTGCCCGGCGCGAACTGCATCGGCTGGCCCGCCATCAGGTCGGTCACCTGCCGCGGGGTGAAGCTCTTCAGACGGTTGGCGGCGAACCATTCCGGGCTGCCGTCGCCGAAGTCCGGGCTCGCGGCGCCGCGCGGCAGTCCGCTGGTGTGATTGAGCAGCTGGCCGACCGTGACGGGCGGCAGATCGGCGGGCAGGACGCCCGGCAGGTACTGCTGGACAGGCGTGTCCAGGTCTATCCGGTGCTCGGCGGCGAGTTGGAGAACGACGGTGGCGGTGAACACCTTGGAGATGCTGCCGATCCGGATGTGCCCGTCGCCCGGGACGCCCTGACCGGTCTCCAGGTCGCCCACGCCCGAGGTGCCCGACCAGCGGCCGGCGCTGCCGGTGATCCGAAGCAGCGCGCCGGTGACGTCCGCGCTGGGCAGGCCGCCGATGGCCGCCCTGAGCTTCGCCGGGTCGAGCGCGGGCAGCGGCGCGCCCGTGGCGGAGGCGGCGGGCGCCGTGGCGGCGGCGGGAGCCTGGGCGGCGGCGGAGGCGGGAACGGCCGCGCTCGCGGCCAGTACGGCCAGTACGGCCGATAAGGCGCCGGAGGCGGCCAGGGTGGACCAACGGGTACGACGCGCACGGTAGTTCACGGTGAGGCTCTCCAAGTGGTGGCGGTCGGACCGGTGGTCGACCGGCCCGACCACGAGTCTCGTGCACACCGGCAGCGCCGCTCATCAGGGAAGACCCCTGAGCAGACCCTGAACACACCCTGACAGCCTGCCCCGAGGTGAGGGCAGCCGGTGTGCGCGGGCTCGTCACCAACCTCGCCCGTCGAGCCCCCGCATCTCGGTCATGCCGCCGCCCGTGAGGTTGGGGGCCAGCTGGGGCACCCAGAAGACGGTGATCGCGAGCGCGAGGGAGACGAGGCCGACGACGCGGGCGACGAGCGGTCCCCGCGGCGTGCGCTTCTCGGCGACGACGATGGCGGCCAGGCCCGCCATGGCCCAGAGGTTCATCACCCCGAACGCGGCGAGCAGCAGCATCAGGGACCAGCAGCATCCCAGGCAGAACGCGCCGTGATGGGCTCCGGCCCGTACGTGGCGCGAGGGGCCGCGGTACGACGCGTAGCGCAGCAGCAGGCCGATCGGTGAACGGCACTTGGCGAGGCAGAAGTCCTTGAACGGGGTGAGCTGGTAGAGACCGTTGATCGCGAAAACGGCGGCTGCCGCCGCCGTCCCCGCCGTGGGACGTGTGGTCGCGACCTGGTTCGTACCGGCGGCCAGGGCGTACGCGGGCAGTCCGGCGGCGGCCCAGACCAGCACATAGCCGGCGGTGAACGCGATCATGCGCGGCGCCTGGTGAACGGGCCCTGTCCGCGCGTACAGCGAGGCGACGGGTGCCGTGGCGGGCAGCATCATCGCGGTCATCATGATCGTCCAGGTCACCATGAAGGCGAGCAGGTCCCCCACCATGGCTCCCGATCCCATGTCGCCCCGCCGAAGTGCCACCCATGCCCAGGCCGCGGCCGCCGTGAGCAGCACCAGCCCGGTGTCACGCGCCCTGTGGCGGACGGTGATCGCCGTTCTGGTCACGCCGACCATGAGAAGGGCGCCGAGTGCCCGTTGTGGCCGGTGAAGTCCCATGAGCGGCCGTGTACGCCCTTGCCGACGGCTCGTGTCGACCGGGCGATGGTCAGTGTGCTGTTCGCCGGGTGGAACATGCCGGTGAGGCCCATCACGGGACCGTCCTCGCCGAACTGCGGGGCCACCTGGTCCTCGATCTCGATGTCGATGGCGTCCGCCACCCGCACCGTGTGGCGGCGGCCGTCGTCGTGGAAGTCGATGGGGACGCGTTCGACGCCGAGGACCTTGCCGATGAGGGGGACGACCGCCGCCATCGGTCCGCCCGCCTGCCCGGAGAAGACCTTGCCCAGCGCGTCCGCCTGGCTGTCGTCGGCGGAGGAGTCGATGTACAGCGCCACCTGCCAGTCGCCGTCGGTCATCACGCGGGGTGCGTCGACGAAGACGACGACGCTGTGGTCCGAGACGTCCACGGCGTCGACGGCTCCCCGCGCGACGTGGAACGCGAAGGTCACCTGGCAGCGCTCGTTGTCGGCGGGTGCCGTAAGGCCCGAGGTGGTGCACGGACAGACGCTGTCGCAGTTGCAGCTCTCGAAATACGTACCGTTCACATTCCAAGCCATGGTGGTTCTCCTGCCTGGTTCACACGCCTGTCAGCGATGCGAAGTGGCGCCCAGCTGGCAGAACGGAAGGCCTGATGCGGGCGCCGGCCTGATGCGGCGCCTCGGTCGCACAGCGGGAAGGGGGCCGCGGACGCGTACCGCGCGCCCGCTCGGCCACAAGATCGACATCGGGAGGGCTCCTTGGCCCGGACGGCCGCCCCGGTACTTCCCAGGCTAGTCCTCAGGCCGGCGCCGTGCCCCGGCAGGCCAGCGGGGACGGAAGGCCCGCGGTTTCCGGTGCCGCCGGGAGTCGGACGGTGAACTCCGTGCGGCCGGGGGCGCTGGTGGCGTCGATGCGGCCGTCGTGGGCCGTCGTGATCGCCGCCGCGACGGCCAGGCCGAGTCCGGAGCCGCCCTCGGCGTCCGAGGAGCGGGCGCGGGAGGCGTCCGCGCGGGTGAAGCGTTCGAAGACGGAGGGGAGGAGGTCGGGCGGGATGCCGGGGCCGTTGTCGCGGACGCGGATGACGCGGTGGGTGTCCGTGGACTCGACGGAGGCCACCACCGTCGTGCCCACCGGTGTGTGCACCCGCGCGTTGGCCAGCAGGTTGGCCACCACCTGCCGCAGACGGGCCTCGTCACCGACGACCAGGGCCGGAGCGTCCAGCCGGAGCTCGAGCTGCCAGACGTGGTCGCCGCCCGCGGCCCGCGCGTCCCACACCGCCTCGGCGACGAGCGGGGCGAGGTCCACCTCCGCGGAGTGCAGAGGGCGTCCCTCGTCCAGGCGGGCGAGCAGGAGCAGGTCCTCCACGAGGCCCGTCATCCGCGCCGACTCGGCCGACACCCGGCGCCAGGCCAGCACGGACTCGATCCGGCCGGCGCCGCGGTTCATCAGCTCGGCGTATCCGGCGATGGAGGCCAGCGGGGTGCGCAGCTCGTGGCCGGCGTCGGAGAGGAAGCGCCGCATGCGCTCCTCGCCGCGCCGGCGTTCGGCGAGGGAGGCCTCGACGTGGTCGATCATGCGGTTGAGGGCGGCGCCCACCTGGCCGGCCTCGGTGCCGGGGTCGGTGTCCCGTTCGGGCACCCGGGCCAGGCCGGTGACCTCGCCGCGGCCGAGCGGTGCGCGGGAGACCTCCACGGCGGTGGCGGCGACGCGGCCGAGCGGGCGCAGCTGGCGCCGGATGACCACCGCGCAGACGCAGCCGGCCACCGCGAGCCCGACGCCGCCGGCCACGGCCTCGACCTCCACCAGCCCGCCGATGGTGTCGAGGACGTCGTCCATGGGGAGGCCG
Source organism: Streptomyces sp. NPDC046915 (assembly GCF_040644935.1). Classification (NCBI taxonomy): domain Bacteria; kingdom Bacillati; phylum Actinomycetota; class Actinomycetes; order Kitasatosporales; family Streptomycetaceae; genus Streptomyces; species Streptomyces sp. NPDC046915. Next base: position 245,290 of record NZ_JBEYXB010000004.1, on the reverse strand, counting down.
GTGAGGACCCGGATCCCGTCCGCGTCGAGGGCGGTGACCCGGTACGTGCCGAGTCCGGGCACCGTACGGGTGTGTGCCGAGCCGTCGGCCGTGATGCCGCGCAGGGCGGTGCGCTGGGCGGAGGTGAGGGTGCGCGGCGGCGCGTCCTGGCTGACGACCGCGGCGGAGAGGATCGTGCCGTCGGTGTCGAGGCGGGCGGCGAGCATGCCGGCCGGGTGACCGTTCTCGCCCAGGAAGCTCAGGTCGGCGGTGCGCTCGGGGTGGAGCGCGGCGCCGCCCACGCTGTGTTCGGCCGCCTCGCTCACCCGGTCGTCCAGATGGCCCATGAGGTAGGCGCGCTGGGCGAAGGCGGTGGTGAGGGCCATCGCGGAGCATACGGCGACCAGGGTGGCGGTGACGAAGACCAGCATGCGGGTGCGCAGTGAGCGGCTCCTGGGCCGGGTGCGCGGTGCGGCGGTCATCTGCCGTCCTCCCCGGCCCGGATGACGTATCCCAGGCCGCGCACCGTGTGGATCATCGGCGCCCGGCCTTTGTCGATCTTCCGGCGCAGGTTGGAGATGTAGACCTCGACGAGGTTGCCGCCGCCGTCGAAGGAGCTGCTCCAGACGTGGCCGAGGATCTGCGTCTTGCTGAGCACCTGGCGTGGGTGGTCGAGGAGCAGGCCCAGCAGATCGAACTCCTTGGCGGTGAGCCGGACCGGGGTGCCCGCCCGGTACACCTCGCGGGTCTCCTCGGTCAGGACGAGGTCGCCCAGCACGCGGACGCGGTCGTCGGCCGGGGCCTGCTCGGTACCGGCCCGGCGCAGCAGTCCGCGCAGCCGCAGTACGACCTCTTCCAGGGAGAAGGGCTTGGTCACGTAGTCGTCGGCGCCGGAGTCGAGGCCGTGGATGCGGTGTTCGAGGGCGTCGCGGGCGGTGAGCATGAGGACGGGCAGCCGCGGCATCTCGTGGCGCAGCCTGCGCAGCACCTGGATCCCGTCGAGGTCGGGCAGCATCCCGTCGAGCACGACGGCGTGCGGGGCGCAGCCGCGGGCGAGCCGCAGCGCGCTGTGCCCGTCGGCCGCCGGGTACGGCCGCCAGCCCGCCTCGGTGACCGCGACGGCGAGCAGCTCGGTGAGGCCGGGCTCGTCGTCGACGATCAGCACGCGGACGCGGCCGGTTCGGGGGCCAGGGGTGCCAGTCATGTACCGATCCTGTCCCGGTCTGCTGAGGGAACGCTGTGTTCACCCTGAGGGTCGGTGATGACCTGGGACGGATACGGCGAAGGGCCGCACCCCCGTCACCGGGTGATGCGGCCCTCGACTGCCCTGCCGGACCGCTTACTTGCGGATCAGGCTGCGCAGCACGTACTGCATGATGCCGCCGTTGCGGTAGTAGTCGGCCTCACCGGGGGTGTCGATGCGGACGACCGCGTCGAACTCGACACCGCTGTCGGTGGTGACCTTCACCGTGCGCGGGATGGTGCCGTTGTTGAGCTCCTCGACACCGGTGAAGGAGAAGGTCTCCTCGCCGGTCAGACCGAGGGACTCGGCGGTGGCGCCCTCCGGGAACTGGAGCGGGAGGACGCCCATGCCGATGAGGTTCGAGCGGTGGATGCGCTCGTACGACTCGGCGATGACGGCCTTGACGCCGAGCAGCGCGGTGCCCTTGGCCGCCCAGTCGCGGGACGAGCCGGAGCCGTACTCCTTGCCGGCCAGGACGACCAGCGGGATGCCCTGCTCGATGTAGTTGCGCGAGGCGTCGTAGATGAACGACACCGGCGCGTCCGCCTGGGTGAAGTCGCGGGTGTAGCCGCCCTCGGTGCCCGGCGCGATCTGGTTGCGCAGGCGGATGTTGGCGAACGTGCCGCGGATCATGACCTCGTGGTTGCCTCGGCGGGAGCCGTAGGAGTTGAAGTCGGCGCGCTGGACGCCGTGCTCCGTGAGGTACTTGCCGGCCGGGGTGTCGGCCTTGATGGCGCCGGCCGGGGAGATGTGGTCGGTGGTCACCGAGTCGCCCAGCTTGGCCAGGACGCGGGCGCCGGAGATGTCGGAGACCGGCTCCGGGTCCATGCCCATGCCCTCGAAGTACGGGGGCTTGCGGACGTACGTCGACTCGGCGTCCCACTCGAAGGTGTTGCCGGTCGGGATCGGCAGCGCCTGCCACTGGGCGTCGCCCGCGAAGACGTCGGCGTAGGACTTGTTGAACATGTCCTCGCCGATGGCGTTCGCCACGACGTCGTTGACCTCGGCCTCGGAGGGCCAGATGTCCTTCAGGAAGACCGGGTTGCCGTCCTGGTCGGTGCCCAGGGCGTCACGCGTGATGTCCACCTTCATGGAGCCCGCGAGGGCGTACGCGACGACCAGCGGCGGGGAGGCCAGGTAGTTCATCTTGACGTCGGGGTTGATACGGCCCTCGAAGTTCCGGTTGCCGGAGAGGACCGAGGTGACCGCGAGGTCGTGGTCGTTGACGGCCTTGGAGACCTCCTCCGGCAGCGGGCCGGAGTTGCCGATGCAGGTGGTGCAGCCGTAGCCGACCAGGTTGAAGCCGACCTTGTCGAGGTACGGGGTCAGGCCCGACTTGTCGAAGTAGTCGGTGACGACCTTGGAGCCCGGGGCGAGGGTGGTCTTGACCCACGGCTTGCGGGTCAGGCCCTTCTCCACGGCCTTCTTCGCGACGAGCGCGGCGGCGACCATGACGTACGGGTTGGAGGTGTTGGTGCAGGAGGTGATGGCCGCGACCGTCACCGCGCCATGGTCGAGCGTGTAGGTCGTGCCGTCGGGGGCGGTGACCTGGACCGGGTTGGACGGGGCGCCGTTCGGGGCGACGGCCGGGGCGTCGGAGGCCGGGAAGGACTCCACGCCCGCCTCGTCCACGGCGTCGACGTAGTTGCGTACGTCCGTCTTGAACTGCTCGGCGGCGTTCGCGAGGACGATACGGTCCTGCGGGCGCTTCGGGCCGGCGATGGACGGGACGACCGTGGAGAGGTCCAGCTCGAGCTTCTCGGAGAAGTCCGGCTCGGCCTTCGGGTCCAGCCAGAGGCCCTGCTCCTTGGCGTAGGCCTCGACGAGCGCGACCTGCTGCTCGGAGCGGCCGGTCAGGCGCAGGTAGTTGATGGTCTCGTCGTCGATCGGGAAGATCGCGGCGGTGGAGCCGAACTCCGGCGACATGTTGCCGATGGTGGCGCGGTTGGCCAGGGAGGTGGCGGCGACGCCCTCGCCGTAGAACTCGACGAACTTGCCGACCACACCGTGCTTGCGCAGCATCTCGGTGATGGTGAGCACCAGGTCGGTGGCGGTGGTGCCGGTGGGCAGCTCGCCGGTCAGCTTGAAGCCGACGACCCGCGGGATGAGCATGGAGACCGGCTGGCCGAGCATGGCGGCCTCGGCCTCGATGCCGCCGACGCCCCAGCCGAGGACGCCGAGGCCGTTGACCATGGTGGTGTGCGAGTCGGTGCCGACGAGGGTGTCGGGGTACGCCTGGCCGCCGCGGACCATGACGGTGCGGGCCAGGTGCTCGATGTTCACCTGGTGGACGATGCCGGTGCCGGGCGGGACGACCTTGAACTCGTCGAAGGCGGTCTGGCCCCAGCGCAGGAACTGGTAGCGCTCCTTGTTGCGGCCGTACTCCAGCTCGACGTTCGCCTTGAAGGCGTCGTTCGTGCCGAACTTGTCGGCGATGACGGAGTGGTCGATGACCAGCTCGGCCGGGGCGAGCGGGTTGATCTTCGCCGGGTCGCCGCCGAGCTCCTTGACGGCCTCGCGCATGGTGGCGAGGTCCACGACACAGGGCACGCCGGTGAAGTCCTGCATGATCACGCGGGCCGGCGTGAACTGGATCTCCTGGCTGGGCTGCGCCTGGGAGTCCCAGCTGCCGAGGGCGCGGATGTGGTCGGCGGTGATGTTCGCGCCGTCCTCCGTGCGGAGCAGGTTCTCCAGCAGGACCTTGAGGCTGTACGGCAGGCGGGCCGAGCCCTCCACCTTGTCCAGCCGGAAGATCTCGTACGACTCGTCGCCCACCTGCAGCGTGCTGCGGGCGTCGAAGCTGTTCGCCGACACGACAGTCTCCTTCATTGATGTGCGCGTACCACCGTCAATCCTGCCGCCACGCCGGCTTGGCCGATCCAGTAAGGTAAGGCTAAGTTAGGCATCCCTTACCAGAGTGGCGACTACGGTGCGCCTCGGTAGATATCTCGATGTCGAGATAACTCTAGTACATGGGGCCGGGATGGTCATGCCCGGACCCGTCCGGAGCCGCGGCACTCCGCCACCCATCGGCACGCCACGACGGGGTATCCGAGTTGAGCGGCACTCAGTCCGGCGACCGTCGAAGGAGGCAGACATGCCGCTCACGTTCCGCAAGAGTTTCCGGATCCTGCCCGGCGTACGGCTGAACATCAACCGGCACTCCTGGTCCATCACGACGGGCGGCAGGCACGGCCCGCACCACACGCACAGCAGCACCGGACGTAGTACGACATCGGTGGATTTGCCGGGACCTTTCGGGTGGCGTCGCACCCGTTCACGCAGGGACCATTGACAGGGCGTCACCCGAACGGACCCCCCAAGAGGCGCCATCTCATATCTGAGATAACCTCAACCCCATGGCAGACGACTACCTCGTACGCATCGGCAAGCTCATCCGTGACGCCCGGCAACACCGAGGCTGGACACAGGCGCAGCTCGCGGAGGCGCTCGGCACCAGCCAGAGCGCCGTCAACCGCATCGAGCGCGGCAATCAAAACATCAGCCTTGAGATGATCGCCCGAATCGGTGAAGCCCTGGACAGCGAGATCGTGTCGCTGGGCTATGCGGGTCCGATGCATCTGCGCGTGGTCGGCGGCCGTCGGCTCTCCGGCGCCATCGACGTGAAGACCAGCAAGAACGCCTGCGTGGCCCTGCTGTGCGCCTCACTGCTCAACAAGGGGCGCACGGTGCTGCGCCGGGTGGCGCGGATCGAGGAGGTGTACCGCCTTCTGGAGGTGCTCAACTCCATCGGGGTGCGCAGCCGCTGGATCAACGACGGCGTCGACCTGGAGCTGATCCCGCCGGCCGAGCTGGACATCGCGGCGATCGACGCCGAGGCGGCGGTCCGCACGCGGTCCATCATCATGTTCTTCGGTCCCCTGCTTCACCGCATGGACCGCTTCAAGCTGCCCTACGCCGGCGGCTGCGACCTGGGCACCCGGACCATCGAGCCGCACATGATCGCGCTGCGCCGGTTCGGGCTGGACATCGCGGCCACCGAAGGCCAGTACCACGCGCAGGTCGACCGCGCGATCCGCCCGGACCGGCCGATCGTGCTGACCGAACGCGGGGACACCGTCACCGAGAACGCGCTGCTGGCCGCCGCCCGGCACGACGGCGTCACGGTCATCCGCAACGCGTCCTCCAACTACATGGTCCAGGACCTCTGCTTCTTCCTGGAGGCCCTGGGCGTCAAGGTCGAGGGCATCGGCACCACCACGCTCACCGTCCACGGCGTGCCGGACATCGACGTCGACGTCGACTACTCCCCCTCCGAAGACCCGGTCGAGGCGATGAGCCTGCTGGCCGCCGCCGTGGTCACCGAGTCGGAGCTGACGGTGCGCCGGGTGCCGATCGAGTTCCTGGAGATCGAGCTGGCCGTGCTGGAGGAGATGGGCCTCGACCACGACCGCAGCCCGGAGTACGTCGCCGACAACGGCCGCACCCGCCTGGTGGACCTCACCGTCCGGCCCTCCAAGCTGGAGGCGCCCATCGACAAGATCCACCCGATGCCGTTCCCCGGCCTGAACATCGACAACGTCCCGTTCTTCGCGGCCATCGCGGCGGTCGCCCAGGGCAAGACGCTGATCCACGACTGGGTCTACGACAACCGAGCGATCTACCTGACCGACCTCAACCGCCTCGGCGGCCGGCTCCAACTCCTCGACCCGCACCGCGTCCTGGTCGAGGGCCCGACCCGCTGGCGCGCCGCCGAGATGATGTGCCCGCCCGCACTGCGCCCCGCCGTGGTCGTGCTGCTGGCGATGATGGCGGCCGAGGGCACGTCGGTGCTGCGCAACGTGTACGTCATCAACCGGGGTTACGAGGACCTAGCGGAGCGGCTGAACTCGATCGGGGCGCAGATCGAGATCTTCCGGGACATCTGACCGTCTTCACCCCTCCTGCTCCTGGAGCACGGGCCGGGTGCCGGTCCTCGTGCTCGGGTCCTGGGCACGACGGCGGGTGGCGAGCAGCCAGAGCGTGGTGATCAGGGCGGTGGTGACGAGCACGAGGAGGAGTTGGGACGTGTGGGTGCCCGCGCTGTCCGCAGCGCGGGCCACGGGGCTGGGCAGGCCGAGGCGGTCCAGCAGCCAGCCGAGGGCCGCGAGGGCGGTCAGACCCGCACAGGCGGTGCGCACTTCGGAGCGCCTGCGCAGCCGGGTGAGGCATATCAGGCTCGGCAGGGCGAGGAGTACCAGGACGAGTTGCACGCATTCGATGCCGAGATTGAATCCCGCGAGGCTGAGTGCCAATTGGCTGGTGGAAAGGTTCATCTCGGAAAGGGTGAGCGAGAAGGCGAGCCCGTGTCCGAGACCGAATACGCCGGCGACGACGGCCTCACGCTCGGGGAAAAGCGGTCGAATGGCGTGGAAGGCGCCGACGAGGATACTGAAGGCGATGAACGCCTCGACCGGCTGCGCCGGGATGTCGAGGCGCCCGAAGGCGCTCACGGCGAGGGCGACGGAATGCCCGATGGTGAATGCGAGCGTGGTACGGCCGATTCGGCCGAGGGCGGTCCTTGGGCCCGTCGGTCCGCGCCAGCGGTTTCCGGCCGCCGACAGGGGTGCGGGCAGCAGGAGGATGAGCAGGAAAAGCAGGTGGTCGGTGCCTTCGAGAATGTGGTGGGCGCCGAGCCGGAACATGGCGTAGGTCCCGCTCCAGATGCTCCCGTCCACCAGGTCGACGGTGAGCGGGGCGATGGTCATGGTCCGGGTGTCGGTGCGGATGACTCCGACCTGGGTCGCGCTGTCCCGGCCCTCGTCGGCCACCCTGCCGGTGGCCCAGTCCTGGCGGACGGAGACCAGGACGGTGTGGGTGACGACCTGGTGGACGATGGTGTCGTAGTCGAGGACGAAGCGGCGCGGGTCCCCGCCGGCGGGCGGGGTGAGCGTGGCCTGGACGGTCAGTTCGCGGTAGGGGCCGGTCGAGGTCTGCTCGGTCCGGCCCAGGGCCATCGCCCCGAAGGTGACGGCCCATGCCGTGCCGTGGGTGGTGGTGGGGTGCACATGGGCGGCCAGGTAGCGGCGGATCACGGCGTTTCGCGCCGTCAGCTGCTCGGTCGTGGTGTGGTCGTCCAGGTCGATGCCGCTGGCCCGGGAGAAGTCGCTGACCGGCAGGTCCAGTTCGGCGTCCACCGACGACCGGTGCACGTCGAGCAGGAGCACCGAGTGCGGCATGGGATGCGCGGCGGCGGGCGGCGCTGCGAGGAGCAGCGCCGCCGTCACCGCCACCGCGATCCCGGCCAGCATGCGCAGCGCATGTGACGGTGAGATCGGCAGGCGGTTCATCAGAACGAGAACTCTCCCCCGTAGTCGGTGGTGTGGTCGCGGTAGACGGTGTGGTAGTGGATCTTGCTCGTGTAGACCACGCCGTCCTGGCAGACGAACTCGATCCAGACACCTGGTCCGTCGATGCGCACGTAGTCGCCCTGGGCGCTCAGGTCGGTGCTGCCGGAGTACGAGATGTAGGTGTCGTCGAGTTCCGACTTGTAGGTGCTGAGCACGGAGGCGGCGGTGGTGTCGTCCGCCGCGTCGACCCACGGCTTCATGGCGGCGAGGACCAGGGCCTGCTGGTCGTCGGTGAGTTCGCTGACCTTGAGCCCTTCCTTGGTCGCCGGGAAGTCGCCGTCGTCGTCCGGGCCGAGCAGCACGTCGCTGAACGAGTCGGTGAGTTTCGCCTCCGTCAGTTCGTCGTCGCTCAGACTGTCGACCATGGCCTTCATCCCGTCGTACATCCCGGACAGGGGTGCGTACGAGGTGCCGTCGTCGTCGGTCCAGCTGGTCGGCTCCACTCCGACGAAGTACGGGGTGGAGCCCTCGACCTCGCCGTCCTTGTAGGTGAGGTTGAACGCGAGGTGGTGGCCGCCGAAGTGCACCTGCCAGGTGCCGCTCGTGCTCGGGGTGCCGAGGAAGGCCAGGTAGTAGTTGCCGCTGCCGTAACCGCTGGCGGTCTCGCCCAGGTAGTCGTCGGCCTTCAGTATCTGGGTGATCTGGTCGTACCCGGTGTCGCTGCCGGTACCCGCCGCCGCCTTCAGTACGGCCTTGGCGGCGGTCAGCTGCTCGTCGCTGAGGCTGCTGAGCTCGATGCCGACGCGACAGGTGGAACCGCAGGGGAGGTTCGACCAGGCGGTCGCGTTCGCCTGGGTGAAGTCGAGAAGCACGTCCGACTGCTGATCGCTGGTCAGGGTGTTCAGGAACGTGTTGGCCGCGTCGACCACGTCCGAGACGCCGACGGAAGCCGCGGTCGTGGCCGTTGACCCGTCGGCCGACTCACTGGCCGACTCACTGGCAGAAGAGCCGCTCGTGGTGGTCGCGGCGTTCGCGTTGACGTAGATCGCCCCGAAGAGCAGGGACGTCCCCGCCGCGAAGGCGATGCCCGCGCGCTTCCACTTGCTCTTCAACCTGCGGTGAGTGTTGTTCTCTTGCACCTTGCCGGTCCCTTCGGAGGAAGATTGAGCAGGAATTCCGGAAACTGCTCCCTGAATGTGGCCGTCGAATTTCGACCGGCCTGGGGAGCTGGATATTCGATATCCGACTGAACAGCGTTTTCCGGAGCGCCCTATCCGTTGTCTGGGCAAGATAAATTCGACCAGTCGCCGCTATGGATGACATGAAGCGGCACTCAGACTCACCTATGGTTTGCTGTGGCGGACGCCCGAGGGTTTCAGGTTCTTCACCCGGCCCCGATCGGTCCGCCGGTGTCAGCTCGGTCGGTGCAGCCCCGCGATGAGGAGGCCGACCAGTCGGCGGGCGTCGTAGCGGGGATCGCTGTCCGCGCCGATGCAGAGGTTCCCTACGCCGCGCATGAGTTCGAGGGCCGTCACCTCGGAGTGGATCTCGCCGGAGGCGGTCGCGGCTTCGAGCAGTTGGGTGCACACGGGCACCAGGCGGTCGAGGAAGTAGGCGTGCAGCGCCTCGAACCCGGCGTCGCCGGACTGGAGCACGGCGGCGAGTCCGTGCTTGGTGACCAGGAAGTCGACGAAGAGGTCGATCCACTGCCCCAGGGCGGCGTACGGGGTCGCGCCGGTCGCCAGCAGGGCCGGACCGGCCTCGGCGCAGGCCTCGACCTGGTGCCGGTAGACGGCGATGATGAGGTCCGCCCGGGTCGGGAAGTGGCGGTAGATCGTGCCCGTGCCGACACCGGCCTCGGCGGCGATGTCGCGTACCGGCGCGTCCACCCCTGACGTGACGAAGACCGCGGCGGCCGCGTCGAGCAGGGTCTTCTCGTTGCGGCGGGCGTCCGCCCGCTTGGACCGGGCCGCCCGCCCCGCGCCCTCGTCGCCGTCATTCACCGCACCGCTCCCTTCGCCACCGCGCCCGCCACGGAACAGTGTTCCTCATCGCCCTGCCACAATTTCCGGAACTTGGTTCCGTTTTGTCGCATGATGCCAGAGTCCGGGCGGCCGGCCAAGCGGCGAGACATGTCATCCCTTTGCGGTCATGGCGCCCTCTTTGTGGGCATATGCCATCCTGTTTTCTAGTGAGGAGGCCGGAGGGATGGCAGGAATCGGGGAAGGGGAACAAGCCCGGCAGACTCGGCTTCCCGACCTGCACCTACGTCTGCGCGCCGAGTTGGGCCGGATCGACGATCAGTTGCGCGCCCTGCTGGGCGCCATGGACCGGCTCCAGGGCCTGCTGGACGCGGTCGTGGCCATCAGCCGGGAGGTCGAGCTGCCCGCGGTGCTGCACCGTATCGTGACCACCGCGATGGAACTGGTCGGCGCCCGCTACGGGGCTCTGGGCGTACTCTCCGAGTCCGGAGACCGCTTGGAGCAGTTCATCTCCGCCGGTCTGTCCGAGCAGGAGCACGCCGCTCTCGCCGAGACCGCCTTCCCGCGCGGCCTGGGAGTCCTCGGCCACCTGATCCACCACCCCGAGCCCCTGCGGGTCGAGGACATCCCGGCCCATCCGTCGTCCGCCGGGTTCCCGCCCAACCACCCGCTGCTGCGCACCCTGCTCGGCGTGGCCATCACCGTACGTGGCGAGATCTACGGCGACCTCTACCTCTCCGAACGGCGTGACGGACGGCCCTTCGACGCCCACGACGAGACCGTCGTCGTCGCCCTGGCCGGGGCCGCCGGCATCGCGATCGAGAACGTCCGCCTGTTCGAACAGGTGCGGGTCAGCGCCGAACAGTTCCAGCGGCTCCTGCTGCCGACACTGCCCGACCTGCGGCCTTTCACCGCCGCCGCCATCTACCGGCCCGCTGCCGAGCCCAGCCGGCTCGGCGGGGACTGGTACGACGCCATTCCGCTGCCCGGCGGTGTCGTGGCGGTCGTCATCGGTGACGTGGTCGGTCACGATCTGAAGGCCGCCGCCGCCATGGCCTCCACCCGCAACATGCTGCGCGCCCTGCTGTTCGAGCGGGGCGGTCCGCCCGGCGCGATCCTCGCCCAGCTCGACCGCACGGTGCAGACCATCACGAACCACCCCGTCACCACCACGACCCTGGCGCGCATGGAACCGGACGGACCGGGCTGGCGCCTCCACTGGAGCAGCGCGGGCCACGTCCCCCCGCTGCTGATCGCCCCCGGGCGGCGGCCGGAATACCTGTTCGCCGAGCCCGGGCTGCCGCTCGGGGTCGACACCGAGCAGCCCCGCCCCGACCACTCCCGTTTCGTGCCGCCGGGCGCCACCGTGGTCTTCTTCACGGACGGGCTGATCGAACATCCCGAGCAGCCCATCGACGAGAGCCTCGACGAGCTGACCGCCCTCGCCGCCAGGTACGCGGACCTTCCGCTCCAGGAGTTCGTCCAGGCCCTGGCCGATCACCACCCCAGCGACGGTCACGACGACATGGCCGTACTGGCCCTGCGCGCCCCGCGCGTCTGACCTCGCGCCCCCCGAACGTCCGGCCCGGTGCCCTGGAGGATGAGATGGATCCGGCGGATGATGGATTCCGGGGCGATGTCGATGCGGAGGTCGCCCGATGACTGTCGCACGGCGTGAACGACTCCGGCGCGCCGGTGTGGCCGCCCTGGACATCTGCGTCGTCGCCGCGCTGTACTACGGCTCGGCCGAGATGGGTCTGATCCAGCAGCTGGTGCGCGGCCAGGTCACCCCGCTGTGGCCGCCGACCGGTATCGCCCTGGCGAGCCTGCTCGTGCGCGGCATTCGGGTCTGGCCCGGGATCACGCTCGGCGCGCTGCTGGCGAACGTCTCCCTCGGGCCGTCGATCCCGGCCGTGCTCGCGATCGTGGCGGGAAACACCCTCGCGCCCGTCTGCTCCTACGCACTGCTGCGTCGTGCCGGTTTCCGTGTCGAACTGGACCGGCTGCGGGACGCGCTCGCACTGATCTTTCTCGGCGCGTTCGCCGGGATGCTGGTCAGCGCGACCACGGGCAGCGCGACCCTGGCCCTCGCCGGCGCACTGACCGCGGGCAGGTTCTGGCCGACGTGGTCGGTCTGGTGGACCGGGGACGCGATGGGCGTACTGGTGGTGACGCCGGTCCTGCTCGTCCTCCGCTCGGCCCACCGGCCGAAGGGGGTGCCGCCGTCCCGTTGGGTGGAGGGGCTGCTGCTCGTCGCGGCCACCGTCTGCGTCGGACTCATCGAGACCGGCGGCACGCCCCTGCTGTTCCTCGGTTTCCCGCTGCTGATCTGGGCGGCCTTCCGCTTCCAGCTGGCCGGGGCCGCGCCCTGCGCCCTGGTCGTGTCGACCTTCGCCATCGCCGCCGCCGCCCGGGGGGCGGGCCCGTTCGCCGGTCACGACCTGCTCACCAACATGATCACCCTCCAGGCGTTCAACGGCTCCTCCGCGCTGACCGCCCTGGTCCTCTCGGCGGCCGTCAGCGAGCGCAACCAGTCCCAGAAGGAGATCGCGCGAGCCTGTGGGCAACTCGCCGAGATGGTGGCCAAGGTCGCCACGGGTGGCCATCTCGCGACGCTCCCCGACGGCGTCGGCCTTAAGGACGGGGAGGAAGAGCACGGCGGACGGACCAGAAGACAGAGGTGAGCACGGTCAGTGCCGGACCAGGGTCACGTCCCGCTGCCGGACGGCGTGGAAGTACGGCAGCGGGAGGCCGCCGTGGGAGCGGAGTTCCAGGATGGCGGCCTCGACGTGGGCCATGCCCGGCCGGACCGCGTCCGCCAGGATCCGGCCCGAGTTCCTCCAGCGGTGCTCGGCGCCGTCGCAGCGGGCGACGGTGCCGCCGATGCCCTGTGTGAAGGACAGGGCGCTCCGGCTGACGGACGAGCTGACGAAGACCGGACCCGTGCCGGCGGTGCAGCGGTAGGTCCCGGACAGGGTGACGGCGCCGTCGGCGACGCGGCCCGTCGGGTCGACCGTGACGTTCTCGTACGGGGCGGCGGCCGCGGGGGCGACGGCCGTGGCGAACAGCAGCGCCGGGGCGGCGGCCCCGGTGAGCAGCAGCGCGGCGGCGCCGGCCGCCGCGCCGAGGACAGGGCGTACGGGCATGGAGGGGCTCCCGGATCGTGCGGTGGGGCTTCCACTGGTACCGGCCCCGGGTGGACCCGGGCGTGACCGTCACCCCATCGGTGGCGCGTCACGACGGTCGCGGAACGGTCCCGGAGTCGTCCGCGTGTCGACACACTTCGCGACGGGCCGTTCCGGTCGGTCCCCGCAAGGGCGCATGGTCTCTCGTACCGGGCGGCGGACGTGCCGCCCAGGCACCCGTTCCGTCCGATGCGGAGGTGCGCCATGTGTTCCCACCAGTGCCCGTCCCACGACAGCGGCGTCCCCCATGTGGTGGCCGCACACCCCGAGCAGGGCTGGAGTCTGCTGTGCGACGGGAAGATCGTCTTCGACGACACCGGTGAGCTGCTGCCCGACGGCCGGATCGTCGCGCCCCACCGGGTGCCGGCCGAGCCGCTCACCATGGCGGCCTGACCGGCTCGGTCCCCATCGGTCACGGCAGCCCGGCGTCACGGCAGCGCGACGTCACGGCAGCACGGCGAACCCGTCGAGTTCCACCGTCGCCCGGTCGTCCCACAGTCGTACGACCTCCACGACGGCCATCGCGGGATAGTCGCGGCCGGCCAGCCTCCGCCAGACGCGTCCCAGGTCGGGCGCGTGGCGGCGGTAGCCGGCGACGTCGGTGGTGTAGACGGTGACGCGGGCGAGGCAGTCGGGGGTGCCGCCGGCCGCGCGCAGGGCGGTGAGCAGGTTGCCGAGGGCCTGCTCGAACTGTTCGAGGAGAGTGTCGCCGAGGACCTTGCCGTCGGGGTCGAGCGCGGTCTGGCCCGCGAGGAAGACGATCCGGCCGCCGGTGGCGACGACCGCGTGGGAGAAGCCGGTGGGCGGGGAGAGCTCGGACGGGTTGACGCGCTCGACGGTCATCGGGCCTCCAGGTGGGCGTACAGCTCCTTGGCGATGATCCCGCGTTGCACCTCGCTGGCGCCCTCGTAGACGCGTGGGGCGCGCACCTCGCGGTAGAGGTGTTCGAGCAGGTGGCCGCGGCGCAGGGCGCGGGCGCCGTGCAGCTGGACGGCCGCGTCGACGACGTACTGCGCGGTCTCGGTGGCGAGCAGCTTCGCCATCGCCGAGCGCTTGGGGACGTCCGGGGCGCCGGCGTCGTACGCCGTCGCCGCCGCGTACACCATCAGGCGTGCCGCGTCCGTGCGCAGCGCCATCTCCGCGACCCGGTGGGCGACGGCCTGGAGGTCGCTGAGCCTGCCGCCGAAGGCCTCGCGGCGCGCGGTGTGGGCGAGGGTGGCGTCCAGCGCGGCCTGTGCCATGCCGACCGCGAAGGCGCCCACGCTGGGCCGGAAGAGGTTCAGGGTGCCCATGGCCACCCGGAAACCGCGGTCCGGCTCGCCGAGGACGTCGTCCGCGGTGACGGGTACGGCGTCGAAGTCCAGGCTGCCGATGGGGTGCGGGGAGAGCATCTCCAGGGCGGCGCCGGTCAGTCCCGGGCGGTCGGCGGGCACCAGGAAGGCGGTCACGCCTCGGGCGCCCGCTTCGGGGGTGGTGCGCGCGAACACGGTGTAGAGGTCGGCCTCGGGTGCGTTGGAGATCCAGCACTTCTCGCCGGTGAGCCGCCAGCGGCCGGGGCCGTCGGGCCGGGCCGTGAGGGACAGCGCCGCCGCGTCCGACCCGGCCCCCGGCTCGCTCAGGGCGAACGCGGCCACCGCGCCGCCGTCGGCCACCCGGGGCAGCCAGTGCTCCCGCTGGGCCGGCGTGCCGTGGGCGTGGACGGGGTGGGCGCCCAGGCCCTGGAGGGCGAGGGCGGTCTCGGCGTCGGTGCAGACCTGGGCGAGCGACTCGCGCATCAGGCACAGGTCGAGCGCGCCGGAGGTGAACAGGCGGGCCAGCAGGCCGAGGCGGCCCAGTTCGGCGACGAGCGGGCGGTTGACGCGGCCCGGCTCGCCCTTCTCGGCGAGCGGGCGCAGCCGCTCGGCGGCCAGCGTGCGCAGTTCGGCACACCAGGCCGTCTGCTCCGGTTCGAGCGAGAATGCGGGCATTCGCGGCTCTCCTCTCCTGTGTCTCCCCTCGCCTCTCCCCCCGACGGTATCGCGTCCGGTTGACTGTCGTCACCAACGCGATACGCTCGCTTGCGCGAGCCCACCGTCAAGGCCTGTCCGGCAAGGGGGCGAACCGCCATGCACGTCTCGGCTCACGTCGACACCTTCGCGCGCGACCACCTCCCGCCGCCCGGCGAATGGCCCGAGCTGCGTTTCGACCTGCCGGAGCTGCGTTACCCCGATCGGCTGAACTGCGCGGCCGAGCTGCTGGACCACGCCGACCCCGGCCGCCCCGTGTTCCACACACTCGCCGGCCCGTCCTGGACGTACGGCGACCTCCGCGCCCGTGTCGACCACGTGGCCCATGTCCTCACCCGCGACCTCGGGGTGGTCCCGGGCAACCGCGTCCTGCTGCGCGGCCCGACCACGCCGTGGCTCGCCGCCTGCTGGCTGGCGGTGCTGAAGGCGGGCGCCGTCGCGGTCACCGTGCTGGCCCAGCAGCGGCCGCACGAGCTGGCGACGATGTGCGAGATCGCCCGGGTGGGGCACGCCCTGTGCGACATCCGGGCCGTGGACGACCTGGCGAAGGCCGAGATACCGGGCCTGCGGATCACGACGTACGGCGGAGACGCGCCGGACGACCTCCTGAACCGCGCGACCCCCGCGACGCCGTACCGGGCCGTGGACACCGCCTGCGACGACGTGGCGCTGATCGCGTTCACCTCCGGCACCACCGGTCGCCCCAAGGGATGCATGCACTTCCACCGGGACGTGCTCGCCATCGCCGACACCTTCTCCCGGCATGTGCTCAGACCCCGGTCGGACGACGTCTTCACCGGCAGTCCCCCGCTGGGCTTCACCTTCGGCCTCGGCGGGCTGGTCGTCTTCCCGATGCGGGCCGGGGCCAGCGCCCTGCTCCTCGAACAGGCCGGCCCCAAGCAGCTGCTGCCCGCGATCGCCGGGCACCGTGTGTCGGTGCTGTTCACCGCGCCGACCGCGTACCGGGCCATGCTCCAGGAGGCCGCCGGCCACGACCTGTCGTCCCTGCGGCGCTGTGTCTCCGCCGGCGAGAACCTGCCCGCCGCCACCTGGCGGGCCTGGCACGAGCGCACCGGCCTGCGCGTCATCAACGGCATCGGCGCCACCGAGCTGCTGCACATCTTCGTCTCGGCCGCCGACGAGCACATCCGGCCCGGGACGACCGGCCTGCCGGTGCCGGGCTGGCAGGCGCGGGTGCAGGACGAGCACGGCGACCCCGTCCCCGACGGCGAGCCCGGTCTGCTGGCGGTGCGCGGACCGATCGGCTGCCGCTATCTCGGCGATCCGCGGCAACGGGAGTACGTGCGCGACGGCTGGAACCTGACCGGTGACACGTATGTCCGGGACGGAGACGGATACTTCCGCTACATGGCCCGCGCCGACGACATGATCATCTCCGCCGGTTACAACATCGCCGGCCCGGAGGTGGAGGACGCGCTGCTGCGTCACCCGGACGTGGTGGAGGCGGCCGTGGTCGGACGGCCGGACGAGGCGCGCGGGCAGATCGTGGTGGCGTACGCCGTGGTGCGGGAGGGCGCGGCGCGGGACGCGGAGTCGTTGCGCGCCTTCGTCAGGACCGAGCTGGCGCCCTACAAGTGCCCGCGCGAGTTCGTCTTCCTGGAAGCGCTGCCCCGCACCGCCACCGGCAAGCTCCAGCGTTTCCGGCTGCGCTCCAAAGGTGACCAGCAGTGATGCCGAAGACCTAAAATGATCAACGTGTCCGAGCAGCACGCCCCCCGGTCCCTCATCGTCACGCTCTACGGCGCGTACGGCCGCTTCATGCCCGGCCCGGTGCCCGTCGCCGAGCTGATCAGACTGCTGGCCGCGGTCGGCGTGGACGCGCCCTCCGTGCGCTCCTCGGTGTCGCGTCTGAAACGGCGCGGACTGCTGCTGCCGGCCCGCACCGCCGAGGGCGCGGCCGGGTACGCGCTCTCATCCGAGGCCCTGCAACTGCTGGAGGACGGCGACCGGCGCATCTACGCCACGGCGGCCCCGCGCGACGAGGGCTGGGTGCTCGCGGTGTTCTCGGTGCCGGAGTCGGAGCGGCAGAAGCGGCACGTGCTGCGCTCCCGGCTGGCCGGCCTGGGCTTCGGCACGGCGGCCCCCGGGGTGTGGATCGCACCGGCCCGGCTGCACGAGGAGACCCGGCACACCCTCCAGCGCCTCGGGCTCGATCCGTACGTGGACTTCTTCCGCGGCGACCACCTGGGCTTCGCGCCCACCGTCGAGGCGGTCGCCCGCTGGTGGGACCTGGCGGCGATCGCCAAGGCGCACGAGGCGTTCCTCGATGTGCACGCGCCCGTGCTGCACGCCTGGGAGCGGCGCTCGGACACCCCGCCCGAGGAGGCCTACCGCGACTACCTCCTCGCCCTCGACTCCTGGCGCCACCTGCCCTACACCGACCCCGGTCTGCCCGCCCGGCTGCTGCCCGCCGACTGGCCGGGGGCGCGCTCCGCGGCGGTCTTCCAGGGGCTGCACGAACGGCTCAGGGACGCCGGGGCGGTCTTCGCCGAAATGTGATCCTCGCCACATCGTGCGCCCCTAACGGAACCCTCAGGTTCCTCTGTCCCTCTTCTCAAGTTTCTTACCTAGCGTTCAACGATCGCCGGCGGGGTAGGAAAGAGGACTGTTGCGCATGACGACCACGGCAAGGGCTCAGGGAGCCACCGTCTGGCTCACCGGGCTGCCGAGCGCGGGCAAGACGACCATCGCCCGTCTCCTCGGCGACCGGCTGAAGGCCGAGGGACGCCGCGTGGAGGTCCTCGACGGCGACGAGATACGCCGCTTCCTCTCCGCCGGCCTCGGCTTCTCGCGGGCCGACCGCAACACCAACGTGCAGCGCATCGGCCTGGTCTCCGAGGTGCTGGCGCGCAACGGCGTGCTCTCCGTGGTCCCGGTGATCGCGCCGTACGCCGACAGCCGCGACGCGGTGCGCGCCCGGCACGAGAAGAGCGGCACGCCCTACCTGGAGGTGCACGTCGCCACCCCGGTCGAGGTGTGCGGCGAGCGGGACGTGAAGGGGCTGTACGCCAAGCAGGCCGCGGGCGAGCTGACGGGGCTGACGGGGGTCGACGACCCCTACGAGCCGCCGGGCGACCCGGCGTTGGTGCTGCGGACCGAGCGGCAGGCGCCCCGGGAGTCCGCGGACGCGGTGTACGCACTGCTGGCGGAGCGGGGTCTGGTGTGAACCACCCCCCTCTCCCACCTGGACGCGCTGGAGTCCGAGGCGGTGCACATCTTCCGCGAGGTGGCGGGCGAGTTCGGGAGCGGCACGGTCTGGAGGGGGTTGCGGGTGCCGTCGGGGCGTTCCTTGAGCACACCGCGGTCGATGTAGTCCTGTACGGAGGCCACATGGAGGCGCAGTCCGTGCTTTTCGACCGTGCGATCGCGGTAGTCGACGGCGCCACCGAACTGACCGCCCACGACCTGGGCAGGATCACCCTGCGCACCGCCGAGCCGCTGGCCCTGGACGACTACGCGGTCTCCCGCCGCACGAGCGCCTTCATCCTGATCGACCCGGCGGACGGCGCCACGCTCACCGCGGGCATGGCGGAGGTCAGCCGCCCAGCGTGAGCCGGGGCTTGGGGGCGTCCGTGCGTCCGGTCTGCGGGCGCCGGCTGCCCGCCAGGTAGGGGTCGGGCCAGACCACACCCGGACCCTCGTAGCCCTGCTCGGCCGCCGCGTGCAGCGTCCAGTGCGGGTCGTACAGGTGCGGCCGGGCCAGCGCGCACAGGTCCGTGCGGCCCGCCAGGATCAGGGAGTTGACGTCGTCCCAGGAGGAGATCGCGCCGACCGCGATCACCGGGACGCCCGCCGAGTTCCGGATGCGGTCCGCGAACGGTGTCTGGTACGAACGCCCGTACTCCGGGCGCTCGTCGGCGACCACCTGCCCGGTCGAGACGTCGATCGCGTCGGCGCCGTGCGCGGCGAAGGCGCGGGCGATCTCGACGGCGTCCTCGGCGGTGTTGCCGCCCTCGGCCCAGTCGGTGGCGGAGATCCGCACGGTCATGGGCTTCTCCCCCGGCCACACCCCGCGTACCGCGTCGAAGACCTCCAGCGGGAAGCGGAGCCGTCTCTCCAGCGAGCCGCCGTAGGCGTCCGTGCGCCGGTTGGTCAGCGGGGAGAGGAAGCCGGAGAGCAGATAGCCGTGCGCGCAGTGCAGTTCCAGCAGGTCGAAACCGGCGCGGACGGCCCGCCAGGCCGCGGCCGCGAACTGCTCGCGGATGTCGGTCAGTTGCGCGCGGGAGAGCTGGCGCGGTGTCTGGCTGCCCGCTTTGTACGGCAGTGGGGAGGCGGCCACGACCGGCCAGTTGCCCTCGGTCAGCGGTTCGTCGATGCCCTCCCACATCAGCCGGGTCGAGCCCTTGCGGCCGGAGTGGCCGAGCTGCAATCCGATCGCGGTGCCCGGGGCCTGCGCGTGCACGAAGTCGGTGATCCGCCGCCAGGCCTCGGCCTGCCTGCCGGTGTACAGGCCGGTGCAACCGGGGGTGATCCTGCCCTCCTCGCTCACGCACACCATCTCGGTCATCACCAGCCCGGCGCCACCGAGGGCCCGGGAGCCCAGGTGGACCAGGTGGAAGTCGCCGGGGACGCCGTCCTTCGCCGAGTACATGTCCATGGGAGAGACGACGACCCGGTTGCGCAGGGTCAGGCCGCGCAGCCGGAACGGGGTGAACATCGGGGGCGTGCCGGGCGGGCAGCCGAACTCGTGCTCCACGGCCCCGGTGAAGCGGGCGTCGCGCAGCCGGAGGTTGTCGTGGGTGACCCGGCGGCTGCGGGTGAGCAGGTTGAAGGCGAACTGGCGGGGCGGCTGGCCGAGGTACAGCGGGAGGTTCTCGAACCATTCGAGGCTGGCGCGGGCGGCGCGCTGGGTGGAGGCGACGACGGGCCTGCGCTCCGCCTCGTACGCGGTCAGCGCCTCGGCCGTCGTGGGCTGTTCCGTCAGGCAGGCGGCGAGCGCGAGGGCGTCCTCGACGGCGAGCTTGGTGCCGGAGCCGATGGAGAAGTGGGCGGTGTGGGCGGCGTCGCCGAGGAGGACGACGTTGCCGCAGGACCAGCGTTCGTTGACGACCGTGCGGAAGGTGGTCCAGGCGGAGTTGTTGGAGCGCAGCGGCCGGCCGCCGAGCGCGTCGGCGAAGAGCTTGGCGCAGCGCTCGACGGACTGCTTCTCGTCCATCTCCTCGAAACCGGCGGCCCGCCACACCTCCTCGCGCATCTCGACGATCACGGTGGAGGCGCCGAATTGATTCTGCGGCCCGGAGGGCCTCGTTGAGGGGTGGTGGTCGGGAGACGGGTGGGCGTACGGGTAGCCGTGGAGCTGCATCACGCCGTGCTCGGTCTCGGCGATCTCGAAGCGGAAGGCGTCGAACGCGAAGTCGGCGGCGAGCCATATGTAACGGCAGCGGTGCGTGGCCACATGGGGCCGGAACACATGGGCGTAGGCCTCGCGGGTGGTGCTGTGCACACCGTCGGCGGCGATGACGAGGTCGTACGCCTCGGAGAGCCAGGCCGGGTAGGGGGCCTCGCTGCGAAAGCGCAGCTCCACGCCGAGGTCGCCGCACCGCTGGTGCAGGATCTCCAGGAGGCGCTTCCTGCCCAGGGCGGCGAAGCCGTGTCCTGAGGAGGTCTGGCGGGTGCCGCGGTGGATGATGTCGATGTCGTCCCAGCGGACGAAGTCCCTCTGGAGGGCCTCGTAGACCACCGGGTCGGCGTGTTCTATGCCGCCGAGGGTCTCGTCGGAGAGGACCACGCCGAAGCCGAAGGTGTCGTCGGGGGCGTTGCGTTCCCAGAGGGTGATCTCGCGGGTGGGGTCGAGGCGTTTGAGCAACGCCGCGGCGTACAGGCCGCCGGGGCCACCACCGATCACGGCGACCTTCATGTCACCTCCCGCGCCATTTCGGAGGGCGCTTCTCGGTGAACGCCGCGTGGAACTCCGCGTAGTCCTCGCCGTTCATCAGCAGTGCCTGCGTGGAGGCGTCCAGCTCGACCGCCGCCGCCAGGGGCATGTCCAGTTCGGCCGTGAGCAGGGCCTTCGTCTGGGCGTGTGCGAGAGCGGGGCCGTCGGCGAGGCGGCGTGCGAGCGCCTGCGCGGCCTCGTCGGCGCGGCCCTCGTCGGTCAGCTCGCTGATCAGGCCGATCCGCTCGGCCTCGGGTGCCCGCACGGGGTCGCCCAGCATCAGCAGGCGGGTGGCGTGGCCGAGGCCGACCACGCGGGGCAGCAGATAGGCCGCGCCCATGTCGCCGCCGGACAGGCCGACCCGGGTGAAGAGGAACGCGAACCGGGCGCTCGGGTCGGCCACCCGGAAGTCCGCCGCCAGGGCCAGGACCGCTCCCGCCCCCGCGGCGACCCCGTGCACGGCGGCGATCACCGGGAAGGGGCACTCCCGTACGGCCCGTACGACCTGCCCGGTCATCCGGTTGAAGTCGAGCAGCTGGGCGGTGTCCATGGCGAGGGTGGCGCCGATGATCTCGTCGACGTCGCCGCCGGAGCAGAACCCGCGGCCCGCGCCGGCCAGCACCAGGGCCCGGACCGACCGTTCGCGGGACAGCTCGGCGAGCAGGTCGCGCAGGTCGGCGTAGGCGCCGAAGGTGAGGGCGTTGAGCTTGTCGGGACGGGCCAGGGTGACGGTGGCGACTCCGTCCGCGAGCGCGACGCGCAGGTGCTCCCAGTGGGCGGTGCGGGCGGCGGAGCCGGTGAAGGGACTCATGACGTGCGGCCTCCCTGGGCAGCGGTGCCACGTGACTCGTGCTGGCTCTACCCCACGAAGCTATCACCTATTTGTGACTGTCGTCATGAGTGCGCGACAGAGCGGGTGGGCACGACATGAGTGGGGGGCGCGGCGGAGCCGGGCGACCGAGCCGGGCGGCCCGCATGAGCCCGGTCACATCGGTCACAGGAAGTCGACACTCCGGTAACAGCGGGACCCCGCGTGAGAGGCGGGGCGCCGACGTGGGTAAGCCGCCCGGTACCGGGGCCGAAGGCTCCTTGCGGTGCCCGTCGAGGGACTCTGTAGCCGGGCCCCGTACCATGCATACGGTTGAAAGCAGGACAGCCTGCTCCATGAACGGATCCGCCTTGTACGAACGCCCCTCAGCCCCCGCCTCCTGGCGCGTCGCGCTGCCGCACACCGCCGCCGCGGTGCCGGTGGCCCGTGCGCTGGTCCGCACGGCGCTGGCCGAGCAGGAGCACGCGGCCGACTGCGACACCGCGGAGCTGCTCACGGCGGAGCTGGTGGCCAACGCGGTGGAGCACACCGCGGGCACCGGCCCGATCGAGCTGGTGGTGGAGCTCGCCCCCACCGGCTGCCGCGTCGAGGTGCACGACCCGGACCCCGCGCCGCCCGGCCATCTCACCCGTGCCGTCGTGGAGCCCCCCGATCCCTGGCAGGAGGGCGGGCGCGGGCTGCTGCTGATCCGCGCCCTCAGCTCGGCCTGCGGGCACCGGCCCACCGCGGCGGGCAAGGCGGTGTGGTTCAGACTGCCTGTGGTGCCCGCTCAGCGGCGTCCCGCGTGACCCCGGCGGTGGCCTCTGCCTCGGCGGCGGCCAGCCGGGAGTTCCGGCGCCCGTAGCCGGCGTACACCCCGAAGCCCACCACCAGGAACACCGCGAACTGGATCCAGGTCGTCCAGCCCGTCTCGTACATCAGGTACAGGCAGAAGCCGACGCCGAGCAGCGGGAGGACCGGGTACAGCGGCACCCGGAAGCTGCGGGCGAGGCCCGGCTCACGGCGGCGCAGGGCGATCACCGAGATGTTGACGACGGCCATGATGGCGAGCGTGCCGATGGTGCACAGGTTCATCACGGCGTCCAGCGAGGCGAAGGCCGCCGGGACCGCGAAGACGGTTCCGACGATCAGGGTGCCGGCGACCGGCGTGGCCGTCTTCGGCGACACCTTCTCGAAGACGCCCGGGATCAGCCCGTCCCGGGACATCGACATCAGGATGCGGGTCTGGCCGTACATCACGGCGAGCACCACGGAGGCGATGGCGACGACCGCGCCGAAGGCGATCACCCCGCCGCCGACGGCCGACCCGGTGACCTCGTTGACGACGTACGACAGCGCCGCGGGCCGGCCCGCGACCTGGTCGCCGCCGATGGCGCCGATCGCGGCGAGCGCGACCGCGCAGTACAGCAGGGTGACCACGCCCATGCAGACGAGGATCGCCACCGGGATGTCCCGGCGGGGGTTCTTCGCCTCCTCCCCGGCGGTGGTGATCGCGTCGAAGCCGATGTACGAGAAGAACGCGGCGGTGGTGCCCGCGCCGATGCCGCCGATGCCGGCGGGCGCGAACGGGGTGAGGTTGCCGTCCTTGAAGGCGCTGAAGCCGATGACGCAGAAGGCGACGAGGATGGCGATCTTGACGGCCGCCATGACGGCGGTGGCCCCGGCGCTCTCCCGGACGCCGCGCACCAGCAGCACACAGCCCATGGCGATGACGATCACGGCGGGCAGGTTGACCACTCCGCCGTCGCCCGGTCCGCCGCTGAGGGCGGCGGGCAGCTGGAGGCCGGTGAGGCTGTGCAGGAGTTCGTTGACGTACTGGCTCCAGCCGACGGCGACCGCCGAGATGGAGATGCCGTACTCCAGCAGCAGGCACCAGCCGACCAGGAAGGCGGTCGACTCGCCGAGCCCGGCGTAGGCGAAGGAGTACGACGATCCGGAGACCGGGATGGCCCCGCCCAGCTCGGCGAAGGAGAGGGCGGTGAAGACGCAGGTGATCGCCGCGAGGACGAAGGAGACGACGACGGCCGGGCCCGCCTGGGCGACCGAGTCGGACAGGCCGACGAAGATGCCGGTGCCGACGATCGCGCCGACGCCGAAGCAGATCAGCTGGAAGAGGCCCATGGTGCGCTTGAGGCCGTGACCCTCGCGGTCGGCGCCGGACTCGGCGACGAGGAGCGCGGGGGGCTTGATGCGGGGAGCGGGCATGCGGGTGGTGCTCGTTTCTGGTGGTGCGGGGGTGCGACCGGGTTCGTCGCGGCGGTGGCCCTGGAAGGGGTGACTCCGGGCCGCCGGTCAGGATAAGGCCTGGTGGGACGGGTGGGAAAAGCCTGGCGAAGTGGATCAGGCCAGGGTGGCGACGAGGACCGCCTTGATCGTGTGCAGCCGGTTCTCGGCCTCGTCGAAGACGACCGAGTGCTTCGACTCGAAGACCTCGTCCGTCACCTCCAGGGAGGTCAGCCCGTAGGTCTCGTGGATCTCGCGCCCGACCTTGGTGCCGAGGTCGTGGAAGGCCGGCAGGCAGTGCAGGAACTTCACGTCCGGGTTGCCGGTGGCGCGCAGTACGTCCGTGGTCACCGCGTACGGCGACAGCGCGGCGATGCGCTCGGCCCAGACCTCCTTGGGCTCGCCCATGGAGACCCAGACGTCGGTGGCGACGAAGTCGGCGCCTGCGACGCCCTCGCCGACCTGCTCGGTGAGGGTGACGCGGGCGCCGCTGCCCTCGGCGAGCTTGCGGGCGTGGGCGACGACGTCCTCGGCGGGCCAGTACTCCTTGGGCGCCACGATCCGCACGTCCATGCCGAGCAGGGCGCCGGTGACCAGGTAGGAGTTGCCCATGTTGAAGCGGGCGTCACCGAGGTAGGCGAAGGCGATCCGGCCGAGCGGCTTGGCGCAGTGCTCGGTCATGGTCAGCACGTCGGCGAGCATCTGGGTGGGGTGCCAGTCGTCGGTCAGCCCGTTGTAGACGGGCACACCCGCGTACGCGGCGAGTTCCTCGACCTTTTCCTGGCTGTCCCCGCGGTACTCGATCCCGTCGTACATCCGGCCCAGCACGCGCGCGGTGTCCTTCACGGACTCCTTGTGCCCGATCTGCGAGCCGGAGGGGTCGAGGTAGGTCGTGGCGGCGCCCTGGTCGGCGGCGGCGACCTCGAAGGCGCAGCGGGTGCGCGTCGAGGTCTTCTCGAAGATCAGCGCGATGTTCCTGCCCCGCAGGTACTGCGGCTCGCTCCCCGCCTTCTTGGCGGCCTTCAGCTCGGCGGCCAGCTCCACCAGCCCGCGGAACTCCTCCTCGGTGAAATCCAGCTCCTTGAGGAAGTGGCGGCCGGCGAGGGCGGTCGGGACTGTCGCCATGGGGGCGCTCCGGGGGGACGGGAACAGGAACCCTGGAAGTCTATACGACATTCCACATTTCTATACAGGCGCCCACTCCTATACGGGCGCCCGTTCGACGGGGCAGCTCATGCAGCGCGGCCCGCCCCTCCCCCGCCCCAGTTCGCTGCCCGGGATCTCGATCACCTCGATGCCCTGCTTGCGCAGATGGGTGTTGGTGGTGGAGTTGCGCTCGTAGGCGACGACGACCCCGGGCTCGACCGCCAGCACGTTGCAGCCGTCGTCCCACTGCTCGCGCTCGGCCGCGTGCACGTCCTGGGTGGCGGTGAGCACCCGGATCTCGCTCAGCCCCAGCGCCGCGGCGATCGCGCGGTGCATGTGCTCGGCCGGATGGTCGGTGACCTTGAGCTCCTTGTCCCCGGCGCCCGGTTCGATCGTGTACGAGCGGAGCATGCCGAGCCCGGCGTACTGGGTGAACGTGTCGCCGTCCACCATGGTCATCACGGTGTCGAGGTGCATGAAGGCGCGCCGCTTGGGCATGTCCAGGGCCACGATCGTGCTCGCCGAGCCGGCCGCGAACAGCTTGTGCGCGAGCATCTCCACGGCCTGCGGGGTGGTGCGCTCGCTCATGCCGATGAGGACCGCGCCGTTGCCGATCACCAGGACGTCGCCGCCCTCGATGGTGGACGGGTAGTCGGCCTGCCCCCGGGACCAGACCCGGAACGTTTCGTCACGGAACAGCGGGTGGTGCCGGTAGATCGCCTCGAAGTGCACGGTCTCGCGCTGCCGGGCGGGCAGGCGCATGGCGTTGATGGCGACCCCGTCGTAGATCCAGGCGGAGGTGTCCCGGGTGAACAGGTGGTTGGGCAGGGGGCCCAGGAGGAAGTCGTCGAGGTCCATCACATGGAAGCGGACGGAGGTGGGCTCCGCGTGCGCCTCGAGGAACTCCCGCTTGGTCATGCCTCCGATCAGCGCCTCGGCCAGCTCGGGCGCGGGCAGGGTCTCGAACGCGGCGCGGAGGTGGTCGGTGGCGAGGGGGCCGTACTCCTTCTCGTCGAAGACCCGGTCCAGGACGAGCGACCTGGCCTCGGGGACGTCCAGGGTCTCGGCCAGCAGGTCGCCGAAGAGATGGACGGTGACCCCGCGGTCGCGCAGCACGTCGGCGAACCCGTCGTGCTCGGCGCGCGCCCGGCGCACCCAGAGCACGTCGTCGAAGAGGAGGGCGTCCTTGTTGCTGGGGGTGAGCCTTTTGAGCTCCAGATCCGGCCTGTGCAGGATGACGCGGCGCAGCCGCCCGGCCTCGGAGTCGACATGGAATCCCATGCCTCCATCCTGACCACCGCCTTCTCGTTTCACCCTCGCATTGCGGTTTCTCGTTCTCGTCCCATTGACGACAAGTGATCCGATCGATTATCGTCGTCATGACGAAAAGGAATGAGGGGGTCCGATGGCCGACATCACCCGGCGCCTGGGCTGGCGCCACCTGCGCGGCGCTCCGACGGCGCACGTCCGGCACCACCGCTCGGGCACGCTGGAGCACGACGGGCCCGGTCTCAGCTTCTGGTACCGCTCGCTGACCGCCGCGCTGTCCGAGGTGCCGGTGGACGACCGGGAGCTGGCGATGACCTTCCACGCCCGCACGGCCGACTTCCAGGACGTGGCGGTGCAGGCGACGGTGACCTACCGGATCAGCGACCCGGCCGTGGCCGCCGCCCGGCTGGACTTCTCCATAGACCCGGACACCGGCGTGTGGCGGGGCGCCCCGCTGGAGCAGCTGGGCACGCTGCTGACCGAGACGGCCCAGCAGCACGCCCTGGACGTGCTGGCCCGCACCCCGCTGGCGGCCGCGCTGGCGGACGGCGTGACCGCGGTGCGGGAACGGATCGCGGCGGGCCTGGGCGCGGAGCCGCGGCTTCCGGCGACCGGCATCGAGGTCGTCGCCGTACGGGTGGTGGCGCTGCGGCCCGAGCCGGAGGTGGAGCGGGCACTGCGGACGCCGGCGCGCGAGCAGATCCAGCAGGAGGCCGACCGGGCGACCTACGAACGGCGGGCGGTGGCCGTCGAGCGGGAGCGGGCGATCGCCGAGAACGAACTCGCCAGCCAGATCGAACTCGCCCGCCGCGAGGAGCAGTTGGTCGAACAGCGCGGCACCAACGCCCGCCGCGAGGCCGAGGAGCACGCGGCGGCGGACGCCGTACGGGCCCAGGCGGAGGCGGCGCGCACGGTGAAGCTCGCGGAGGCGGAGGCCGCACGGTCGGTGCGGCTGGCCCGTGCCGAGGCCGAGGGCGCGCGGGAGGTCGGCGCGGCGCGGGCCGAGGCGCAGGCGGCCTGGCTGCGGGTGCACGCGGAGGTCGAGGTCGAGACGCTGCACGCCCTCACGGGGACCCGGCTGGCCGAGAACCTGCCGCGGATCGACAGCGTGACGGTGTCGCCGGACGTGCTGACGGGCCTGCTCGCGAAGCTGGGGACCGGGGAGCCGGCGTGAGCCTCGCCCCGCGCGCCGTGCTGGTGCACCGGACCACGGAGTACGAGGAGTTGCTGGCCCGGCACGGCACGCACGGGCAGGCCGCCTTCTTCCTCGCCTCCCGGGGCCGGGCCGTCGAGGAGGTGGCCGACCGCCACCACCGCACCCGGCGGGCGCTGGCCGAGGTCGCCTCGGCCGTGCCGCTGACCTGGCGCCAGACCACGGTCGAGCGGGGCGATCTGGACCGTTTCCTCTTCGGACCGGAGGACGTGGTCGTGGTGGTCGGCCAGGACGGGCTGGTGGCGAACGCGGCCAAGTACCTCACGGGACAGCCGGTGGTGGGCATCGACACCGACCCCGGCCGCAATCCGGGCGTCCTGGTGCGGCACCGGCCCGAGGACGCCGCGGCCCTGCTGCCGGCCGTCCGGGCCCGGGGCACGGGCGCCGAGGAACTCACCATGGTCGAGGCCGTCGCCGACGACACACAGCGGCTGGTGGCGCTCAACGAGATCTATCTCGGGGCGGCCGGTCACCAGACGGCGCGCTACCGCCTGGGCCTCGACGGCGACGGGGGTGTCGTCGAGGCCCAGGCCTCCTCCGGGGTGCTGGTGGGCACGGGGACGGGGGCGACCGGGTGGCTGCGGTCCGTGTGGCAGGAGCGGGGCAGCCGCCTCGCCCTGCCCGCGCCCGCCGAGGACCGCCTGGTGTGGTTCGTCAGGGAGGCCTGGCCGTCACCCGCCACGGGGACCTCCCTGGTCGCCGGGGAACTCCGGGCCTCCGCCGCCCTGTCGGTCACCGTCGAGTCCGACCGTCTCGTCGCGTTCGGCGACGGCATCGAGAGTGACGCTCTGGAGCTCACCCGGGGGCAGACGGTCCGGGTGGGGGTGTGCGGGCGGCGGCTGTGGCTGGTGGGCTGACGGCGGTCCTCAGATGGCGGTGCAGGGGACGGGCCAGCGCCGGATGCGGGGTGGCAGGGTCACCGCCCAGGCGTCGGTGACCAGGGCCAGCCGCTCGGCGGCCAGGAGGCCGGCGGCCGTCCGCCGGGCGGGGGGCAGGGTGTCGAGAGGCGTGGGCTCCAGCAGCGTGTGGAAGGCGGCGACCAGTTCGGGGTGGTCGAGGGTGAGCCGGGCCGCGCCGCCGGGCACCCTGCGGTCCAGGACCGTGACGAAGTCCGGGCCACGCCGGTGGTAGAGCAGCCCGAAGGAGTGGCTCGCCCGCCATTCGGTCAACTCGGGGCACTCATCCGGGCGTTCGGCCGGAGGCGG
This sequence comes from Streptomyces sp. NPDC046915, assembly GCF_040644935.1. NCBI lineage: Bacteria > Bacillati > Actinomycetota > Actinomycetes > Kitasatosporales > Streptomycetaceae > Streptomyces > Streptomyces sp. NPDC046915. Next base: position 216,824 of record NZ_JBEYXB010000004.1, on the reverse strand, counting down.
CAGGTGGCACAGGTTCCGGACGTCGTACGGGATCTCCGTACCGGCCGCCTCCCAGATGACGGTGAGCCCCAGTCCCTGACAGTCGCGCAGGAACCGCACCGCCTCCGCGGTCTCCCGGCCGCCCGCGCCCAGCCGCAGCGGCGCGGTCACCTCGACCCGGCGGCCGGTGACGCGGTGCGGGACGGTGGCGGGCAGCCCGGTCATCCGGTCGCTCCCGCGCCGTCGGGCAGGCGGACCGGCGCGTCCCAGGTGGGCAGGGAGACGTACGTGCGGCCGTCGCGGAACAACAGGCCCAGGGCGAGGGCCTGTCGGAGCCAGGCGGTGAGCGCGTCGGCGGGGACCTCGTGACCGTCCGCCGTCAGCAGCCGGTGCAGGGCGGGTTCGGTGCGGCCGTCCTCCAGGAGGCGCAGGGCGGTCGCGGACCAGCCGGTGAAGCGGTGGGTGGTGTGCGGGCGGCCGTGCCGGCGGTCGTGGACGAGGAGGACTCCCTCCTCCTCGCAGCCCTCCTCGTACTCCAGGCGGGAGTGCGGATGCCCGGCCCGCCACGCGGCGACGGCCTCCTTCAGGCGCCGCTCGACCGGGCCGCCGATGCCCGCGTCCTCGGTGTCGAACAGGTAGACGAGATCGGTGAGTTCTTCCTCGGGCAGGTCGTAGACGTGCTGGTACATCGGCGCCGGGCGCCGCTTGCCGAAGCCCAGCTCCGGGTCGGTGAAGTGCGGGCTGAACCGCTCCAGCTGGATGCGGTGGGCGCCGCTGGGCGGCTGGAGGTGGACGAGGGCCGGGAGCTGGTCGATCACCGGGTCGTAGTCCTCGGCGGTCTCGCCCGGGAAGCCGTAGAGGAGGTTCCAGGAGCAGGTGAGCGAGTGGTTCTCGCACTCCCTGAGGGTGCGGACGTTGCGGGCGCCGGTGACGCCCTTGTCCATGAGGTCGAGGACCCTGCTGCCCAGGCTCTCGATGCCGGGCTGGATGTGCACCGTGCCGGAGCGGCCGAGGAGGCCGAGCTGGTCGCGGGTGAGGTTGGACTTGACCTCGTAGTGCAGCCGCAGGTCCCAGCCGCTGTCGACGACTCGGGGCAGGAAGTCCCGGAAGTACGCCATGTCGATGATGTTGTCGACGGTGATGACGTCGAGGATGCGGTGGCGCCGGACCAGGTGGGCGATCTCGTCCCACAGCCGCTCCCCCGGCTTGGCGCGGAAGGCCATGGACGTGCCGTTGAGCCCGCAGAAGGTGCAGTGGTGCTTCTCGCCCCACCAGCAGCCCCGCGCTCCCTCGACGACCAGCTTCGGGTGGACGTACTTCACGACCGGGGAGGTCTCCAGGGCGGCCTGCCAGTGGTCGTAGTCCGGCGAGGGGATGTCGGCCGGGGCCACCGTCCGCCGGGTCTCCGGGTTGGCGCGGGACGTGTCGCCGTCCCACCAGCACAGGCCGGGGACGTCCACGGGGCGTGTGCCGTCGTCCAGGTGACGTAAGAGGGCGGGGAAGGCGTACTCGCCCTCCCCGCGCACCACCTGGTCCACGAACGGATGATTGCGGTGCAGGGCGTGCCCCATGGGGCCGTCGCAGTTGCTGCCGCCGAAGACCACGGCGAGCCCGGGGCGGCGGCGCTTGAGCTCCCGCGCGAGGGCGAGCGAGGCGACGTTCTGCATGAAGGTGCTGGTGAACCCGACGACATCGGGCTCCGCCGCCAGCACCTCGGCCGCGCACCCGGCGATGAACTCCGCCGCGTACGGGCGCATGGCGAGGGCGGTGTCGATGAAGACGCCCCGCTCCGCCGCGTAGTCCCGCAGCCGTGCCGTCCCCCAGCCGGGGTCGTCGTACAGGACGCCCGAGAAGACGAAGTCCCCGAGGCCGTGGAAGATCGAGTCGCTGCCGACCTCCACGTAGTCGCCGGGCCGCAGCCGGCCGCCGGAGCGCTCCAGCAGGAACTCCGCCCAGCGCAGCGAGCCGTGGAACTCCGTCACCTCGTCACGCGGCCGGGCCTGCCGCACCAGCCGGTGCAGCAGACCCAGTTGCAGTGAAGGCAGGTCGATCGGATGCCACGGCATCGTCACCAAGTGAACACGCATGCCGTGTCCCGCTGTATTCCGTCGTTTTCCGGTCAGCGGGTCGGTCGCTTCTCCAGGATGGCCGGCCGGCGGCTGGTGCTCCGGTCCTCGCGCACGACGACCTTCTTGATCTCCATGTCCACTCCCCAGGGACGCGTCACATCGAACACCTTTGCGCCTTACGGGAGTCCACCATATGGACGGATACCTGTGCGACACAAGGGTGTTCCGGGACACTCACAGCCGGGGGTCCACCGGCTCCGACTCCAGCGCGAGCACGCCGAACACCGCCTCGTGCACCCGCCACAGCGGCTCACCGTCCGCGAGCCGGTCCAGCGCCTCCAGGCCCAGCGCGTACTCACGGATCGCCAGCGACCGCTTGTGGTTCAGGAAGCGGGTGCGCAGCCGGGCGAGGTTGTCGGGTCGCGTGTACTCCGGACCGTAGATGATCCGCAGGTACTCACGGCCCCGGCACTTGATGCCGGGCTGGACGAGCCGCCCCTCGCTGCCGCGCACCAGCGCACCCACCGGCTTCACGACCATGCCCTCACCGCCGCGGCCGGTCATCTCCAGCCACCAGTCGACACCGGCCCGCACCGACTCCGGGTCACCGGTGTCGACGTAGAGCCGCCGGGTGGTCTGGAGCAGGCCGCTGCCGTCGTGCTCCACCAGCCGGTCGAGCAGGGCGAGCTGCTCGTCGTGCGGCAGGGCGGCGAGGCTGCGGCCCTGGACGGCGAGGATCTGGAACGGCGCCAGGCGTACGCCGTCCAGGCCCTCGGTGGTCCAGCAGTAGCGCCGGTACGCGTCCGTGAACGCGGCCGCGTTCGAGGCCCGTTCGCGCTGGCGGGCCAGCAGGTCGGTCACCTCGACGCCCCGCGCGGCGGCACCCTCCAGCGCGGCGAGCGCACCGGGGAACACCGCGCCCGACGCGGCGCCGACGGCCGCGTACTGCGACCGCAGCAGACCGGACGCCTTCAGCGACCACGGCATCAGCTCGGCATCCAGCAGGAGCCAGTCGGTGGCGAGTTCGTCCCACAGACCGGCCGCGTCGGCGGCCGACCGCAGGCGTCCGAGGATCTCCTCGGTCACCTCCTGGTCGTCGAAGAACGGGCGGCCGGTACGGGTGTACAGCGAGCCCGTGGGACCGTCGACGCCGAACCGCTTCCGCGCCGCCTCCGCGTCCCGGCACACCAGCGCCACCGCCCGCGAGCCCATGTGCTTCTCCTCGCACACGACCCGGGCGACCCCGTCGGCCGCGTACTGCGCGAAGGCCTCCACCGGGTGCTCCAGGTAGCCGTCCACCTGCGAAGTCGCAGTCGGTGCCATGGTCGGCGGCAGGTACGGCAGCAGGCGCGGGTCGACCGCGAAGCGGCTCATGACCTCCAGGGCCGCGGCGGCGTTCTCCTCACGGACGGACACCCGGCCCGAGTGCCGGGTCTCCACCACCCGGCGGCCGTGCACGTCGTTCAGGTCGAGGGGCCGGCCGTCGTGCCCGCCGGGGGCCTCGGTCCGCAGCGGCTTCGCCGGCTCGTACCAGACCCGCTCGGCCGGTACGTCGACCAGCTGGCGCTCCGGCCAGCGCAGTGCGGTGAGCTTGCCGCCGAAGACGGCGCCGGTGTCCAGGCAGATGGTGTTGTTGAGCCAGGTGGCCTCGGGGACGGGAGTGTGGCCGTAGACGACCGCCGCCCGGCCCCGGTAGTCCTCCGCCCACGGGTACCGCACGGGCAGCCCGAACTCGTCGGTCTCGCCGGTCGTGTCCCCGTACAGGGCGTGCGAGCGGACCCGGCCGGACGTCCGGCCGTGGTACTTCTCCGGCAGACCCGCGTGGCAGACCACGAGCCTGCCGCCGTCGAGGACGTAGTGGCTGACGAGCCCGTCGATGAACTCGCGTACCTCCCGCGTGAACTCCTCGCTCTCGCCCTCCATCTGCTCGATGGTCTCGGCGAGTCCGTGGGTGTGCTGGACCTTGCGGCCCTTGAGGTGGCGGCCGTACTTGTTCTCGTGGTTGCCGGGCACGCACAGCGCGTTGCCCGACTTCACCATCGACATCACGCGGCGCAGTACACCCGGGCTGTCCGGGCCGCGGTCGACGAGGTCACCGACGAAGACGGCCGTACGGCCCTCCGGGTGGACGCCGTCGGTGTAGCCCAGCTTGCCCAGCAGCGACTCCAGTTCGACGGCGCAGCCGTGGATGTCGCCGATGATGTCGAAGGGGCCGGTGAGGTGGGTGAGGTCGTTGAACCGCTTCTCGGTGACGACGGTGGCGTGCTCCACGTCCTGCACACCGCGCAGGACGTGCACCTTGCGGAAGCCCTCGCGCTCCAGGTGCCGTACCGAACGGCGGAGTTCGCGGATGTGCCGCTGGATGACCCGGCGCGGCATGTCCGCCCGGTCGGTGCGGGCCGCGTTGCGCTCGGCGCAGACCTCCTCCGGGACGTCCAGCACGATGGCGATGGGCAGCACGTCGTACCGCTTGGCCAGGTCGACCAGTTGCCGCCGGGAGTCCTGCTGCACGCTGGTCGCGTCGACGACCGTGCGGCGGCCGGCGGCGAGGCGCTTGCCCGCGATGTAGTGCAGGACGTCGAAGGCGTCCCTGGTCGCGCTCTGGTCGTTCTCGTCGTCGGAGACCAGGCCCCGGCAGAAGTCGGAGGAGATCACCTCGGTCGGCTTGAAGTGCCGGCGGGCGAAGGTCGACTTGCCGGAGCCGGAGGCGCCGACGAGCACGACGAGGGAGAGGTCGGTGACGGGGAGGACCCGTCCCCTGTGCTCTGTCGCCTCACTTGCCTCACTCATGCTGCCTTCGCCTCCTTCTTCTCCGTCGTCAGGTTGAACACGGCCATCTGTGTGGGCGGCCCGACCTCCGGGTCGTCCGGCCCGACGGGTACGAACTCCACGCCGTAGCCGTGCCGTTCGGCCACCGCGTGCGCCCACGTCCGGAACTCCTCGCGGGTCCACTCGAAGCGGTGGTCGCCGTGCCGGACATGCCCGGCCGGGAGGCTCTCCCAGCGGACGTTGTACTCGACGTTCGGCGTGGTCACCAGGACCGTCCGGGGTCGCGCGGAGCCGAACACCGCGTACTCCAGGGCAGGCAGCCGGGGCAGGTCGAGGTGCTCGATGACCTCGCTGAGCACGGCGGCGTCGTATCCCTTGAGCCGGTTGTCGGTGTACGCGAGCGAGCTCTGGAAGAGCTTGACGCGCGAGGCCTGCCGCTCGCCCATGCGGTCCAGCTTGAGCCGCCGGGAGGCGATGGTCAGCGCGCGCATCGACACGTCGACGCCGACGATCTCGGTGAACCGCGCGTCCTTCAGCAGCGCCTGCACCAACTGGCCCTGGCCGCAGCCGAGGTCGAGGACGCGGGCGGCACCGGACTCCGTCAGCGCGGCGACGATCGCGTCCCGTCGCTGCACGGCGAGCGGGGTCGGCTTCTCCTCCGTCTCGGTCTCGGCCTCGACGGCGTTGTCGATGTCCTCGACCTCGCTGTCGTCAGCTTCCGCGAGCCGCACCAGCTCCAGCCGCTCCATCGCCTGGCGGGTCAGCGACCAGCGCCGCGACAGATAGCGGCTGGTGATCAGCTTCTGCTCCGGGTGCTCCGGCAGCCAGCCCTCACCGGCGCGCAGCAGCTTGTCGACCTCGTCGGAGGCGACCCAGTAGTGCTTGGCGTCGTCGAGGACGGGGAGCAGGACGTAGAGGTGGCGCAGGGCCTCGGCGAGGGTGAGCCGCGAGGACTCCAGCACGAGACGCACGTAACGCGAGTCGCCCCACTCGGGGAATTCGGCGTCCAGGGCGACCGGCTCGGCGGTCACCGCCCAGCCGAGCGGCTCGAAGAGGCCGCGCACGAGGTCGGGGCCGCCACGGGCGGGCAGCACGGGCACCTCGATACGCAGCGGCAGCGGCTGGGTGGCCCGCTCGGGGCGGGCGTTGCACACCCCGCGCATCGCGCTGGAGAAGACGGCGCTCAGCGCCACCGCGAGCAGTGAGGAAGCGGCGTACGGCCGGTCGTTGACGTACTGCGCGAGCGCCGCGTCGGGAGCCCCGCCGCGCCCCTTGCCCTTCCCACGCCGCACCAGCGCCACCGCGTCCACCTCCAGCAGCAGCGCCGCCGTGCAGCGCTCGGCGTCCGCCTCGGGGTAGAGGACGTGTGCCGTGCCGTAGGAGGTGGAGAACGCCTGCGCCTTCTCAGGATGCTTGTGGAGGAGGAACCCCAGGTCAGTAGCCGGGTGCTGCTCGTCGCCAGTAGTCGAGATCGTCAGGAACACATGACCGATTATGGGTGCCGGTGGGCCCATGGCGGTACTGGATTACCCCGGCACAGCACGGGCGCGCGGGATGGCTCCGCCTGACGCCCCGCGGCAAGGCGGAGCCGGCGAGCACGGCTCCCAAGGCCCTTGCCGGTGGTCCCACCCGGTGGACGTACCCACTGTTCAGTGGGCTGTGTCTGCTGTTCAGTAATCTTCCGCGACATGGGCCTTTTGCCGGCGATCGCCACGGGCGTCCTCGCGATCCGGCAGCTGCGGCTCAGGGTGCGGGGGCGGGACTGGGATCAGGCCTGACGGCGGCGGCCGGCCGCCGCGCTCAGGACTTGTCGACGATCTTCCGGGCGTTGACCATGGCTCGCTCGTTGGCGGCGCGCCGGTCGTCCAGCGCCTTCTTGTTCTTGGCGATGGCGGCCTTCTGCGCGCGGCTCTCGACGGCGTGCACGGCCTGGATGTAGCCGGTGTCCAGTTTGCACTGAGCGTCGGCGGCCGCGGTCTTCTTCTCCTTGCCCGAAGGCTTGTCCGTGCCGTACCAGTCGGTGTCGGTGGACGCCTCGTCCGGGTCGGGGTAGTGGAGGCCCTTGTCCTTCATGCAGTCCGACCAGGCGCGGTTCGCCTTCTTCCACGCGGGTTCCTTCGTCGCCTGCTTGTGCGCCTCGTACCAGAGCTCCATGGCGATCGAGTAGTAGCCGCTGAGCTTCACGGCGCCGACCTTCGTCGGCTTGGGCTCGGGGCCGAAGATCTTCCGCATCGCCTCCCCCATGCACCCGCTCCTGGGGATGGGGCTGCCATGCGCCCGGTGGCTGTCGCCGGACTCGAAGACGCCGGTCAGGGCCGTGTACTGGTCGGCCGGCCACTCCATGGGCTGGTCGGACTCCTGCTGCTGCCGGTTGTGGTAGCCGTGCTCGGCCGCCAGGTCGGGATCGTCCACGCCGTACGGGCTGTCGTCGCCGACCTTGCTGCTGTTCGAGAGGGTGCCCTTCCGCACCGGGTACGTCGACTCGACCGTCCTGATGTCGAGCGACTTGAAGCCGGTGAACCCGAGCCGGACCATGCACTGCTTGGCGAGGATCCACTGCGCCTTGCCGGTGGCCTTTCCGTCGCGGGACGCCGCGTCCGGAATGTAGGCGTGCAGCGGGAACGCCTTCATGGCGTTGAGGTGGTGGGCCCCGTCGTCGGCGTCGTCGTCACCGGCGAACTGGCATGCCGACAAGGCGAGCACGCCGGTGAGGGCGAGAGGGAGGAGTTTACGCACCGGGTCATATGATCAGTCCTGGATCATGCGCGCCGTGATGGAGCCCACAGTTCCGGCACAAGGCGTTCACAGAAGAGTCATGTGATCGCCGCGATGGCTGCCGGACCCCGGTCCGACGAAGTGACCCCTCGTCAACCGGCCACAGGCAGAGGGGCCGACGGCTCACCCCGGCACGGCAGGCTCCCGTCCGCGGCCGGACGTCCTTCCCGCCAGCACCCCGAGGACCACGGCGGCGAGGCCCAGGCCGACGACGGAGGCGTTGATCCAGAAGTAGGCGGGGCTGCTCGCGTGGGTGCTGCCGTCGGCGAGGACACAGTCGAAGCGGAGCGGCACCCAGGAGGCCGTCTGGCCCACGAGCACGCCGGGCGGGAAGTCGTCGCGGCACTCGGGAGCCGGTGTGGAGTCCGCGCCGGAGGAGGACTCGTGCACGGAGAACGCGACCGCTCCGGCCCCCAGCAGATAGAGGATGACGGCGGCCCAGCCCGCCATCCACGCCGACCAGCGCAGCAGGTCGAACCGCCAGTCCGGGCGCCTGCCGGGGAGCGCCACGGAAAGGATCTTGACGATGACGGCGATCCCCCAGACGGGGACCGCGAGCCAGACCGCGATGCTCAGCAGAGCGAAGAAGGTGCCGAGCGGGGAATCGTCGTCCATCGGGAGATCCCAGCAGGGCCCGTCCGGGTGAGGCCGTGACGGAAGCCATACCTCCGGTCACAGGCTCGTCACAGCCGCGGGCGGGTGGGTCCCGGGGCCCGTGAGCCGGACCCCGGGACCGGCCGGCCGGATCGCTCGCTACGACAGCTGGGACTGGACCTGGCCGGAGATCAGCTCCAGGTGGTCCAGGTCGGCGAGGTCGAGGATCTGGAGGTAGATGCGCCGGGAGCCGATCGCGGCGTACCGGCCGATCTTGTCGACGACCTCGGCCGGGCTGCCCGCCAGGCCGTTGGCCTTCAGCTCGTCGACCTCGCGGCCGGTCGCGGCGGCCCGGCGGGCGACCTCCCGGTCGTCCTTGCCGACGCAGACGACGAGGGCGTTGGAGTACGTCAGCTCGTCGGGACGGCGGCCGGCCGCCTCAGCGGCGGCGCGCACCCGGCCGAACTGCCGCTCGCTGTCCTCGACCGAGGCGAAGGGCATGTTGAACTCGTCGCCGTACCGAGCGGCCAGCTTGGGGGTGCGGGTCGCGCCCTGTCCGCCGATCAGCACCGGGATCTTCTGCTGGGCGGGCTTGGGCAGCGCGGGCGAACCGGTGAGGTCGTAGTACGTGCCGTGGAAGTCGAAGGTGTCGCCGAGCTTGGTCTGCCACAGCCCGGTGACGATCGCCAGCTGCTCCTCGAGGCGGGCGAACTTCTCCTTGGGGAACGGGATGCCGTACGCCTTGTGCTCCTCCTCGAACCAGCCCGCGCCGAGGCCGAGTTCAATCCGGCCGCCGGACATCTGGTCGACCTGGGCGACCTGGATGGCGAGCACGCCGGGCAGCCGGAAGGTGCCGGCCGTCATCAGCGTGCCGAGGCGGATCCGCCTGGTCTCCCGGGCGAGACCGGCCAGGGTGATCCAGGCGTCGGTGGGGCCGGGGAGGCCGTCCACATCGCCCATGTGGAGATAGTGGTCCGAGCGGAAGAAGGCGTCGAAGCCGAGGTCCTCGGTGGCCTTCGCCACGGTGAGCAGGGTGTCGTAGGAGGCCCCCTGCTGGGGCTCGGTGAAGATTCGAAGGTCCATACGTCCATCCTGCATGCCGGTGACCTCGTCAACCTCACCGGTACCCGCCGTCACGCGCCGCCCGCGGCACGGATCTTCGGTCGACGGTCACCCCGCCTCTCTCTCCTGCAACGCCGCCGCCTCTCTCGCCGCCAGCTTCCTGAGCATCTCCAGGACGCGGTCCCGGGACTCGTCCGCCGCGTCGATCGCCTCCATGCACTGCCAGTACGTCGCCTCGTCGGCCGCGGCGCTGGCGATGCCGACGAGAGCGATACCGACCTCGCCGAGCAGGCCGCCGAGGCAGAGCAGGGTCTGCCGGGCGTCGTCCAGCTCGGTCAGCTGGGCGGCACGCAGGTCGCCGGGGTCCAGGGCCGGCGTGTCCAGGACACCGCAGCCCCGGCCCGCCAGCTCGGTCAGGCCCAGGGCCTCGCCCCGCAGTTCGGGCGGGCCGGAGACCGCGAGACGGCTGCCGATCGCCTGGGCCAGGGCCTGCGCCTGCCACACCTCTGTCAGTGCCTGAGCCACCTCGCTGCTGGCCGCCAGGGCACGCCTGCTCGTCACGATGAGTCGCACCGCGTCCATACGCTGCCCCCGTCCGTCCGCCCGAACTCATCTTGTTCACTACCCAGAGTGAGGGCGTGTGAGACGTAAAGCCAGAGGAAGACGGAAATTCCTGGACAACAATTCGGATTCGGCGAGCTTTTTGACTCCGTAGAGTAATGATGGAGGACGATCTTCAGTAGGGGACTTCCGCAGGGGTCTTCCGCAGGGATCTCTCGCGGAGGCGCTACGCGTCCCCGTCCCCCGGCGCCGGGAACCTCCGCTCGTTCCGGTCGATCTTGGCGTCCAGCGCGGCCAGCGGGTCGATGCCGAGCACCTCGCACAGCTGGAGCAGATAGGCGAGCACGTCGGCGACCTCGTCCGTGACACGGTGCGCGGTGCCGGGGTCGTCCATGACGCGGGCCGACTCCTCGGGCGTCAACCACTGGAAGATCTCCACCAGTTCGGAGGCCTCCACGCTGAGGGCGGCCACGAGGTTCTTGGGGGTGTGGTAGGGCTGCCAGTTCCGGGCGGCCGCGAACTCGGCCAGCCGGCGTTGCAGTTTCGCCACGTCCAGGGGTTCGGTCACGGCCTCAGGTGTACCACCGTCACGCCGTCCACCCCGGCGGCCCACGAGGCGTCCCCGACCGTCCCGAGGAGGCGGATGTGTCCGGTCCCGCAGGTCCATACCGCCAGCCGCAGCAGTTCCGCCCGCTGCCTGGCGTCCAGCGCCCGGTCCAGACCGTCGGCGAGGACGGTGAGCGAGCGCAGCGCCGCGGGGACCTCGCCGGGCGGGTCGACGTCGAGGACGCTCGGCCCGGTGAGCAGGACCAGTGCCAGCGCCAGGTACCTCAGCTCGCCGTCGCCGAGCCGCCCGAGCACCGTACGGATGCCGTCTCCCCGGTCGAGCACCGCGCGGACGGTCCCGTCGCCCAGCGGTTCGGCCAGCAGGTCGGCGACGGGGCCCGCGCAGCCGGCGCGCACCGCCGCGACCAGGTGCGCATGCCGTCGGCCGCACTCCGCGCGGGTGCGCCACAGGACGTCGGCGAGGTTGTCACAGCCGGACAGGAGCCGTCCGGAGCCCATGGGGACGGCGGCGCGCATCCCGTCGGGCCGGGGATCGCAGGCGAAGACCGAGCGCAGGGCGACGACCATCTGCTCGGCGGCGGCGAGCACCTGGCGTTGCCCGTCCGTCTTGCCGGCCACCCGCAGCGGGAGGAGCGGGGTGCCGAGCCGGTCGTCGGGGAGCGGGGCGCGGGTCACCGGTGACGAGCCGGCCGTGTGCCAGGCGGCCTGCACCGTCCTGCGGCCCGGGTCGCGCAGGGCCGTCTCGAGCAGGACCAGCCCGCCCGCGGTCAACCGCTCGCCCACGATGCGCAGTTCCGGCTCCGCCTGCACCGCGACGTCGAGCCTGACCGGGCCCTCGGCGCCGTCCGCCGTACAGCCGATACGGAAGCCGCGGCGCCGCTGGGCATCGGGCCGGGCCCGCTCCGGCACACAGGCGACCGGGTCCCGGAACGCCTCCGCGAGCTCGGCGCCGCCGCCGAGCCGGGCCAGCGCCTCGTACGCCTGAAGCGCCGTCGACTTCCCGCTGCCGCTCGGCCCGGCGAACAGGGTGAGCGGCCCGAGCGGGAACCCGGCCCGCCGGTGCCCGGCGAACGCGGAGAGCCGCAACTCGGTGATCCGCGGCCGCTCCCACGCGGACGGCCTGGCGGACGGGAGGGCCCCCGGCGCCGGGACCGGCCGTCCGCTCGCGGCGGCCGGGACGGGCTCCGGCGGCGACTCCGGCCCGCCGACCGCGACGGTGGGCGGCGAGCCCTTCTGCCGGGGTGCCCCGGCCCGCGGTCCGGGAGCGACGCTCCCGGCCGGCGGGACGGAGGCTGACGGCACGGGTGCCGACCGGACGGGGGCGGACGGCACGGGGGCCGACGGCTCGGATGACGGCGATACGGATGACGACGGCGCGGATGGCGGCGACACGGACGACGGCTGCGAGACGGGCATGACCGGACCGTAGGGCTCCGCCGGCGCGGCGAACCGTTCCCTCCCGCGGACCTTCCTACGATCGGGGGACCGGGCCCGCCCGCGACCGCCGGCCGGGCTCACGTGCCCGACACGCCCGCGCCCTCCATGAGCCCGCTGACCTCGGTGCCGGGCGGGGTGAGCAGGAAGACGTTCCGGTCGACGCGGTGCATCCCGCTGCCCAGGCCGAAGACGACCCCGGTGCTGAAGTCCAGGACGCGCTTGGCGACCTCGGTCTCGGCACCCGACAGGTCGAGCAGCACGGGCGCGCCCGCCATGATCGTCTCGGCCACGTCGCGGGCGTCGGCGAACACATTGACCCGCAGCACCACGAACCGGCGGCGGGTCTCGGTCTCCGCGTCCGGCAGCGACCGGTGGTTCACCGCGGACGGCCAGGCGTCACGGCCCCGCAGCGGCACGACCTGGGCGAGCCCCTCCCACTGTTCATCGGTGACGTCGTATCGGTTCACCGGCTCCCCCCGACCTGACTCGCACTCATTGCCTGCACCGGTCAATTCTTACGCCAAGTCACCCGTTCGGCCCAACAACGACACGAAGCGCGACAGCACCGCCCGTTTCTTTGTGCTCAGAAATAAGATATGTACGACATCACCTGTCGGCGTCGAACTCCGCCGTTTCCTGCCGGATCGAGGCTTCTTACCGCCCTCACACCGGACTCTTCACCTCCACCCGTACCCCGCTCACCGCCCCCGATTAGCGTCCGGTCTCGTGCACTTGGCAGAAACACAACGAGTGACACCCAGCCGGCGGACACAGTCGGCGGTGTCCGCCGCCCTGGACTCACCCGCTCAGTGGCACCGCGTACTGACCCTCCTGGCCGATGTGAGCCTCTTCATCGGCACCCGGGCGGTATGGACGCAGGCCGCCACGCACCGCTTGGTCCTCGCGGCCGCCATCTCCCTCTGCTATGCCTCGATGCTGGCGACCGGCGTGCTCGCGCTGACGGTCCGCCGGGCCCGCTCACTGGCCCGCCTGGACCTGCTGGTGCTGGTGACGGCGGTGACGCTCGCCGTGTGCACCTGGGCGCTGAACCACAACGGCGGCGACGAGGCGGTCCTGACCACGCAGGCCGCCAGGGAACTGGTCCACGGGCACCAGGTCTACGGTCAACCCTGGCCCTGGCTCTTCGGCCACGGTGTCGCCCTGACCCCGACCATAGACGGCGGCTACGACTACACGTACGGCTATCCCCCGCTGGCCCCGCTGCTGACCGCGCCGCTGCTGTGGCTGGGGCACGCCGGTTCCGCCGCGACGGCCGCGAGCACCGGCGCGCTGATCGTCGGCACGGTCGTGCTGTGGCGCATGCTGCCGGTGCCGTGGCGGTCGGCGGCGACGATGGCCTGTCTGGGCTTCGGCTTCCTGCCGACGTACGCCCGGGTCGGCTACCCGGCGATCATGGGCCTGGCCCTGCTCATCCCGGTCGTGGTGCGCTGGCCCCACATCGGGCGGGGCGGGCGGCTCGGCACGGCGGGGATCGCGCGGGCCGCGTGCCTGGGGGCCGCGTGCGCGGCGCAGCAACTGCCCTGGTTCGTCGCGCCGTTCCTGCTGGCCGGGATCTACGCGGTGCGCCGCGGCGAACTGGGTTCCCGGGCGGCGGGGCTGGTGCTGCTGCGCATCGCCGGGGTCGCGGCCACGGTCTGGCTGCTGATCAACACGTACTTCATCGTGCACGAGCCGGGCAGCTGGCTGTCCGGTATCGCGCTGCCGCTGACACAGGGCGCGGTGCTGCACGGTCAGGGTCTGGTGGACGTCTCGCTGTACTTCACCGACGGCAGCGACCGGCTGGACTGGTACAGCCACGCGAGCATGCTGCTGGCGGCGGCCCTGCTCGCGCTGTTCGTGCTGTTCATCAGGCGGCTGGGCCCGGCGGCGACGGTCCTGCCCTGGTGCGCCTTCTACCTGGCGACCCGCTCGCAGGACGGCTACTACCTGATGATGACCCCGCTGTGGCTGGCGGCGGCGGTCACCGTCCCCCTGTCGGACTTCGCGGGCGCCTGGCAGCCCTGGCCCCGGCCGCTGTCCGGCGCGCGGCGCCGCCCCGCCCGGATCGCCGCCGCCGCCCTGCTGCTCGCCCCGGCGCTGGTGAGCGCGGCCGTGGCGGTGACGGGCACGCCGCCGCTGCGGATGGAGCTCACCTCGGTGCACCGGGCCTCCGCGCGCGCGGTGTCGGCGGTGACCGTGCGGGTGACCAACACGGCGGACGGCGCCCTCACCCCGCACTTCATGCTGACCACGGGGCAGGGGATGAGCCGGTACTGGTCGCCGGTGAGGGGCCCGGCCACGATCCCCGCGCACTCCACGGCGACGGTCGAACTCCGGGCACCCGACGGGTGGTTCCCCCTGCCCCGGCGGACCACCCGGATCCGGCTGCGCGCGTTCACGGCGAGCCCGCAGACCCTGACCAGCCAGGACGTGCGGCTGACCGGGGCCCGCCGCAAAGGCTGAGCTCAGACCTCGGCGCGGGTGAAGCGGAGCGTGGCGGTCACCGTGGTCAGGCCGCGCATCATGCCCAGCTGGTTCCACTCCATGCCGAACTGGTCGCGGTCCACGGTGAACTCGGTCTCCAGCGTGAGCGCGTCGGCGGCCACGCCCGTCAGACGGGCGGTGAGGGTCTGCGGCCGGCTGATGCCACGGACGGTCAGCTGGCCGGTGACGTGCGCGGTGTCGCCGGCGCGGAGTTCGGCGCCGCGCACGGCGAAGGTGACCTCCGGGTGGTGGTCGGCGTCGAAGAAGTCGGCGGAGCGCAGGTGGGTGTCGCGCTTGGCGTTCCCGGTGTCGAGGGAGGCGGCGTCCAGGGTGACGGTGCCGGTGGCGGAGCCGTCGGCCGCGACCTCACCCCGGCCGGCCACGGCCGCGAAGGTCCCCTTGACGGTGACCAGGCCCCAGAAGGTCTTGTGCCCCACGGCCACGGCGGAGGCGGTCGGGTCGAGCTGCCAGAGGCCTGTTTCCACGGCGACGGTCATGGTCGTACTCCCATACGATGGTTCAAATTTGGATGACTGAATGACACCACGCTAGCCCCTCATCCAAATTTGGACAACAGGTAGACTCGAAACCATGGCAGCCGACGCCGAGCACCCCGCCGACCAGCCCACATGCCCGTCCATGAACGGCACCGGGCTACTCCCGCCGGAGCTGCGCGCCTGGATGGTCCTGCTGGCCGCGACCGGCACGGTGGAACAGCGCCTGCGCACCGTCGTGAAGGACACCCTCGACGTCTCCCACGACGAGTTCCTGATCCTGTGCCTGCTGGCCGAACAGCCCGGCGGCCTGCGCATGACCCGGGTGGCCGACCTCCTGGGCCGCCCGAAGACCCGGCTCACCTACCAGATCGCCTGTCTCCAGCACGCCGGCCTGGTCACCCGCAAGTCCGTCTGCGGCGACAAGCGCGGCATCGAGGTCACCCTCACCGACAAGGCCCGAGAGCGGCTGCGGGAGACCTCCGTCCTGCTGGCCGGAACCGTGAAACAGGCCCTCGCCGACTCCATGGGCGACGACCAGCGAGCGGCCATGTGCGCGCTGGTCCCGGACCTCGAGGACGACCCTTCCGGAGGCTGAGAGGCGCAGGTCACAGCCACCGCGAGGGAAACGTCACAGCCCCCGCTCTGCTACCACTTGAGCGCCCTGCCCTAGCATCCGAGCATGACGGTCCTGCCTGACGACGGGCTCCCACTGGCCGCCGAGTTCCCTGACGCGACACACGAGCAGTGGCAACGCCTGGTCGAGGGCGTGCTGCGCAAGTCGGGCAAGGAAGTCTCGGGCGCGGCAGCTGAGGACGCTCTGTCCACGACGCTGGAGGACGGGCTGCGCACCCGCCCCCTGTACACGGCGCGCGATACCGCGCCCGACCCCGGCCTGCCCGGTTTCGCCCCGTTCGTACGCGGCGGTCGCCCCGAAGGCAACACCGGGGGCGGCTGGGACGTACGCCAGCGGCACGCGGCGGCCGAGGACGGCGCGGCCCTGACCGACCTGGAGAACGGCGTCACCTCGCTCTGGCTCGTGGTGGGCGAGGGCGGTATCCCGGTGGCCTCGCTCGGCCGTGTGCTCGACGGCGTCTACCTCGACCTGGCGCCGGTCGTGCTCGACGCCGGCCGGGACGTGGAGGCCGCGGCCGAGGCACTGCTGCGGCTGTACGAGGAGCGGGGTGTGGACCCCAAGGTGGTGCGCGGCAGCCTCGGCGCCGACCCGCTCGGCTATCAGGCCCGCACCGGCTCGCCCCTGGACTTCGCGCCGGTCGCCGCGCTCGCCGCGCGCTGCGCCGAGTCGTACCCAGGGCTGCGCGCGCTGACCGTGGACGCGCTGCCGTACCACGAGGCGGGCGGCTCGGCCGCGCAGGAGCTGGGCCTGTCCCTGGCCACCGGCGTGGCCTACCTGCGGGAGCTGACCGAGGCGGGCCTCACCGTGGAACAGGCCGCGGGGCAGCTGGAGTTCCGGTACGCGGCCACCGCCGACCAGTTCCTGACGATCGCCAAGCTGCGCGCGGCGCGCCGGCTGTGGGCGCGGGTGGCCGAGGTGTGCGGGGCGCCGGGCGCGGGCGCGCAGGTGCAGCACGCCGTGACCTCGCCGGTGATGATGACCCGCCGCGACCCGTGGGTGAACATGCTGCGCACGACGGTGGCCACGCTGGCCGCCGGGGTCGGCGGCGCGGACGCAATCACCGTGCTGCCGTTCGACCACGACCTCGGTCTGCCGGACGCGTTCGCCCGCCGTATCGCGCGCAACACCTCCACGATCCTGGTCGAGGAGTCGCACCTGGCCCGGGTGACCGACCCGGCGGGCGGCTCCTGGTACGTGGAGCGGCTGACCGACGAACTCGCCGAGGCGAGCTGGAAGTACTTCCGTTCGATCGAGGGCGACGGCGGCCCGGCGGCCGCCCTGCGCTCCGGCCGGATCCGCACGGACCTGGCGACGACCTGGGCGGAGCGCTCCAAGAGGCTCGCCAAGCGGCGCGAACCCATCACCGGTGTCAGCGAGTTCCCGCTCCTGACGGAGAAGCCGGTGGAGCGCGAGCCCGCCCCCGAGCCGCCGTCCGGCGGGCTGCCGCGGGTGCGCCGCGACGAGGCGTACGAAACCCTGCGCGCCCGCTCGGACGCCCATCTCGCGGCGACCGGCGCCCGTCCCCGGATCTTCCTGGCGACGATCGGAGCGGCCGCCGCGTACACCGCGCGTTCGACCTTCGCCGCCAACCTCTTCCAGGCGGGCGGCATCGAGCCGGTCACGGAGGGCCGCTTCGAGGACAGCGGCGCCACCGAGGCCGTGCTGTGCTCCAGTGACGCGCTGTACGAGGAGCAGGCCGAGCAGACCGCCGGGTTCCTCAAGGCCTCCGGCGCCCGGCACGTGTTCCTCGCGGGCCGCCCCGCCGAGTACGCGGGCGTCGACAGTTACGTCTTCGCGGGCTGCGACGCCGTCACCGTCCTGTCCGCGACCCTGGACCGCATGGGAGTGTCCTGATGGGAATCCCCGACTTCTCCGGCATCGAGCTGGGGACCCCCGTCACCGGCGGGAGTGCCGAGGAGTGGCGTACGGCCGTCAAGCGGGCGACCGGGAGCGAGGAGCAGCTGTGGGAGACCCCGGAGGGCATCGGGGTCAAGCCGCTGTACACCGGCCGTGACCTGGAGGGCCTGGACTTCCTGGGGACGTACCCGGGCATCGCCCCGTACCTGCGCGGCCCGTACCCGACGATGTACGTCAACCAGCCCTGGACGATCCGCCAGTACGCGGGCTTCTCCACCGCGGAGGAGTCCAACGCGTTCTACCGGCGCAACCTGGCGGCCGGTCAGAAGGGCCTGTCGGTCGCCTTCGACCTGCCCACGCACCGGGGTTACGACAGCGACCACCCGCGGGTGACCGGTGACGTCGGCATGGCGGGCGTGGCCATCGACTCGATCTACGACATGCGGCAGCTGTTCGACGGGATTCCGCTGGACAGGATGACCGTGTCGATGACGATGAACGGCGCCGTGCTGCCGATCCTGGCGCTGTACATCGTGGCGGCGGAGGAACAGGGCGTACCGCCCGAGAAGCTGGCCGGGACCATTCAGAACGACATTCTGAAGGAGTTCATGGTCCGCAACACCTACATCTATCCGCCGAAGCCGTCGATGCGGATCATCTCCGACATCTTCGCGTACACCTCGCAGCGGATGCCCCGCTACAACTCCATCTCCATCTCCGGCTACCACATCCAGGAGGCGGGCGCGACGGCCGACCTGGAGCTGGCGTACACCCTCGCCGACGGCGTGGAGTACATCCGGGCCGGGCGGGAGGCGGGCCTGGACGTGGACGCGTTCGCGCCGCGGCTGTCCTTCTTCTGGGCGATCGGCATGAACTTCTTCATGGAGATCGCGAAGCTCAGGGCGGCCCGGCTGCTGTGGGCCAAGCTGGTCTCGCAGTTCGAGCCGCAGAACTCCAAGTCCCTGTCGCTGCGCACGCATTCGCAGACCTCGGGCTGGTCGCTGACCGCGCAGGACGTGTTCAACAACGTCACGCGCACCTGCGTGGAGGCGATGGCGGCGACCCAGGGCCACACCCAGTCGCTGCACACCAACGCCCTCGACGAGGCCCTCGCGCTGCCGACCGACTTCTCGGCGCGCATCGCCCGCAACACCCAGCTGCTGATCCAGCAGGAGTCCGGCACCACCCGGGTCATCGACCCGTGGGGCGGCAGCGCGTACGTGGAGAAGCTGACGTACGACCTCGCCCGCAAGGCCTGGCAGCACATCCAGGAGGTCGAGCAGGCGGGCGGCATGGCGCAGGCCATCGACGCGGGCATCCCGAAGCTGCGCGTGGAGGAGGCGGCGGCCCGCACCCAGGCCCGGATCGACTCGGGACGCCAGCCGGTGATCGGCGTGAACAAGTACCGCGTCGACAGCGACGAGCAGATCGAGGTCCTCAAGGTCGACAACTCCTCCGTGCGCGCCCAGCAGATCGAGAAGCTGCGGCGGCTGCGTGCGGAGCGGGACGAGACCGTCTGCCGGGACGCGCTGGACGCGCTCACCCGGGCCGCCGACGGCAAGGACAACCTGCTGGAGCTGGCCGTGCGGGCGGCCCGCGCCAAGGCGACCGTGGGCGAGATCTCCGACGCCCTGGAGAAGGTGTACGGCCGGCACGCGAGCCAGATCCGTACGATCTCCGGGGTGTACCGCAACGAAGCAGGGGAGTCCCCGAACGTGGACCGCACCCGTGCCCTGGTGGACGCCTTCGACGAGGCCGAGGGACGCCGGCCGCGCATCCTGGTCGCCAAGATGGGCCAGGACGGTCACGACCGCGGCCAGAAGGTGATCGCGACCGGCTTCGCCGACCTCGGCTTCGACGTCGACGTCGGCCCGCTGTTCCAGACGCCGGAGGAGGTCGCCCGCCAGGCGGTCGAGGCGGACGTGCACGTGGTCGGCGTGTCCTCGTTGGCCGCCGGTCACCTCACGCTCGTACCGGCGCTGCGCGAGAAGCTCGCCGAGGAGGGCCGTGAGGACATCACGATCGTGGTCGGCGGGGTGATCCCGCCGCAGGACGTGCCGGTGCTGCTGGAGATGGGTGCGGCGGCCGTGTTCCTGCCCGGGACGGTGATCCCGGACGCGGCGTACGACCTGCTGAAGCGGCTGTCGGCCGATCTCGGCCACGACCTGTAGTCCCCCATGGCAGCGATCGATCTCGACACGTATGTGAAGGGTGTGCTCGACGGGAAGCGGGCGATCGTGGCCCGCGCGATCACGCTCGTCGAGTCCACCCGTCCGCAGCACCGGGCGCTGGCGCAGGAGTTGCTCACCGAGCTGCTCCCGCACAGCGGCCGGGCGCGGCGGATCGGTATCAGCGGAGTGCCGGGGGTGGGCAAGTCGACGTTCATCGACGCGTTCGGCACGCTGCTGACCTCGCTGGGGCACCGGGTGGCGGTGCTGGCCGTGGACCCGTCGTCGACCCGCACCGGGGGCTCGATCCTGGGCGACAAGACCCGGATGGACCGGCTGGCGGTGGACCCGGCGGCGTTCGTGCGGCCCTCGCCGAGCGCGGGCACGCTGGGCGGGGTGGCGAAGGCGACCCGCGAGTCCATGGTCGTGATGGAGGCGGCGGGCTACGACGTGATCCTGGTGGAGACCGTCGGCGTGGGCCAGTCGGAGACGGCGGTGGCCGACATGGTCGACTCCTTCCTCCTGCTGACCCTGGCCCGTACCGGCGACCAGTTGCAGGGCATCAAGAAGGGCGTCCTGGAGCTGGCCGACGTGATCGCCGTCAACAAGGCGGACGGCCCGCACGAGCGCGACGCCCGCGCCGCCGCCCGTGAACTGGCGGGCGCGCTCAGGCTGATGCGCGGCAAGGACTCCTTCTGGACGCCGCCCGTGCTCAGTTGCAGCGCGCGTGAGTCGACCGGCCTGGAAACCGTCTGGGAGCGGCTCGAACAGCACCGCACGCTGCTGGACTCCACCGGACGGCTCACCGCCAAGCGCCGCGACCAGCAGGTCGACTGGACCTGGGCGATGGTCCGCGACGAACTCCTCGGCCGGCTGTACGCGGACCCGGCGGTGCGCGAGGTGACGCCCGGCCTGGAACGGGCCGTCAGAGACGGCTCCTTGACGGCCACGCTGGCCGCCGAACGCATCCTGGCGGCGTTCGAAGGGACGCCCGGCTCCTCCTAGCGGTCGCGCTGGGCATGGTGGAGGAACTCCCGTACCAGCGGCTCGTGCGTGCCGGTCCGGGAGACGAGGGACAGTTCGACGATGTCGGCTCGGTCCGTCAGGGGGCGGTGGGCGACGGTTCCCCGGACGGAGCGGACCGCCACGTTCGGTACGAGGGTGACACCGAGGCCGCAGTCCACCATCGCGAGCTGGGTCAGGACGGAGTTGGCGATGTGCCGCGCGTCGGGCGTGAACCCGGCTCTGCGGCAGGTCGCCATGAGCTGGTCGTGGTAGTCGGGTGAGGCGTCGCGGCGCAGCCAGACCCACGGCTCGTCCGCGAAACGGGTGAGGTCGACCGGGTCCGTGGTGTCCCCGGCGAGGGGATGCCCGGCCGGCAGGGCGATCACGAACCGGTCGTGGCGCCAGGGCCGCACGCGCAGGCCGCGGACCGGTGCGCTGGGCCGGATGACGGCGAGGTCGATCTCGTGCCGGGCCAGCGCCTCCTGGCCCTCCCCCGTGTCCACCTCCGTCAGGTGCACGTCGACGCGGGGCCGGGCGTGCCGGAAGGCGGCCAGCGTGCCCAGCAGGGGTTCGCCGAGGGCCGAGGTCACCACGCCGATCCGCAGCGTGCCCACCAGGCCGGCCTCGGCCTGGGCCGCCACCTCGTGGGCGTGCCGGGCGGCCGCCACCAGCTTGCGGCACTCCTCGGCGAACGAGCGTCCGGTCTCGGTGAGCCTGACCCTGCGCTCACTGCGGTCGAACAGGCGCACGCCCAGTTGCCGTTCCAGCTGGAGGATCGCCTGGCTCAGGGGCGGCTGGGACATGCCGAGCCGTTCCGCGGCCCGGCCGAAGTGCAGCGTGTCCGCGACGGCGAGGAAGTAGCGGGCCTGGCGAACCTCGATCATCAGTCGCTCCACATATCGGTGACAGCGGAAGACAGACTCCCAGTATATGAGAAGGCCCGATATTAATTGAAAATTCAAGCGAATCGGTGATGGGCACAACGGGCTCGGCCGGCTACGGGCCCGGCTTGATGGTCTTCATCGTGAAGTGCGAGGTGACGTTCCTGATCCGGGGGATCGTCATGACCCGCCGGCTGAGGAACGCCTCGTAGGCGGGCAGGTCGGCGACGGCCACGCGGAGGAAGTAGTCGGGGCTGCCGAACAGCCGCCGCAGCTCCAGTACTTCCTCGGCCCGCGCCAGGGTCTCCTCGAAGCGCTCGACCGTCTCCGCGTCCTGCGTCTCGAGACTGAGGTCGATCAGGACCTCGAAGGAACGGCCCACGGAAGCGGGGTCGATCACGGCCCGGTAGCCCTGGATGACACCGTCCGCCTCCAGCCGCTGCACCCGGCGCAGACACGGTCCGGCGGTCAGCCCGACCCGCTGGGCCAGCTCCACGTTGGTCAGCCGCCCGTCCCGCTCCAGCTCGGCAATGATTGCCTTGTCGATCGCGTCCACAGTGCAAATATTGCACGGCAGCCGCCCGCCTGAGCAATATTCGCAACCACATGCCACGGCTTCTGCGGGACGATGGATGCGTGCAACAAGACGTACTCCCCCGCTCGGCGGCGCCGGAGGCCACGGCCACGCGCCGGACCCGGATATCCCAGGGGGTCCGGGACTCCTTCTCGGCCGGCCTGGGCATCTTCCCCCTGGGCATCGCCCTCGGCCTGCTGATCATCCAGGCCGGGCTGCCCTGGTGGCTCGCGCCCGCCCTGTCCCTCGCCGCGTTCGCCGGCTCCCTGGAACTGCTGCTGGTGGGCATGATGGCCACCGTCACGCCGCTCGCCGCGGTCGCGCTGACCGTGCTCGTGGTCAACTTCCGGCACGTCTTCTACGCCTTCTCCTTCCCGCTCCACCTGGTCAGGCACCCGGTGGCCAAGGCGTACGCCGTCTACGCGATGATCGACGAGGCGTACGCCGTCAACACCGCCCTGCCCGAGCACGAACGCTCGGCAGCGCGACTGCTGGCCATGCAGATCTCGTGCGAGGCGTACTGGGTCGGCGGCGGGCTGGTCGGCGTCGCCCTGGGTGCGGCCCTGCCGGCTCCCGTCAAGGGGCTGGAGTTCGCGCTGTGCGCGCTGTTCACCGTGCTCACCCTGGACGCGTTCCGCTCCCGCGAGGAGCTTCCGTCGCTGCTGCTGGCCGGCGTGAGCGTCACCGTGGCGCTCGTCCTCACCCCGGGCATCGCCATGTTCACCGCGCTGCTGATGTTCGTCGGCCTGCTCCTCACCCGCCACTTCACCGCGGACCGGAAGGTCGCCGATGCCTAGCACCTCGTACCTGATCTCCGTCCTGGCGATCGTGTTCACCCTCACCCTCGCCCTGCGCGCGGTGCCCTTCGCCCTGCTCGGCAGGTTGCGCGACTCGGCGATCGTGCGGCGCCTGGCCGTGTGGATGCCGGTCGGCATCCTCGCGATCCTCGCGGTGACCGCACTGCACGGCACGATGACGACCGACCGGCACGGCACCTGGTACGCGCTGCTCGCCGTCGCCGTCACGATCGCCGTCCACCTGGCCTTCGGCCGCCGTACCATCCTCAGCGTCGGTGCCGGCACGGCCGTGTACGTCGTACTGCTCAACACCCTCTGACCCACCAGGAGAAGCACCCCTTGAACCCCGCCGGCTACTTCGAGCCCATCGACGACCACCGCTACAAGCCGACGACGCACGCGGGTGGGGCCTGGGACCCGGACGAGCAGCACTTCAGCCCGCTGGGCGGACTCGTCGTCCACGCCATCGACCGCCATCGGGCCGCCGGTCCGGGCAACGGCCTGGTCCTCTCCCGGATCAGCTACGACATCCTCGGCCGTCTCGCCCTCGACGAGTGCGAGATCGAGGTGGACACCATCCGCCCCGGACGGACCATCGAACTCCTCGAAGCGGTCGTCCGGATCGCCGGCCGGCCGGTCGTCCGGGCCCGCGCCTGGTTCCTGGCGGACCTGGACACCAGCGCGGTCGCGGGCGGCGCCGACGAGCGTCTCACCTCGCCGGAGTCGCTCGCCTCGTGGCCGATGTCCGAGGTCTGGCCCGGCGGCTACATCGCCTCCCTGGACGTCCGCCCCGCCGAACCGCCCCGGCCGGGCCGTACGACCGCCTGGATCTCCACGCCGCTCGATCTGGTCGCCGGCGTCCCGGTCAGCCCGCTCGCGTCCTATCTGGCCCTCGTCGACACCGCGAACGGCATAGCCGTCCGGCAGCCGCCCACCACGTGGATGTTCCCCAACGTCGACCTGACCGTCCACCTCCACCGCCAACCACGAGGCCCCTGGACCGGACTGGACACCACGGTCACCTTCGGCCCCTCCGGCCAGGGCCTCACCAGCACGGTCCTGCACGACATCGACGGCCCGGTCGGCCAGGCCCAGCAGATCCTCACGGTGCGGCCGCTGCCGGACGCGTGACCGGCGTTCCTGCCGCCCTTCGCCAGCACCCGCGCGGCCCGGCCCCCTACGCCACCGTGTGCGGCACCCAGACGGCGGCGTGGAAGGGGCCGTTGAACGAGACCGGGTCGGTGGGCGGGAGTGCCGCGCTGCCCGCGACGACGCCGTGGCAGTTGACCTGCGTCGCGGCGGAGTTGAGGCCGCCGAGGGAGGCCAGGTAGGTGTAGTCGCCGTTGTCGACACGGGAGACGAAGGCGAAGGAGTTGGGGGCGAAGTTGTCACCGACGATGAAGTTCCCGGCGATCTGCTTGACCTCGGTGACACCACGCCCGGAGCCGATCGTGGCAGTCGTGTGCGTCTTGAGGTCGAACGAGCTGGAGAGCATGCCGTCGCCGCCGACCACCGTGTTCCCGCTGATCAGCTCCGCGGTCAGGAGGTGCCACCCCAGATCCGTGCGGATGCCGGTGCGGAGGTCGTAGGCGTATCCGGTGAGGCTGTTGCCGGCCGTTCGGGACTGACCGACCACGGTTGAACCGCTGACGTCGTTGGCCGTGCTGGAGCTACCGCCGAGGGTGCCGAGGTCGGTCATGGTCCGGGTGCGCAGGTTGTACGCGAATCCGTGCGTGGTGCCGTCGGGCGTGTTCGGCAGCGAGGAGCTGCCCACGACGATCGCACCGCTGACCGCCGCCGCGGTGCTGTGGCCCGACGGGCCGGCGAGGCTGCCGAGGTCGGTCATGGTCCGGGTGCGCAGGCTGTACGCGAACGCGTGGGTGGCCACGTCGCCGGACAGCGACGACGTCCCCACCACGGTGTCACCGTCGAGGCCGGTGATGTCGGTGCTGCTGCCGCCGAGAGTGCCGACATCGACGAGCCGGCGGGTCCGGAGGTCGTAGGTGAATCCATGAGCCGAGCCGTCGGAGAGCTCCGACTCCCCGACGACGTAATCCCCTTCCACGCCGGTCGCCTTGCTGGAGCCGCCCAGCGTGCCGAGATCGGTCATGGTGTGTCTGCGCAGGTCGTACACGAAGGCGTGTTCGGCGGCGTCGCCGCTCGTCAGTGAGCTCCCGACGACCGTGTCGCCGTCGATGGCGGTCGCCTGGCTGCGGGTACCGCCCAGGGTGCCGAGGTCCTGCACGGTGTACTGCACCGACCCCGCCGCCGGCTCGGCCGACGGCCCGTCAGCCCCGTACGCCGGCCCGGCGCCCACGGCGAGCAGGCCCGCGCCCGCCAGAATCCAGGCACGTAAACGTATGCGCATGATGTCCCCCCTGAAACGATCGATCGATCGAAGCGAACACGGCGCGGCAGACCGCTGCGCCCTCCCCAGGCACGGGCCTACCGGATGCTGCACGGCTTTCACTTGTACATCGGTTCGGATCGGTCAGACAGTGGGCGGTCGGCCACAAACAGGACGTTCGTGACCGCTGGGCCGTCGCCCGCGCGTGGGCGCGCCGGAGAAGACCGTTCGAGCGGAACTGCGTCTGACGCGAGACACGCACAACCCGGCCATCATCGACCGGTTTCACGTCAACGGGCGGGACGGCGGACGTTCGTGGGCCTGCGGTGTCAGTGCCCGGCATTAGTCTCGTTCGCCCGGCGAAGAGTCGGTGAATCCAGGGGGAGTACGAGACCGCCATGCCCGAGAACCACACCGGATACCTGATCTCCGTCGTCGACGACGATCCGCTGCGCGCCCGTAAGGACGCGCGCGAACTGCTCGCCGCACTCGGCGAGGTGGACCCCACGGCCAAGCTTGACCTTCCCGAGCCCGGCCGTCCGACGGGGGCCGGCGACAAGGGCGGGCCGTCCGCCGAAACCGTCGGGTTGCTGCTGAGCGCCGGTTCGTTCGTCGTCGCGCTGGTGCAGACGTGGCTGGCGCGGGTCCCGCAGCGCACCCTCGTGGTCAAGCGACCCGACGGGGCGACCCTGCACATCACCGGCAAGGAGGCCCGCGAGGACGACACGCTGGTCCAGCGGTTCCTCGCGGACGACGGCGACGACGGCACGACGGCGGGCTGAGCGGCGATGACCGACAACGACCGGCACGCGTTACTCGTCGGCGTCTCCACCTACGACAGCGAGTCGTACGCCGACCTCCCGGCCGTACGCGCCGATCTCCACTACATGCGGGCGGTGCTCGAGAACACCGAGATCGGCATGTACAACGAGTGCGCGGTGGCCGCCGAACCGACGCGCGCGGAGATGCTGCACGCCGTCGAGACGTTCCTGGAGGCACGCCAGCCCAGTGAGACCGCGCTGCTCTACTTCAGCGGGCACGGCGAGTACTGCGAGCAGGACGGCCAGTTGTACTTCCTGACCCGGGACACCGACCCCGCCGACCTGCCGGGCACGGCCGTACCGGCGGAGTTCCTGGAGCGGATGCTCCAGTCCTGCCGGGCCGCCTCCAAGCTGGTCCTGCTGGACTGCTGCTCCAGCGGGTCCGTCGTCCAGGGCTGGACCGCCAAGGGCCCGTCGGGGGAACCGGACCGGCCCGCGCCGAGCACCCTGCTGCGACCGACCGGCGTGTACTTCATCACCGCGTCCGACGCCCTCCAGGCGGCCTCCGCGATGGCACCGCCCGGGTCGGGCCTCGGCACCTCCCGGTTCACCGGAGAGATCGTCGAGGGGCTGCGCAACGGCCGGATCAAGGAGGGCGGCTGGATCACCCCGGACGACCTCTTCGACTACCTGACCGCCCAGATGACCCGGGACGGTGTGCCGGAGGAGCAGCGGCCCACCAAGTCCACGATCAGGGCCACCCGGAGCCTTCCCTTCGCCCGGTCGGTGGCACGGCCGGTGCGGCTCCCCGCGCTCCCCCACGACGCCGCCGGAACCGTCCGGCGCTCCCCCGCGCTGCTGAAGGCCCGGGAGCTGGCGGAGGCGGACGAGCGGGACGGCGTCGACCGGCAGGGGCTGTTGCGGTACTACGCGGACTGCCTCACCGCGCAGGCGGCGGCCGGAATGCGGCCGGACCGGGACGGCGGCCGGGACAAGAAGTACTTCCTGCTGGCCCAGGGCGAGGAGACCATCCAGTCGGGGCGCGGACCGCACATCGTCGCGCCCGGAGCGCTGCCCCGGCCGCAAGAGGGGCGGAGCGGCTCGGGCACCGAGGCGGGCTCGCGGCAGGAGTACTGGTACGGCTATCCGGCGATCACGCTGCCCGCGCGGGACGGCGGCCGGGGGCGGCGTGCGACGGTGGAGCTGGCGCCGTTGCTCATCCAGCAGATGGAGCTGGCGCCGGACGAGGAGGGCCGGGACGTGCTCCGGCCCAGCGGTGTGCCGTCCCTGCACAGCGGGGTCGTCTCGGAACTCCTGGACGCCGGCGACGCGGCCGACCTGGTCGCGCGCTGGCAGCCGGCCTGGCAGGAGGGCAACGAGGCCCAGATGCTGCGCGCCATAAGGGAGTTGCTGGACGAGCTGGGGCTGCCGGAACTCGAACCGCTGGACCCGTCCGCGCTGAGCGACCGCACGGTGATGCAGGCGCTGCGGCCCGGCGCGCACAACGCGGCCGTGTTGCTGGTGCCTTCGGGCGCGGAGGCCATGGCCACCCAGGCGCTGGTGGACAACCTGCTCCAGATCTCCACGCGGACCGCGCAGATCGCGGGCACCGCCCTGGACGCGCTGCTGAACGGCGGGGCCCGGCAGGTGCCGGCTCCGACCGCCGTCGCGGCGAACCCGGTGACGCCGGTCGCTCCGGGGCCGTGCAACGAGAGCCAGGAGCTGGTGATTTCGTCGGCGATGACCCAGCCGCTGACGGTGGCGACCGGGCCGCCCGGCACAGGGAAGAGCGAGGTCGTCACGGCGGTCGTCACCACCTGTGTCACCGCGGGGCAGTCGGTGCTGGTCGCTTCCACGAACAACGAGGCCGTGAACGTCGTCGCCCAGCGCTGCGACGACATCGCACCCGGGCTGCTGATGCGGACGGGCAACGCGGAGGCGCTGGAGCGGGAGGCGGCCAAGCTGGAACGGCTGCTCGCCGAACCGGCCGGGACGTCGCGGCGCGGGTCGGCCACCGTGGGCGGCGAGCTGCGCAACACCCGGGGAACGGCAGACCAGCTGCGGGCACAGGCGGCACACCGCGTCGGCGAGGAAGGACGGCTGCTGGAACTGCTCCGCGACCGGGAGGAGCGGGCCGCCGCCCTGGAGCTGCCCCTGTCCCTGCTCGAAGAGGCCTGGGCGGCGGACGTCGACGGCGTGGCATCGCTGGGCCGGTGGGCGGAGCGGGCGTTGAAGACGGCCGGGGCCCGCTGGTGGCAGCTGGGGACATGGCGGCGCGGGCGGGCGCTCGCCACTCTGGTCGCGGCGGGGGCGGAGCGTACGGACGGTACCGGACCGGCATGGCCGAAGTGGGCGACGGGACGACCCGTGCCACCCGAACTGCTGGAGTCCCTGGCCGGGATCGTGTCCGTGGAGCGGGAGGTACGGGAACTCGTCCACCGGCACGGGGAATGGGACGAGGAAGGGCTCAAGCAATCCCGGCTCGCGACGGCGGAAGCGCTGTCCGGGCTGTCGGCGGAACTGTCCCGTGCGCTGTCCGCCGAGGCCCTGAACCGGGCCACCGGGCTCATGAACCAGCGGCTCCAGGCGCTCCGCCGCCGTTCCGGCTACCAGCGCAGCCAGAAGAACCTGATGACGCACATCAGGGGATGGGCCGTCAGCACCCACTCGGTGCGACAACTGGAACTCGCCCCGAAGCTGTTCGATCTCGTGGTCATCGACGAGGCCAGCCAGTGCTCCATCCCGTCGGTGCTGCCGCTGCTGTTCCGGGCCCGCCGGGCACTGATCATCGGGGACCCCATGCAGCTCGGGCACATCCCCGGCGTGTCCCCGCAGCAAGAGCGCCAGGCACGGGTACGGGCCGGGCTGAGCGCCGCGCAGCTGGAGCACCATCGCCTCACCTACCACGTGTACTCCTCCTACCACGCGGCCGGACAGCACGGCGACAGCGCGCTGCTCCTCGACGAGCACTACCGCTGCCACCCTCGGATCGCGGACGTCGTCAACGGACACTGCTACGGCGGCCGGTTGCGGGTGCTGACCGACGTGCGGCGACAGGTACCGGCGTACGACCCGGTGGGAGCGGCCGACCCGGCACCGGTGCTCGGCTGGGTCGACGTACCGTCCGGGGAATCGGCGCGCGGCGGCGACGGGCAGTCCTGGCGTAACGCGAAGGAGGCGGAGGCCGTCCGGCGTGTGGTCGACGGACTGCTGGCCGGGCTTCCGCCGGACGCGACGGTGGGAGTGGTCACGCCGTTCCGGGCGCAGAAGGAGACGCTGGCACGGATGTGGCGGGACGACGACCGCGTCCGGGTCGGCACCGTGCACACCTTCCAGGGCGGACAACGGGACGTGATGGTGCTCAGCCCGGTGGCCGCGCACAACACACCACCCCGCACCACGCACTGGGTCGCGAGCCAGGTCAACCTGTGGAACGTGGCGGTCACCCGGGCCAAGTCGCAGCTGATCACGGTGGGAGGCCGCGCCTTCTGGCAGGACCAGAGCGGCCTGCCCGCCCTCCTCGCCGGGCGTTCCGCACCGCTGGGCGCGGGCGACGACGGCACGACGGCCGAGACCGGCACACCTGGCCCGGTGACCGAGGCCCGCGAGGACCTCGCCGACCGCCTGCAGCGGTACCTGGCCGGACGGGGCATCACCGATCTGGAGCGGGCCGTTCTGGTGGGCGGCCACCCGGTGGACCTGCTGTTCACCGAGGCCGGCGAGAACACGGCGGTGCTGATCGACCCCGGCCCGCGGCCCGGTGCGGACCCCGCGCGGCACCTTCGGCTGACCCACGCGCGAGGCGACCTGCTCACCGGACTGCCCTCCGGAGGCCATGGGGCCAAACCCTGCTCCGTGAGCCGTACGGTGCGGGTGCCCGCCTGGCGGATCCTCGCGGGCGAGACCGCGCTGGCACCGCTGTTCGACTGAGCGCCGGACAAGGCGGCCGAGCGCGGACGGCCAGGCCCGGCGGCCCGCTCAGCCGCCGGGCAGACTCCGCACGACGTACGTCATGTGCTGGAGGTTTCCCGCCCGCAGCCACTCCGTCGGCCCGCCCACACCCTCGCTCGTCCTCCCCGAGGCTGTCGTCCCACTCCTTCGTGACCCGCACCCGGACACCCGGTCCGCGCGCGCGGCGCCGGGCCGTCTCCACCGCCGCTGCCCGCTGCCGGATCGACGTACCTGCCAACCAGTTCGGCCAGCGTCTCCGTTGCGGCTCCGGGCAATTGCGGCGGATTCCACAGTGGCCTGATAGCGGCGCGAACGGGTCTTGCGCTTCGCGATGCCCGGCGGTCGGCGCTCCAAGTGGCCCCCGTGGATGGCGGACCGAGAGGCATTTGGGCCGCCGGGCAGCGGGACGCGGTCAGCCGCGCAATCGCACGCGATGAACCCGTCGACGTCGACGGCCATCCCGGGATACTGGTCGCCATGGATGAGGTCACGGTCGTCGTCGCCCATTCCGAGCGCGCGACCCTGCGCGTCGGCGACGTGTTCCTGAAGGTGGACGCCGATCAGGCACGCATCGACGTCGAGGTCGAGGCGATGGCCCTGGCGCCGGTCCCGACCCCGGAGGTCCTGTGGCGCAAGCCGCCCGTGCTCGCGATCGCCGCGGTCCCGGGGACGGCGCTCGGCCGCCTCGGCGAGCCGTCGACCGCGTCGCCGGCAGCATGGGCCAGGGCGGGTGCCGCCGTCCGGAAGTTGCACGACGCGCCGTTGCCGCCCTGGCCCGGCCGGGGCCTGGACGAGTTGGCGGCGGATCTCGACGGCGAGTGCGAGTGGCTCGTGACGAACGGGGTCCTGCCCGCCGACCTGGTCACCCGCAACCGCCAGGTCGCCGAGGCCGCGCTCCGGCCGTGGACTCCGGTGTTCACGCACGGCGACCTCCAGATCACTCACGTGTTCGTCGATGGCGACGAGATCACCGGCATCATCGACTGGTCCGAGGCGGGCCAGGGTGATGCCCTGTTCGACCTCGCCACCTTGACGCTCGGACACGAGGAGCACCTCGGCGACGTCGTCGCCGGCTATGGCACCGACGTCGACCTCGACGTGATCCGCGCGTGGTGGTCGTTACGAAGCCTGCTGGTGGTTCGCTGGCTGGTCGAGCACGGCTTCGACCCGTCCGCGCCGGGCTGTGAGGTCGACGTGCTGAGATCCCGGATGTGAGGCCGGCGGGCCCGACTGCTACGAGTGCGTGCTGACGCATCGAGCAGGCCATCTCCTACGGCATCACGCCGTGCCACCGCGACCTGCCGCCCCGGTGGCACCCGGCCGAGCGTCCCCACCGGCGGCCGGATTGCCAGGGCACCGCGGTGTCGGCACCACCATCACCGCCGGCCCGGCTGAGCGGCCCGGAGTCCTGGAGGTTCACGCCATTCGGCGCCGCGGCGACCGCCTGAAGCGGAGCCAGGAGCACCGCCCAGCGATCTACGCTGCCCAGCAGCAGCATGCCGTCTCCGTGCCCGCCTGGGGCGACCGCCGGCTCCAGCGCGGTGGATCTCCTCGGCCGGACGTACCCGTCAGCCCTGAGCGATCAACACGAATCGCCTTCGGCCGCTGACTCCGCGCGCGTTGGGGTGCGGGCCCTCCGCAAGGAGCATGACCTGCGTCATTTCCGCGTCAAGACATCGCCCGTAACGCCCATACCGCACATCGCCGCGCCGGTGTGCGCCGCCCTGGTCGGCTGCCTCGCTCTGTCCCACCCGCGCGACGACCACGGCACGCCGGCTCTCACTCCGACCGCTCTGTCCTGATCCGGCTCAGTGCGCGACGCGGTAACGGTGCTCGGGACGTCCGGTGGCTCCGTAGCGGAGTTCGAGCCGGACCATGCCCTCCTTGACGAGGTAGGAGAGATAGCGCTGGGCTGTGGCACGGGAGACCCCGGTGCGTTCGGCGGCCTCCGCGGCTGACAAGGCGTCGTGCGTGGTGCGCAGGGTCTGGTGCAGCAGGGCGAGCGTCGGCGCGGAGTGGCCCTTGGCGGGGACGCGGGGCACGGCCGGCGGGCGGGCGGCGCTGAACAGCGCGTCCACATCGGCCTGGTCGGTCTCCGGGACCGTGCCGAGAGCCTCCATTCGGTGCTGCAACTCGCGGTAGGCGGTGAGCCGCTCGGCGAGGTCGGGCGCGCCGAAGGGTTTGACCAGGTAGCCGACGGCACCGAGTTTCATCGCGGTCCGCACCGAGGCGACGTCCCGGTCGGCGGTGATCATGATGGCGTCGGGACGGTCGCCGCCCTCGTCTCCGCTCAGCCGGCGCAGCACGTCGAGTCCGCTGCCGTCCGGCAGGAAGACGTCGAGCAGCAGCAGGTCGGGGTGGAGGTCGCGTACCGCGTCCAGCGCCGCGCCCACGGTCGCGGCCTGGCCGACCACCTCGAAGCCCTTGACGCGGGACGCGTAGTCGCAGTGGACGCGGCTGACCCGGAAGTCGTCGTCCACCACCAAGATGCGGATCACCAGCGGTCACCTCCTGTGACGCCGTCGCGCGCTCCGACCGGCACCGGCGGAGCCGTGGTGAACAGGGCGTCCTGCGGGGCCGGGGCGGCGTCGGGCACGGGCAGCGTCACGGTGAAGACCGCGCCCTGCCCCTCGTTGACCGAGATCGTGCCGCCGTGCCGCTGCACCAGGCGGTGGACGAGAGCAAGTCCCAGGCCGCGCCGCGCGGTGCCCCGGTCGGGACGGGTCGACCAGCCGTCCTCGAAGATCGACTCGGTGGTGCCCGGCGGGATGCCCGGCCCGGTGTCGGTCACCTCCACCCGCACCACGTCGACGGCCTCGATCAACGACAGCCGCACCTCCGGACCGCCCGGCCGCGCCGGTCCGGTCACGGACGCGTCGATCGCGTTGTCCAGCAGGTTGCCGACGATGGTCAGCAGCCGGCGCAGATGCGGCGGGTCCTCACCGA
The DNA here is from genome assembly GCF_040644935.1 of Streptomyces sp. NPDC046915. Classification (NCBI taxonomy): domain Bacteria; kingdom Bacillati; phylum Actinomycetota; class Actinomycetes; order Kitasatosporales; family Streptomycetaceae; genus Streptomyces; species Streptomyces sp. NPDC046915. The sequence goes on along the minus strand of NZ_JBEYXB010000004.1, from coordinate 184,109 downwards.
GGGCGGAGTCGTCGCTGAGGACGATCCGCACCCCGCGTTCCGCGGCCACCGTGATCTTGGCGACGATCAGTCCCACGAGCAGCGGGTTGCCGATCCGTTCCCGTACGGATTCGGTCAGCGCCTGCTCGGCGCCGGCCGTCTCGACGGCGAACTCGTAGGCTGCGTCGTGATCGCCGATGTCCAGCAGCCCGGCCATCGTGTGCATACGGTTGGTGAACTCGTGCTGCTGGGCGCGCAGCGCGTCGGTGAGCCCGCGGACCGAGTCCAGTTCGCGCAACAGCCCGATGAGCTCGGTGCGGTCGCGCACGGTGACCACCGCGCCCAGTTCACGGCCGTGCAGGGCGACCGGCATCCGGTTGACGACCAGGCAGTGGCCGTCGGTGAGCACGCTGATGTCGCTGCCCGCCAGGGTGCCGTCCAGGGCACGGCGCAGCCGCCCGTCCGGCAGAACCTCCTCCAGCGTGCTGCCGAGCGCGGTACCGAGGCCGAGCAGTTCGCGGGCCTCGTCGTTGACCACCGTGATCCTGCCGTCGGGGTCGAAGGCGACGACTCCCTCGCGGATACCGTGCAGCATCGCCTCCCGGTCCTGAAGCAACCCGGCGATCTCCTCCAGTTCCAGCCCGAACGTCGTCCGCTTGAGCCGCCTGGCCAACAGAAAGGCGGCCGTTGAGCCGAGCGCGACGGCGATGGCGCTGTACACGCCGAAGGTGGGCAGCTCACGCCACAGTTCGCCCAGCACATAGTGCTCGGGAATGCCCGCGGAGACCTCGCCGACCAGCTTGCCGCTGGGCCCGTACAGCGGAGCCTTGCCGTTGGCGGAACGCCCGGTCGCACCCTGGTCGGTACCGACCTGGGGCCTGCCGTCCAGCACCACGATCGGATCGCCCGTCGGTTCGCCGATCAGCGCGGGGTCGGGGTGGGAGTGGCGGATACCGCGCAGGTCGAGTACGACCACGTACGACGCCCCGGACGCCTTGCGGATCCGTTCGGCCACGGTCTGCACCACGTCGCCGCCGCCCCCGTACTGCATGGCCTGCCGGATCTGCGGTTCGGCGGCCGTGGTCTGCGCGATGTCGAGCGCCCGCTGCTCGTAGGCACGGTCGATCTCGCCCCGCTGCGCGAAGGCGAACAGCACGAAACCGATCAGCCCGGTCAGCGCCAGGATGGCCAGCTGATTGGCCAGGATCCGCGCGGAGAGCCGCCCCTTCCCGCCACGGCCGAGCAGCTTACGGATGGGTTTCACCGGTGTCTCTCGCCTGTCGTACGGCTGCCGGGCGCGGCCTCTGCGCCGTACCCGTGGTGGCGTGATTGTGCCCCCGCTTTCGGCTTTCTGCCCACCCCCGGCTCACTGAGCAGAACGAGCAAAAGCCTGGCTTACACGGCTAACGCGGGATACGGATGAAACAGCGACGTAACACCCCGCGGCCTCTAGCGTCTGCCTTCCTCGACCCCGAGGTTAGGAAGGAGACGGCCTCAGATGGCTTCGCGAAACGATGCCGCGGTGGGACCGGTCGCCGAGAAGGGCGGCCAGGACAGCGCGCGAGTCGAGATTTCCGGACTCACCAAACGATTTCTGACTCCCGCGGGCGAGGTGTTCACGGCACTGCGGGACGTGTCGTTCACCGTGGAGCCCGGCCAGTTCTGCGCGGTGGTGGGCCCGACCGGCTGTGGCAAGTCGACCACGCTGAGCATGGTGTCCGGACTCGACCGGCCCAGTGAGGGCTCGGTCAGGGTCGGCGGCCGCGAGGTGCACGGCGTCACCGACGGCGTCAGCTTCATGTTCCAGGCCGACGCGCTGCTGCCCTGGAAGACCGTGCTCGGCAACGTGCTGATGGGCCCCGTCTTCCGCGGAGTGCCCAAGCAGCAGGCCCAGGCGTCGGCACGCGACTGGCTGCGCCGGGTGGGCCTGACCGGGTTCGAGGACCGCTACCCGCACCAGCTCTCCGGCGGGATGCGCAAGCGCGTGGCGATGGCCGCGGCGCTGATCAACGAACCCCGGATCCTCATCATGGACGAGCCGTTCGGCGCCCTGGACGTGCAGACCAAGGCGATCATGTCGACCGAACTGCTGGGTCTGTGGGAGCAGATCCGCCCGTCGGTCATCTTCATCACCCACGACCTCGACGAGGCCGTGGCCCTCGCCGACCGGGTCGTCGTCATGACGTCCAGCCCCGGGTCGGTCAAGGCGGTCTTCGACATCGACCTGCCCCGCCCGCGCGGCTCGGTGCAGGAGATCCGCTTCCAGCCCCGCTTCATCGAACTTCAGCACCAGATCTGGGACTCGCTGCGCGAGGAGGTGGAGCGCGCCTACGCACGCACCGCAGGAGGTACGGCATGAGCACGGCGTCCGCAGTTTCCCCCGCTCCCGTCGAGGGCGGCGCACAGCTTTCGGCCGGGGCTGCCGCCAGACGCGCCCGCCGGCGCCGCGTCGCCCTGGTGTGGGCGGGCCGCATCGGCCTCGCGGTCCTCGTCATCGGCGGCTGGCAGGCGTTCACCACCTGGGGGATCGTCGACCCGTTCTTCTTCGGGCAGCCCTCCGGCATCGCCAAGCGGCTGGTCGACCTCTTCCGGCACGGCACCGAGTTCGGGTCCTTCTACGCGAACATCTGGACGACGATCCAGGAGGCACTGGTCGGCTTCGCCCTCGGGGCAGTCACCGGCGTGGTCTTCGGTGTCGCGCTGGGCCAGAGCCGCTTCCTCGCCGACGTCCTCGGCCCCTACATCAAGATGGTCAACGCGATCCCGCGGATCGTCCTCGGCTCCATCTTCATCGTCGCGTTCGGCATCGGCGTGCTGCCGAAGATCCTGCTCGCCGCGGTGCTGGTGTTCTTCATCGTCTTCTTCAACGCCTTCCAGGGTGTGCGCGAGGTCGACCGCAACATCCTCGCCAACGCCAAGGTGCTCGGCGCCTCCCAGCTACAGATCATCCGGCACGTCACCGTGCCCTCCGCACTCACCTGGATCATCGCCAGTCTGCACAGCGCCTTCGGCTTCGCCATCGTCGGCGCGCTGGTCGGCGAGGTGCTCGGCGCGCAGAGCGGCCTCGGCCTGGTCATCAAGACCGCGCAGAACAACTTCGACCCCAACGGCGTGTTCGCCACGATGCTCGTCATCTCCGTCATCGTGCTCGGCGCCGAGTGGGTGATCGGCAAGCTGGAGCACCGGCTGCTGGCCTGGCGACCGCCGGCCCCCTCCGAGGCATCCAACGCCCTCTGACCCGGCCCTCCCTCCCCTCCCCCGCTCTTCCCTGTCCCACCTCACAAAAGGAATGTGGCCTGCCATGTCCAGACGACCCGCCACCGTTGCCGCGTCTCTCCTCGCCGTTCTCGCCCTCGGCGCGGCCGGCGCCTGTTCCGGCAACTCCGCCAGCACCACCGCGAGCAGCGGCTCCGGCTCCACACCGACCGTCAAGATCATGGTCGGCGGCATCGACAAGCAGATCTACCTGCCCTACCAGCTCGCCCAGAACCTCGGCTTCTACAAGAAGTACGGCGTCGACGTCCAGCTCAGCACCGAGCAGGACGGCGGTGTCGGCGCCGAGGAAGCCATGGCTTCCGGGCAGGTCGACATGGCCGGCGCCTGGTACAACCACACGATCGAGTTCCAGGCGAAGGGCAAGGCGGTCGAGGACGTCGTCCAACTGTCCGGCGCACCGGGTGAGCGGGAGATGTGCGGCAAGAAGTCGGGCGTCACGTCGGGCGCCGACTTCAAGGGCAAGACCCTCGGCGTCACCGACCTGGGCTCGGGCACCGACACGCTCACCCAGTTCCTGGCCGCCAAGAAGGGCGTCAAGACAAGTCAGTTCCACCGCATCGGGGTGGGCGCGGGCTCCACCGCCATCGCCGCCCTTCAGAACGGCAAGGTCGACTGTGTGATGACGACACAGCCGACGGTCGCCGCGATCCAGAAGAAGGGTGTCGGCACCTCGGCGATCGACCTGGCCACCACCCAGGGCGCCACGGCGGCCATGGGCGGCGCCTACCCCGCGGCCAGTGTGCTCGCCCGCACCGACTGGGTGAACTCGCACAAGGACACGGTGCAGAAGGTCGTCGACGCGCTCGTCGCCACCATGCACTGGATCCACACGCACAGCACGGCCGACATAGCGAACAAGCTGCCGGCGTCGTTCGTGTCGAACCAGTTGGTGACCAAGGCCGACTACATCACCGCCCTGACCGAGGACAAGGGCCAGTTCCTCCCCGACGGCATCATGCCGGCCGGCGGCCCGAAGACCTCCCTGGCCACGGAGCGGCTCGTCGGAAACGTGAAGGGCTCGGTGGACCTCAGCAAGACGTTCACCAACGACTTCGCCGTCCAGGCCAACAAGACGGAGGGCTTCAAGACCACCACCACCCCGGCAGGGCCGACCGGCTGACCACCACCGGCACGGGGCCGCTCAGGTGACAGCCACCGGGGCGGCCCCGCACTGCGTTCCGGAGCGGGCTCTCGGCCGCGGTCACGATGGTCGCCTCCCCTGCCGTACGACGGGTGCCGTGTACGCCCGAAGACCGCCGACCTCTTCCGCGGGCCAGGTGCGCGCGTACGCGGGCGGACGGCCCCCCGGTGGCGCGAGGACGGCGAAGGACGTGCGGTGAGCGGCGCGCTTCAGTTCGGCCACGGTGGTGCTGGCGTCGTGTCCCGCCGTCTGGGCAGAGCCACAGCCGGTGTAGAAGGCGATCGGCACGGCGTCGTAGCCGCTGAGCAGACAGGGCTGCCGGACACCGAGCGTGCGGAGGGCGGCGGCGGTGCGAGACCAGTCGGCGCGGGAGGCCGCGGAGCTGTGCACAGTGTGCTCCAGGACGACGTACTGCACGGCCAGGTGACCCGCCACACCGATCGCCACCAGGCTGACGGCGACGGTGCGCGCCATCCGGCCGATCGGGGCCGTGACCAGATGGGCGAGGCCGTGGGCGACGGGGAGGGCGAGCAGGGCGTAGGCGGGCAGCAGGAAGCGGGGGGCCGCGTAGCCGATGAGGAACAGGTAGGGGACCGCGGCCGTGACGGCGCAGGCCAGCGGCAGCAGGACGGGCAGCGCACGGCGGGCGCGGACGGCGACCACCGCGCCGAGGGCGGCGAGGACGGGCAGCGCGAACCACCACAGGGTCACCGCCGGGTGGGGGGCCGCTCCGGTGCAGGGCCGGCACAGGGTGCGGCCGCCGAGACTGCGCAGTTGGTCGAGCACGGCGAGGTGCCAGCCGAGTCCGCCCTGGACGGCGGAGGCGTCGGACAGGCGCTGCGCGAGGCCGCCGTAGCTCGTGTACGCCTCGATCACCCACTCCCCGCCACCCGCCACCAGCCCCGCGACCAGCACAGCGAGCAGACGGGGGCGGCGCGGGCGGCGCAGGGAGAGCGCGAGCAGGGGCAGGACGACGTAGACCGCGTCCATCGGGCGCATCCCGGCCATCAGCGCCGCGCCCGCGAACACACCCCACCAGGCCGCCCGGTCCCTGGCGTTCGCGCGGGCACGCAGGAAGCAGCCGACGCATGCCAGGGCGCCGATGGCGACCCAGTAGTTGGGCATGGCCTCGGAGCCGTAGAACAGCGTCACCCACAGCGAGGCGAACAGGGCGCCGGACAGGGCCAGGACGCCGGGACCGAGGTGGCCTCGCCAGACGAGCAGGGCGAGGTAGAGGGCCAGACCGGAGAGGACGGCCAGGTAGATCCGGAGCAGGACGGTGGAGTCGGACCACGACGCGATCGGCGCGACCAGGAGTGAGATACCGCGGGAGCGGGGCGCGCTGAAGTAGGCGGCGGGCACGTGACCGCTGGCCTGGCTGACGTACACGGCCTCGTCCCAGCCGAGACCGAGATCCGGCCGTACGAGGACGAGCTGGGCGAGCGTGAAGGCGGCTGCCACCGCGCCGAGCCGGGGCTCGCCCCGCATGCGCCGGGTCCGGATGGTCTGTGATGGGCGGCCGGTGCGAGGGACACCGGTCCTCGTGGCGTTCGAGCCGTCGGCCATCTTGCACCTCTCGTCGTCGCACGCCACGGAATCGAATCCTCTACAGCTCGTAGGAGGACATCCCACACTACGGCTTGTAGGGTTAGAGGCGGGTGAGAAGCCGCCTCCGCACTTCTTCGTAGGGCGCCGGGCGCGGCAAGCGGCGGCCGACGCAAGACGTCCGCCGCCCGCCAGGAGCCGACCGTCTCGCCGAGGTGGTCTCCGCGATCTTCATGATCCAGAAAGCGAGGGTGACCTCGGGCAGTTTCTTCATCAGCGGCGAGGCGATCGCGGTCAATGGCCTTGGCGGCGTCAACCTGAGCACTTCCTGAGCGCCTGCCCCGCCCCTGTTCAGGCGGCGTGGCGCACGGTTCGCTGGGGCTGCGCGACGTCCTTCTGGGTCACCGCCAGATACACCACCAGACCGAGGACGACACCGAGGAACAGCACGCTCGTCGGGACGGCGCCCAGGCCCACTCCGCCGTCACCGTTCGGCTGCGAGAGGTAGTCGCCGACGGACGCGCCGAGCGGACGGGTCAGGACGTAGGCGATCCAGAAGCTCCACACCGCGTCCAGGTCAAGCGCGAAGTGCGCGAGCGCGACCGCGGCGATGACCAGGGCGAACAGGACCGCGGACAGCCAGTAGCCGAAGTTCATCCGTTCGGAGACCAGGTCGCCGGCGGCGGTCCCGAGGGCGAACGTGAACAGAACGGCGAGCCAGTAGAAGGACTCCCGGCCCGGTGTGTCGATGCTGTGGATGGAAAGCGTCCCCTCGCGCCTGTGCCAGACGCCGAAGACGACCGCGAGGACGATCGCGAAGACGGTGGTGCTGATCTCCAGCGGGACGCCCATGTTGTCGGTGAGGTTGTCGCTGATCAGCGTGCCGACGACGCTGATCAGCGCGACGGCTGTCCAGTACACGCCGGCGCGGTAGGCACCGGTGCGGAACTGCACGACCAGGACGATCGCCAGCAGGGCGCCCATCAGCACCGACACTCCGGTCAGTCCGAGCCCGGCCTTCTCGTTGAGCAGGTCGGCGGCGGTCTCACCGACCGTCGTACAGAGCACTTTGATGATCCAGAAGTAGACGGTGACCTCGGGCACCTTGTCCCAGCGCAACCGGCGACCCGAGGACGCCGCGGCATCGACCGATGAGGCCGCGGTGGTTTCCGATGTCTCGTGTGCCATGAGGCCCGACCGTGCCACGGACTACCTGAAAACATCCTGACTGCCGTACGGCCTTCTCATGGCGGCGCTCCGCCGCGCCACACCCCCGACACGGACAGCGGCAGTGTCCTGATCACCACCATGACCCTGATCGTCACGACGGCGTCGGCACCATGGCGCCACGGGCCCCGAGAGAGCGTGATCGGCGGCGACTCCGGCGGAGTCGCCGCCGATCAGGTCCGTCAGCGCATATCCGTGAGGAGGGTGCTGAGTTCGGCCTCCTGCTTTGCCGGTGACATCGGCGGGTTCGAGTGGTCGATGCCGAAGGTCTTCAGGACCTGGTCCATCTGGGCGTCGAGGAAGGTCCAGCCGGTGTTGTCGAGCGGCTGCAACGTGGCTTGGTCGGCATCCCAGAGGTCTCGCAGCGACTGGGCAGCCGCGTGGGCCTTGGTCGCGTTCCCCGACTGTGCGTCCTTGAGTGAGGTCGATGCGAGAGCCCTCAGCGCGTCGACCTTCGTGGACGGGAACTTCTTCACGGCCTGGCCAGGGGCGAGGTGAACGGTGGAGGTGGCGTCCTCCTCCGGCGCCGGGCCGACGTGCGGCTGGCTGTGAGCCCAGACCAGCAGGCCCACGGTGGCGACGGCGAGGAGGCCGAAGCCCGCCAGCGCGACGCGCTCCCTCTGCGGGTTGGCGGTGATCTGCTGGGTGTGCGTGGCGTCGTAGGTCTCGGTCACGTCGGAACGGGTCACCGTCAGGTAGATGACGGTCGCCAGGATCAGGCCGAGGAAGATCAGGCTGGTGGTGAAGGTGCCCAGTGCGAGGCCGGTCGGCTCGCCCGGCTGAGCGACCTTGGGGGAGGCGAGCCAGTCGCCGATGTTGGCGCCCAGCGGGCGGGTCAGGATGTAGGCGAGCCAGAAGGACAGCACCGGGTTCGCGCCGAACCTCCACAACAGCATGATCGCCGCGATGAGGCCGAGCGGCAGCAGGACCGAGACGCCCGGGCTCCAGCCGGTGAGTTCGAGGGTCCAGTCGCCGGTCGCGGTGCCGAGCGCGAAGGTGACGAGCACGGTGAGCCAGTAGAACGACTCACGCGGCAGCGTGTTGACCGAGTGGATCGAGAGGGTGCGCTCGCGCAGCCACCACGCGCCGAAGACCACGGCGAGCAGGACCGAGAACACCGTGGTGCTGATCCACAGCGGCACCTTGAGCTGGTCCGTCAGGATGTCGGTGTACAGCGTGCCGGTGACACTGACGACGACCACGGTCAGCCAGTACGGGAACGGGACGTACCGCTTCAGCCGCAGCTGGACGCCCAGGACCACGACGAACACCGCGGTGAAGATCCAGGCCGTGTTCACCAGGCCGACGCCCAGCTTCATGTTGATCCAGTCGGCGAAACTCTCACCGACGGTCGTGCACAAGATCTTGATCACCCAGAACCAGATGGTGACCTCGGGAACCTTGTTCAGCATCAGCCGCCCGCTGCGGTGCGTGCGGGCTTCGCTCGTCGTTGTCATGCGCCGAGGTTGGCTCGGCCAACCTGCACACAACCTGACTACGCGATCGCCTCCGCCGTGGGGAAGGTCACCTCGACGCGACCGTGACCATCCGCGATCGCACGGACCGCCACTCCCGCGGACGCGGCGAGACGTTTTACCACGGCCAGCCCCAACCCGTGCCCGGCGCCGCTGGTCACGCCCGCTTCGAAGACCCGGTCGACCTCCGCCGGGTCGAACCCCGGGCCGTCGTCGAGGACATCGATCACGACGCCCTGGGGCTGGACGCGCGCCGTGACCCAGACGCGCGAACTCGCATGCCGCAGGCCGTTCTCCAACAGGGGTGACAACACAGCCACGACGAGTTCGGTTGCCACGGCGACGTCGACATCGGTCGGGACGGCGAGCTCGATGGAGCGACCGGCGATCGCCTGTCGCGCCGCCGCCCTGAGATCGCAGCGGGTACCGCCGTCGATCCGTGTCCGGGCGGCACCCAGAATCGTCGTGATCGCCGTGTTCAGGCGGTCGACCTCGGTCAGAACGGACTCCGGTGCCACCTGGTGACCGGAGAGCTGCGCCAACTGTGCCTCGCCCCGCAGGGCCGTCAGGGGCGTCCGCAACTCGTGGGCGATCTCGTCGGTGAGCCGGCGCTCGTCCGCGAGCGTGTTGTCCACGCGGTCGAGCAGGCGGTCGAGAGTTCGCCCGAGCTCCCCGAATTCATCCCGAGGAACGCCGAGGTCGAATCGGCGCCCGGGTTCGTGATCGCCCCAGTCGTCGGCGAGAGCGGCCATGTCGTGGACCACCCGCAACGCACGACCCACCACGAGGTGCGCGACGACGCCGGCGAGCAGGATCGAGATGCCGCCCAACATGAGCGACATCGTCAGGCTGCGCTGCTCCGACGTCTCGTACGGCGTCAGATCCACCCTCACGACCACCATGACGTGGTGGCCTTCCAGCCGGATCGGCTGGGCATACAGAAGGTGACTGCCGACGGTGGTGGTCTGGGACTGCCCGGAGCCGACGAGCGCATCGACGCGGTCAAGGACGCTGCGCGGCACGATTCCGTCAATGAGGTGCCCGTCGGCGTACACCCAGGAGACCGTGTCCAGCGCTTCGTTGCCGCCCTCGATCAGCACGACGTGGCCACCTCGTACGGCCACGTTCGCCGCCACCGCCTCCGCACGTGTATGCGCCAGAGCGTTCGCGTCGGCGTCGGTCACCTGGCTCAGCAACACGTGCGAGACCACCACCAGGACTGCGACCACCGCTGTCGCGATCAGAACCGCAAGAGCGACAACCCTCCCACGGAAGCCTGTCACTCCCATCGATAGCCCACCCCCCGGACCGTCGCCAGGCGATCGGCCACGCCCAGCGCACCGAGCTTGGTCCGTAGCCGGCGAACATAGGAGTCAAGGGTGTTGTCGCTGACCTGCGCGCCATGCGGCCAGCCCGCGGCGACCAGGGCGTGGCGGCGTACCGCGTCGCCCTGTGAGGCGATGAGCCTGCCCAGCAACCGGAACTCGGTCGGCGTCAGGCTCTCGCTCGTCGAACCGTGGATCACGACATGTTTCGCCGGATCGAGAACGACGCCCCTCGGTGGGGTCGTCGCGGTTGTTCTGCGTAGCAGGGCGCGGACCCTCACCAGCAACTCCGGGATGTCGAACGGTTTCGTCATGTAGTCGTCGGCTCCCGCCTCGAAGCCGCCCACCTTGTGATGCATGCCGTCCAGAGCGGTGAGCATCAGCACCGGGGCATCAACGCCACGGGCCCGCAGCGCCAGGCAGACATCGCGGCCGTCGGCGTCCGGGAGCCCTAGATCCAGAACGACCAGGTGAGGGAGCGGCTCGAGTTGCCGCAGCAGGCTGTCCGCGGTGGAAGCGACTGCGACCGTATGGCCGTCGTGCTCAAGTGCACGCTTGAGGACGTCACGGACCGCCGCATCATCCTCACACACCACAATAAAAGCCACAGGCTGACCCTAGGTACTTCAGCAACGGTTCTCTATTTTCCCTGGCCGGCGCCCTGGTAGTGCGCGAGATCCACCAGTGCGGTGCACCCGCTGACGCAACCCCCGCCACCGACCGGGCGCTGATCACCCTCGCCCCTCCTCGAACCGTGCCGCCCGGCGCCCGCGGTACACCTCGGCGACGAGGGGGACCAGAGACACGACGACGATCAGTGCCACCAGCGGGAGCAGGTAGCGGTCGACGTTCGGGATCGACGAGCCGAGCGCGTACCCCGCGAGGGTGAGGCCGACGCTCCAGGAGTCGCCCGGCAGGAAGAATCCGACCAGCAGGCCTGTCTCGGCGAACATCACCACCGCGACGCCCAGCACACCGAAGGACGCCAGCAGGGAGTGGGCGTCGAGCACGTTCACGGCCAGCTGGGACGCCGCCGGAATCGGTGCCGTCATGGGGCAGCGTCCTTTCGGATGAATGAGTTCAGACAGACCCGGTTCCCGCGATGCCCCTCACCCTACGCCCTACCTCTACGTGATGTAGTAGCCGTTCGGGAATCGTCCGGAATCTCACATATCGCCGGGGGTCGGGCGAGACGACGGAGGTGGCGTCATGGCCGACGCCCTCCGACGATCAGCCTGTTCATCGGGACGCGTACCCCCTGGACCGCCGCGACGGTCTCGACGGTCCTCGCGCCGGTGCTATCACCCTCATAACCGCCGTGACCAGGCGCTTCGGCGAGGCATTCAGGTTGTGGTCAGGCTGGACGCGCGGTAATGAAATTCATGCACCGGAAGTCTCCAAGCGACGGTAAAGGGGCCTGGGACGGCGGAAGGGGGCCATGCCATCGTGCGCACCATGACCACAGACCGTCTCCTCGACGACCGCCCCCTCACCCCCTTGCGCACCATGGCGAACAAGGTGCCGGAAGTGACCGCCTACTTCTGGATCATCAAGGTTCTCACCACCGGGATGGGCGAGACCGCGTCGGATCTGCTGGCCAAGGTCCTCGGCCCGGTGCCGGCGGTCGGTCTCGGAGGTCTCGCCCTGGCGCTCTCCCTGGCCGTGCAGTTCGCCGTGCGCCGTTACGTCGCCTGGGTCTACTGGACGGCAGTCGTCATGGTCAGCGTCTTCGGCACGATGGCCGCCGACGTGCTGCACGTCGGTCTCGGCGTGCCGTACATCGTGTCCACTCCGCTCTTCCTCGTCACGCTGGCCGCGGTCTTCGCCCTCTGGTACGCCGTCGAGCGCACCCTGTCCATCCACAGCATCACCACCCGCAGCCGGGAGCTCTTCTACTGGGCCGCCGTCCTGGCCACCTTCGCCCTCGGCACCGCCGCCGGCGACCTCACCGCGACCGCCGGATTCGGCTACCTCGGCTCGGCCGTCCTCTTCGCCGTGGCGATCTGCGTTCCCGCACTCGCCCACCGCTTCGGAACCCTGGCCGCCGTGCCCGCTTTCTGGACGGCGTACGTCATCACCCGCCCCCTGGGCGCATCCCTCGCCGACTGGATGGCACTCGGGCACACTCGTGGCGGCCTCGGGTTCGGACTCGGTCCGGTCACCCTCGCCTGGACGGTCGCCATCGCCTGCTTCGTCGGCTACCTGGCGGTCTCACGCAAGGACACGTCCTACAACAAGTAGGACATGGGCGGGTAGCCTGTACGCGACGACGGCGAGGGAAGGCGGACGGTGAGGTGACGGGCCAAGGAGACGAGGAAGCCCACGAGGCATCCGGCAGGCGGGCTCGCGGCCAACTGGAGAGCGATGTGCTCGCCGCGCTCTGGGCGGCAGACGGTCCGCGGACCGCGCGGGAAGTCCGGGAACGGCTGCCGGGCGACCTCGCTTACACGACCGTGCTCACCATCCTGTCCCGGCTGCATGACAAGGGCATGCTGGTACGGCACCGCGAGGGCCGTGGCTACGCCTACGAGCCGGCCCGGGACGAGGCCTCGCACACCGCCCAGCGCATGCACTCTCTCCTGACGGGTGGCTCCGACCGTCAGGCGGTGCTGGCCCGCTTCGTCTCGGAACTGTCCGAACAGGACGAGCACCTGCTCCAGCAGTTGTTGTCCAGTCACGACGACGCACTCCGCGAGGACCGGCGTTCGCCCGGGAAGCGCTGAGCCGGTGCTGATCAGCGTCTACATCCCGTTCCTCGTCACGGCCGCACTCGCCGTGCTCGCACCGCCCGTGGCGCACCGGCTGCCCCCGCGCCCAGCGGCCCTGGCGCTGGCCTGCGCCGCGCTGGTGACGGCGGCCGGATGGGCTGGATCCCTTGCCCTGCTGGCTTTCACCGGAGTGGCGCAGATCCCGCAAGTCGCCGAGGAGGGCCGCTGGTCCGTGTCCGCGCTGCGCTCCCAGGATCCCGTCTATGCCGTGGTCGCGGCCGTCAGCACCCTGGTGCTCGCGGCGTGTGTCGTCTCCTTCGGCGTGGCCGCAGTCCGGCAGGGCCGCCACCTGCTCCGGGCCCGGCGGGAGTGCGCCGACCTGCCCGGACACACGGAGCTGGCCGTACTCGACGACGACGTCCCGCTGGCCTTCGCACTGCCTGGGTCACCGGGCCGGATCGTCGTCTCCCGGGGGATGCTGCGCCGTCTCGGTGACGCCGAGCGCGAGGCACTACTCGCCCACGAGCGGGCGCATCTGCGCGGGCGTCACCACGTCTTCCAGAGCGTGTGGCGGCTTACGTCCGCCCTGAACCCATTGCTGCGGCCGGTGGCCGTCGCGGGCAACTTCGTCCTGGAGCGCTGGGCCGACGAGGAGGCCGCCGAGCGGGTCGGTGACCGTACGGTCGTCGCCCACGCCGTGGGCCGCGCGGCCCTGGCATCCGCCGGTGCGTCCCGTCCCGCCGCGCTGGCCGCGACCGGCGGGGTGGTGCCCCAGCGGGTACGGGCCCTGCTGGCCCCGCCGCCCGCCCGTCGCAGCCTGCCCTTGCTGGCGGGCGGTCTGCTGCTGGCCGTCTGCTGCGCGAGCCTGGCCAACGCCGCCTCGGACAGCGACCGCATGCTGGACAGCGCGCAGTGGGCACTGTGCAGGGCACATGCCAATACCACCACCGCCGCCGCCGCCGCGCCGACCGACCACGACGATGCCCCTGGGCACGGACCGGACGGCTGCCGTGCCGCCCCTGATCGTCCGGAGCACGGAGAGCTGCACTTCTGACCTGCCGGGCGCCGGTCCTCACCCCGTCGCGCGGTCGCCCGGCGGACCGGCAGGAGTACGGCGGACATGCGCGGCGCACGGCTCGCACCACGGCGAGCCGGCCGCCGAGCGAGAAGGCCGGTTCACGGGCGAGCGTGAGCCCGATGCCGGCGCCCGGCCCGTCTACGCCGAGTCTGCGTCACTGCCGCTGGCGGCAAGCGGCAGGGCTACGCCTGGGGGCCGGCTCCGGGTCCGTCGGGACGGCCCGGTCTACGCGCGCCTTCCCCCAGGTCCCACTGGCACACGGCCGACTCGCTGCCGGCAGCCGGCTCGCCGGCCCTGGTGCCGGGCCCCCTGGTGCCGGGCCTCTTGGTCCTGGCCGTTCTGGCACGCCGCAAGATGTTGTGAGGCTGCGCCGTCGGACGGGCGGTCAGAGTGGATCCACGGCCGAAGCGGCTTGCTGGGCCGGCGCTGTGGTGGCGTTGAGCTCGGTCGTCAGCAATGGGCGCAGCGACCCATGGCTCAGGGAGCCGACCAGCGGGGTGGCCCACCGGCCCAGTGCCGAGCTGACGAGGAAGGCGACCGGGAGGGCGACGGCAGCGGAGCCGAGGACGTCGTGGGGGTAGTGAGCGCCGACGTAGACCCGGCTGAAGCCCTCCAGTACGGCGAACGCGGCGGCGACGGCGCTCAGCCGGCGGTCGAGCAGGAAGAGCGCTGCCACGGTCGCGGCGGCGACGGCGGCGTGCCCGCTGGGGAAGGCGTAATCCGAAGGTGCCGGGCAGGTGTCGACGAAGTAGGCGTGGGGTATCGACCGGCAGGGCCGCACCTCCGCGACGAGCTTCTTGACGACCTCGGCGGCGGCGAAGGCTGTCAGGACGGCGACCGGCGCGGCCAGCGCGACGGTCATCGCCTGCGGGCCACGGCGGCGTGCGGTCCACCAGCCCGCGATCATGAGGATGGCGAAGACCCCGAGACCAAGGTTGGTCCACACCTCCATGGGCGTGTTGAGCCACTTGGTGTCACGTGCGAAGTCGGTGACCGAGGTGAACAACGAGCCGTCGATGCCGGATCCGTCGAGGGCCAGTTGCGCGGTGGCGGCCGCGGTCATAGGGAGGGGTCCTTCCGTCCTTGTGAGTGCGTCACGTGCTCACGGGATGAGCGAGCGGCAATGGGGTTCGGGCTCTGTCACCGGTCGCCTCGCGCTTGTGAGGTGTCGTTTGAATGACTTGGCGACTACGCCAGAGTGACCACCCGACTAATCTACTACATCTTGTAGATACGAGGAGGGTGGGCCGTCCGCCGCACAGTGCGGCCGTTGTCTCCACGTTCGGGCCGCTGCGCGACGCGGTCATGCCGCGTCTGGCCGGCCGCGGCCGGCCGGATCACGTCGCGCTCACCTTCGACGACGGCCCCGACCACCTGTCCACCCCGCGCTTCCTCGACTTCCTCGACGCACGCGGGCTGCGGGCCACCTTCTTCCTGCTCGGCCCCATGCCGGCCCGCTCACCGGGGCCGGCCAAGGAGACGGCTGCTGCCGGGCACGAGATCGCCGTCCACGGCTGGCACCACCGCCCGCTGCTGCTCCGCGGTCCCCGCGCCGCCGATGACGACCTCGCCCGCGCCCGCGACGCCGTGGCCGACGTCACCGGCAGGCCACCCGTGCTCTTCCGGCCGCCGTACGGGGTGATGAGCACCGCCGCGGTGATGAGCACCGCCGCCCATCTGGTCTGCCGGCGCCTCGGTCTGACCCCGGTGCTGTGGACCTGCTGGGGCGAGGACTGGCGCAGGCGGGCCACCCCACAGTCCGTCGAGCACACCCTCCTGACGGACCTGCGCGGTGGCGGGACCGTCCTGCTGCACGACTCCGACTGCACCTCCACCACCGGCTCCTGGCGCACCACCCTCACCGCGCTGCCGCGCATCCTCGACACCTGCCAGGAACGCGGCTGGCAGGTCGGCCCCCTGCGCGAACACGGCCTCCCCGGCCTGCCCCGCGGGTGAACGCTCACGCCGGGAACACGCCGCCCAGCGCCTGCTGCGCTGCCGGTGTTCGCCCGGGCGACCCCAGAACTTCCGGCGTTCTTCCTCCAGTTCACCACGTCCGTTGGCTGCGTTCCGCCACATCAGAGGTCGGGCTGCCGCTCGCTCTTCGGCCGGACTGAAGCAAACGGTGTGCTGGTCACAGGTGTCGGTTCTGTGATGCGGATCCGGCGTCGGGTTCGGCTCGCGAACGAGACGGAGAGCGCGAGCGCGGTGATGAACGAGATGACGCCGCCCAGGACCAGGGTGAAGCGGGCCCCGAGAGCGTCGGACACCAGGCCGACCAGCGGGGCGCCGACGGGGGTGCCGCCGAGGAGGACGAGGAAGTAGACGGACAGGACGCGGCCCCTCAGCCGTGGGTCGGCATGGAGCTGGATCAGCGCGTTGGCGGTGGTGGTCACGGTCACCGCGGCACATCCGGTGAGGAACAGCAGGACCAGGAACGAGCCGTAGCTCGGCATGAGGCCCTGCGCGACTTCCAGTGCGCCGAAGCCGATCGTGGTGGAGGTCAGACGGCGTGCGGTGGGCGGCTTGCCGTGGTTGGCCCAGTGGATCGCGCCGAGGAGGCTGCCCAGAGCGTAGGCGGCGGAGAGGTAGCCGAAGGTGGCGGCGCCCGTGTGGAACACCGTGACGGCGACGAGCGAGACGGTGACCTGGAAGTTGAGACCGAAGGTGCCGACGAAGGCGATGAGGCTGATCGGCAGGAGCAGTTCCGGGGTGGTGGCGATGTGGCGGAGTGCCTCGCGCGCTCGGGTGGGACCCGGTCGCGGGCGGACAGGGGCATCCGGCGCGTCGGTACGGATGGTGGTCAGGCCGTAGAGGACGGCCAGGTACGAGGCGGCGTTCAGGAGGAACACCGGGCCGGTGCCGAACGCTGCGACGGTCAGGCCGGCGAGGGCCGGTCCGACGGCACGGGCCACGTTGAACTGGGCGGCGTTCAGGCTGACCGCGCCGGCCGTGTGCTCGCGGGAGACGAGTTCGCAGATGTAGGCGTTGCGGGCGGGACTGTCCACGGCGGTGGCGGTGCCGAGGGCGAAGGCCAGCGCGTAGAGGGACAGCAGGTTCACCGCTCCGGTCACCGTGAGCAGTCCCAGCAGGAGCGACTGGGCGGCCATCGCCGTCTGGGTCAGGAGCAGCGTCCGTCGCTTGGGGTACCGGTCGGCCAGCACGCCTCCGGTCAGTCCGAGCAGGGTCTGCGGCAGGAACTGAAGTGCGGTCACGATGCCGACCGCGCTGCCGCTGTTGCCGGTGGTGTGAAGGACGAGCAGGTCCTGGGCGGCGCGCTGCATCCATGTGCCGATGTTGGAGACCAGCTGCCCGAGCAGGTAGCGCCGGAGGTTGCGGACGGCGAGTGCTTGCGTCACCGGCATGCGAAAGACGGCACTCATGACGTCTGGCGGACATACGTGTCGCCTGCGACGGGCGCGCCGGTGTCGTCGAGGTGGTGGAAGGTCGGGTGGGGGTGCATGAGGAACGCGTGGTGGGAGATGTTCCACGCGTAGGCGCCGGCCATGGCGAAGGCGACGCGGTCGCCGACGCGCAGCCGTTCGATCATGATCCGGCTTGCCAGTACGTCCTTGGGCGTGCACAGCTGCCCGACCAGCGTCACCGGCGCGTCCCGGACCCCGGGACGGTTCCAGGGCCGGAGCCAGGTGTCGTCGGGGATCACCTCGAAGGGCTGGTCGTGCTGTTTCGCGGCTGGGGTGCGCAGGTGGTGGGTGCCTCCGCGCAGTACGGCGAACGCGTGCCCCCGGCTGAACTTGATGTCCAGGACCTGGGTGACGTACCAACCGCAGTAGGCGCTGACCGAGCGGCCTGGTTCGATCCGGAGGGTGAGGTGGGGATGGCGGGCGAGGATCCGGCGCAGTCCGGCGCCGAAGGCCGGCCAGTCGAACACTCTGGGCGGATGCGTGTAGTCGACGCCCATGCCGCCGCCCACGTTGACTTCGCGCAGGTCCACTCCGCGATCGCGGGCCCAGCTCTCGGCCCAGGCGAGGACCTTGTCGACTAGCAGGAGATGGGGCTGGGCCTGGAGGCCGCTGGCAAGGTGGAGGTGGAGGCCGCGTAGTCGGACGCCCGGGACCGACTCCATCACCTCCAGGCAGCGGTCGAGTTGTACGGGATCCATCCCGAACGGCCCGCCGCCCATGGCCAGGGCGACCCGGCCCACGTCGACGGGCAGGTTGACGCGCAGCAGGACGTCCACGGTCCGGTCGCCCAGCAGAGTGCTGAGCAGGCGGAGTTCGTGTTCGCTCTCGATGTGCAGGCGCTCGGCTCCCGCGTCCAGTGCGCGGGCCAGCTCCTGCTGGGTCTTCCCCGGGCCGCCGAAGGCGATCGGTGCTTCGGGGACGATGGCGCGGACGTGGTCCAGTTCGCCGCCGGAGGCCACCTCGAAGCCGTGGACGTGTGCGGCGAGGGTGCGCAGGATCCGGGGGTCGGAGTTGGCCTTGGCCGCATACAGCAGCTCGACGCGGTCCGGCAGTGCGTCCCGGATCGTACGCACGTGTTCGCGCAGGTCGGACAGGTCGTAGACATAGGCGGGCAGATCGTCGTCGGGCAGCGCGGCGACGAGGTCGTACGTCTCGGGCCTCACCGGACCACCTCGCGGGGGAAGTCCGCGCCGAGCGGGCTGGGCAGGGGCACGTAGGTCGCGTGGCGGTCGGCCTTGCGGGACCAGCGCAGCAGGAGGTTGGCCTTGGCCGGCAGCGGTACGCCGGACAGCAGGGCGCGCAGGCGCGGCGGTTCGGCGGCGGTGCGGGCGTAGCCGGCGAGGTGGTCGCGGACCAGGCCCCACAGGGCGGGTTCCAGCGCCGGGTCGAGGTCGGCCAGCGCGCTGAGGAGTTCGGCGGTGTGGTTGACCAGGAGGCAGTACGCAACCCGGTTCCAGCCGTGTTCGGGGTCGTAGGTGAGGGGACCGCGCACCTCGTCCGGGAGGTCGGCGAGGGCCTGCCGGTGGCGGCCGGGCAGGAGCTTGGTGCCCTCCAGGTCGCGGAAGAACATCTGCGCGGGCGTGCCGTCGGCCTCGACGCCGACGACGACGTTCTGCAGATGGGGTTCGAGCACGACGCCGTGTTCGAAGTAGGCGGCCAGTACCGGCGGCAGCAACAGCCCGAGGTACGCGTCCCACCAGGCCAGGATGTCACCGTCGCCGCGGGCGAGCAGCTGGGAGACATGGGCTGCGCCGGTCGGATACTCGTCCGCCACCGCGGCGGCGAGCAGGGGTGTGACCCCGGGACGCAGATGGTGGCGCAGGCCGGAGCGGACGATGACGCCGAAGCCCTCCAGGAGGGCGGTGTCGCCGGCCGTGTCGAGGGTGCGGTAGCCGGGCTCGGCCAGGAGCGCGCAGCCCGGGAAGCGGTCGGTGAGCCGGGCGAAGACGGGCTGGAGCAGCCGGTTGAGGGCGACGGCACCGGACAGCTCGTAACTCGCGTGCTTGCGGACGCAGTTGGTGAGGCGGACGTTGAGGCTGAACTTCAGGAACGCGTCGGTTTCCGGGGCGTACAGCGTCCGCACCGATGCGGTCGGCACCAGTTCCGGTCCGCCCGTGCCGGTGTCCACGACATCCCCGGCGGCGACCGCCTCGCGCAGCCGGTCGCAGTCCTTCAGCAGCCGGTACTGCCAGGGGTGCACGGGGAGTACGGCGAACTCCGGGTCGGCCACCGGGTGCAGCGCGTCCAGCGCGTGCGGCTCGCCCTCCTCCCGTGCGAGGTGGCGCCGCACGGCCAGGTAGCGCAGGCGGAAGCGGGTGCCGGTCTCCGGGCCGTACGCCAGCCAGTCCGCCGGGTCGCCGGTACGGGCCTTGGGCGTGGGGTGGAAACGATGGCCGAACACCAGGGACTGCTCCGAGGCCACGTACGAATCCGCGGGCGCCCGGACACCCGCCCGCTCCTCCAGTACGACGCGGATCGTCTCCCGGCTGTCCGCCACCTGGCCCAGGAACTCCTCGTTGGCCAGGCCCGTGCGCTGTTCCAGTTCGTCCTGGATGCAGCCGGCCAGCTCGCGCCAGTCCACGGTCACCCAGGAATCGCCGTCGAGCCGCTGCACCGAGCCCTGGAAGCGATGGGCTCCGATCAACGAGGTCCGACGCAGATCGGCACGGAGCAGAAGGCCCCGGCGGGGCAGTCGTAGCAGGAGGTGGTCGTCGACGACCGTCACCTGGTGCTCGGGGGCGGAGACCTCGCGGATCAGGCAGTTGAGCAGTGTGTGGGTGGTGACGAGGTCGGCCGTCCGCGACGGCTCCGCGGTCGGGGAAGGGACGGTGGTGGCGCTATCGGTGTGGGGGGCCGTGCCGGTGGTCATGTGGTCGCTCCAGTGGGACAGCGGTCGGTGTCGGAGGTCAACGGCACAGCGCCAGGGGGTTGGGCACGGACGTCCATTGCGCGGCGCCCGGGTTCTCGGACAGGCGCATGGCGATGGTCGCCTTCAGCGGCATCGTGTCCCCGAAGAACGCTGCCGCGTCCTCCTGGTCCGGCAGGGCGGCGAACACGCGGCGTCCGGCCTCGGCGACCGTGCCCCACAGCGCCCGTGGCTCAGCCGCCCTGGTCCGGCCGAGGATGTCGACCAGCTCGCTGAAGACCCCGCTGACCAGGCCGCCGAAGAGCTTGGTGTGCAGAGCGCCCACGTCGTCGCCGGCGCGGGTGCCGAGCAGCGGGGGCAGGGTGAAACCGCACCGGGCCAGGCGACGCGGGCTGACCCGCACGCCGTCCAGGTCCCGGTACAGCACCCGCCCCGGCCGTCCGTTCCGCAGGACGACCAGGGTGTTCTGGCCGTGTGCCTCCAGTGCCACCCCCATGGACAGCAGCGTCAGGGCCGGCGGCAGGACGAGGCCGGCGAGGTCCGCCAGCCAGCGCATCGGGTCCCCCGACACCATGGCGGCTCCGGTCGCGTGCACGGCCGTGAGCGGAACGGCGATCTCCCCGGCGTCGAGGTGGCAGTCGGTCGATTCCCGGATCATGGTGGTGAGGCTTGGGGAGGGCTGTCCGTCCACGCACACCGAGCCGCCGCCCAGCTCCCGCAGGACGCGCAGGCTGTCGCCGTGTCCGGCCTTGTCGATGACGGCCGCGACCAGGTCGGACAGTGGGGGCCCGTCGGCGACCTCGGCCGGGGAGATGGTGCGCCGGTAGTTGGTGACCTGGACGTCGAGCGCGGTCTTGACGTGGCAGCCGGGCAGGGCGCCCAGCGGTGCGAGGGTACGCAGCGACAGCAGCGGGCGGGCCGGGATCGTCTCCTCCACGACGGCCAGGTCGCGGTGGTGCCGGAGCACGTGGTCCCGCTGCCAGGGGTGCAGCGGCAGCAGGTAGGCGTCGCCGTCCCGCAGTGTCCGCGGCCAGTCGCCGGCGCCCTGCCAGCGGTCGGCCGGGACCCGGACCAGTGCCAGTCGGACGACCGGGTGGTGTTCGGGCGCGTAGGCGAGCACATCGGCGACGGACATGCCGGTGCGCGTCCGGCAGCAGGGGTGCTGCGGGTGGCCGTCGACGACCGCCTGCTCGGCATCCGCCGAGTCCGCCGGAGTGCCCTTCCGGCCCGCGTTCGCGGCTCTGGCCAGGGCCAGGTTGACGACGCTGTTGTCGAGTTCGGCCGCCAGACGCTCCGCCGCGGGGGTACGCAGGCCCAGCTGTCCCAGCAGCCGGGCCGGGTCGCTGATCGGCCCCTCCGGCCCCGACACGGCGAAGTCCCGCGAAACGTCGGCGAACGGACGCGCCCCCGCCTCGGCCCCCGTGAGCGAACCGCCCCGTTGCAGCTCGACAACCAAGGATTCGGACTCACGGCGACGCGTGGTCACACCGGGCAGGGGTTCTCGTCCGAAGGCGCCCCACAGTCGGGCCAGCACGGTGGCGCGTGCTTCCGGGAGCGCGGTCGCGAAGGGCTCCACCAGGTCCGGTCGGATGCGGCGCAGTTCGTCGATGGGCATGCGGTGTCCCTGGTTCTTGCGGTGGCGGGTTGTCCGGTGGTGCTCCGGTGGCACCGACCGCCGAACCGACGCTACGGGAAGACGATCAAGGGAATTGCCAGAGCGAATACAACGGGAGGTCGCGGACAGCCCCCGAAACAGCGTTTCGCCTTGCGCGGTTCCGGCCGATCCAGCCGCGGAGGACGACGGGACCTGGAGGCTGACCCTGGATCAGATTCCGACTGTCACCTGGGAGACCGAGCACCGGCGTCCGACGTCTTAACTCTTTGCTTACGCCACGCTGGCCAGGCCCTTGATGTCGTCAAGAAGCCGCGCCACAGCGAATGAGCCGACCGTGGAAGATCACTGGCTCGGGGGAGCTTGCGGCGTTTGCGCCACGCGCCGTGGCCGCTGTCTGTGAGCCTTTCGGCATGCGTGTCTTGCTGATCGAGGACGACGACCGGGTGGCCGGGCCGTTGGCGGAGGGGCTGCGCCGTTTCGGGTTCGCCGTGGAACACGCCAGAACGGGGGCCGAGGGCCTCGCCGCGCCGGAGGCGGCGATGGTGCTGCTGGACCTGGGGCTGCCCGACATGGACGGCATCGACGTCTGCCGGGCTCTGAGGTCCCGCTCGTCCGTACCGATCATCATGATCACGGCCAGGGACGACGAGGTGGACCGTGTGCTCGGGCTCGAACTGGGCGCGGACGACTACGTCTCCAAGCCCTTCGGCGTACGGGAACTCGTCGCCCGGATCCGGGCCGTCACCCGCCGCGCCCGCCCAGCGGTTGCGGACCCCCAGTGTGGATCTTCGAAGCGCTCGGACGGCCTCGATCACCCCGGGACGCCCGACATCCAGCGGATCGGCCCGCTGACCATCGACCGCCGCACCCGGCAGGTACACCTGCACCAGTCGTCCATCGCCCTCGCACCCAAGGAGTTCGACCTGCTCACCTGCCTCGCCGAGGACCCCGGCGCCGTCTGCTCCCGCCGGCAGATCCTCGACACGGTCTGGGAACCGAACTTCTTCGGCCCCACCAAGACCCTGGACGTCCACATCGCCGCGCTGCGCCGCAAACTCGGCGACGCATCATGGATCGAGAACATCCGCGGAATCGGCTTCCGCCTCGTTCCCCCGGCACACCTCGACGCCACTTCCTCCGCGGTGCAGGCGCGCGGCGGAGAGATCCGGTGACCCGTCGCCTCCTGCTCAGCCACCTGAGCCTCATACTGCTCGTCCTGCTCGCGCTCGAAGTGCCGTTCGGCGTCTTCTACGCCCGCAGCGAGCTGGCCCGCTTCTCCCGCACGGCGGAGCAAGGGGCGATGACGCTCGCGGAGGTCTGCGAGGACAAGATGGAGCACGGACTGACAACCGACCTGCCGGACCTCGCCCGCGCGTACGGGCGGCGGACCGGCGGTACCGTGCTTGTCGCCGATCGCCGGGGTGTCGTCCTCACCGACACCGCTGCCCACGCCGTGGTCGGCAAGGACCTGTCCGCCGAGCCGGACATCTCCACGGCACTGCACGACCGCCCCACCGTCGGCACGCGCAGGGCCCCGCCCGCGGACAGTGAATTCCTCTTCGTCACCGTGCCAGGCGGGTCCAGTCCCGCCGTCGCCTGTGTGGTGCGAACGGTGTACGCACTGGGCCCGCTCAAGGCCAGGGTGCGCACCACCTGGCTGGTCCTCGCCGCTCTCGGTCTCGGGGTCCTCGCCGTGGCCTCCCTGATCGGGTTCGCACTCGCGCGCTCGATCACCCGCCCGGTGCAGGCCCTGGAACGCGCCACCGCGCAACTCGCCGAAGGCCGGATCACCGATCCCCCGGCCACCGACCACGGGCCGCCGGAACTGCGCCGGCTCGCCGCGTCGTTCACGCGGACCGCGACCCGGCTTCAGCACCTGCTCCAGGCTCAGCAGGCGTTCGCCTCCGACGTGTCACACCAGCTGAAGACGCCCCTGACCTCGCTACGCCTGCGCCTGGAGAACTTCGAGCCGCACCTCGCCCCCTGCGCCCAGGACAGCCTCGACAAGGCACTCGGGGAACTGGAGCGGCTCAGCCTCATGGTGCAGGGGCTGCTCGCTCTCGCACGGCTGGAGAACACGGAGATCCGGGCAGAAGCCGCCGATCTCAATGCCGTCGTCTCCGATCGCGCGGACATCTGGGCGGCCTTCGCCGACGAGCAGCAGGTCGACCTCATCGTGTCCGGAGGCACGTCCGTTCCGGTGTTGGCAGTCCCCGGCGCACTGGAACAGATCATCGACAACCTGCTCTCCAACGCGCTCCGCGTGTCCGCGCCGGGAACCTCTGTCACGCTGGCCGTCATCACCACCCCCGCACAAGGCACCCGCACCCCGTCCATGGCCGAGCTGCATGTGATCGACCAGGGCCCCGGCATGACCGAGACCGAACGGCGCAGAGCCTTCGACCGCTTCTGGCGAGCTCCCCACGCCGACCACGACGGCACCGGCCTCGGTCTGCCACTGGTCCGGCACCTCACCCGCGCCGGAGGCGGCGAGGTCACCCTGGAGGCAGCCCCCGGCGGCGGGCTCGACGCCGTCGTCCGCCTCCGGCACGCCGAATGCCGCGAGCAGCAGGATCGCCTCGTCACCACCGCGGACATCGACACGGCGGCCCGATCCGCACCCGCACGGTGAGGCGCGGGTGCCCTACACATCGGTTGCGCACCCCGGGCATCTCCCCAGCTGCCCGGCGTCCCAGAACCCGTCCTGACGACCTGCGGCCCTTCCTTCACCACCGGAGCCCGCACGGCCCCGACTCCTACCGACTCGGCAAGGTTCGGGGAAAGCCCTCGGCCGGCTCCCAGCCCTCGCGGGCTACTGACCCGCACCCCAAAACACCTGACGTCACGTCAGAACGTGCGTGAAGACATCGCCCGTGACGCCCACAGCGCACATCACTCGAACTTGCAGGTCAGGAGCCCTTTGCGGCAGGCTCAAGGATGGCGACGCACTCCACGTGATGCGTCATCGGAAACAGATCGAACGCCCGAAGCATCCGCACCCGGTACCCGCCCTCGCGGAAGTACGCGATGTCGCGGGCCAGCGCGGCGGGGTCGCAGGCGACGTAGGCGATGCGGCGGGCGCCCAGTGAGGCGAGGTGGGCTACTGTGCCGCGGCCGGCGCCCGCGCGCGGGGGGTCGAGGACGATGAGGTCGACCTCGGTGATGCCGGTGCGGGGCAGGACGGAATCGACCTTGCCCTGTTCGATGCGGACGCGGGGGAAGTCGGCGAGGTTGTGGCGGGCGTCCTCGACCGCGCGCTTGCCGGACTCGATGCCGAGGACCGCGCCGGCCTCGCCGAGGCGGTCGGCGAGGGCGCCCGCGAAGAGGCCGACACCGCAGTAGAGGTCGAGGGCCATCTCGCCCTTGCGGGGCAGCAGGCCCTGCATGACCGCCGTGACCAGCGTGTCCGCGGCCTTGGGGTGGACCTGCCAGAAGCCGCCGCCTCCGACGCGGTGGGTACGGCCGTCCGCGCGTTCGCGGACGAAGGGGCGGCCGTGGACGCGGTGGACGCCGCCGGACCTCTCGTCGACCCGGAGGACCGAGACGGGCTTGTCGAGTTCGACCAGCGGGAGGCGGGCGCCGGGACGCGGGGTGAGGACCACCTGGCGGTCCTGGGAGCCGGTCGCCGCGATCGCCTCGACCACGTCCATGCCGGTCCAGTCGCGCTTCTCGATGCCCAGCTCGCTGACGCCCGCCGCGGCGATCATGCAGTGGTCGATCCGCTCGACCTCGTGCGAGCGGTGGCGCCGCAGACCGGCATGGCCGTCGGGGGCTACGGCGTACTGCACACGGGTCCGCCACTGCGGCACCTCGCCCGCCGGCAGCTTGTCGCCCTCGGCGGGGACCACGGTGCCGTCCCAGCCGGCCTCCTCCGGCGTGAGGCCGGCCAGCCGCTGGAGCTGTTCGGCGATCACCTCGCCCTTGAGGCGGCGCTGGGCGCCCGGCTTGGCGTGCTGCCAGTCGCAGCCGCCGCAGCGGCCGGGGCCGGCGTACGGGCAGGGGGCGTCGATGCGGTCCTTGGAGGCCTCGATGACCTCGACGGCGTCCGCGCGAAGGAAGCGGGCGCCCTCCTCGCCCTCCGTCACCCGGGCCAGGACGCGCTCGCCGGGCAGCGCGTGCCGGACGAACAGGACCTGGCCCTCGGCGGTGCGGGCGATGCAGTGACCGCCGTGGGCGACGGGGCCGATCTCGACCTCGTACTCCTCCCCCACCAGCGACTTCTTCGGTTCTGCCTGCATGGTGGGGTGACTCCAGATCGGGGAGGGACGGGGCGGCCCGCGGCGGGGGCCTGACAACAGCCCACCAGTCTACGTGCCGCCGTCCGGTCCCCGGCGCGCGCGTCAGTCCCTCGCGCTGGGCTGCTTCTCCGTGTGCGCCCGCTGCTCGGCCGGACCGCGGCGCACCGCACCCGGCGCGTTCCAGTCCTGCCGCCTGCGGGCCCGGAGCTTCGCCGCCTCGGAGGACTGCAACTGGTACGGCACCGAGGTCACCATGATGCCCGGCGTGAACAGCAGGCGGCCCTTGAGGCGCAGCGCGCTCTGGTTGTGCAGCAGGTGCTCGTACCAGTGGCCGACCACGTACTCGGGGATGATCACCGAGACCGCGTCGCGCGGCGACTCCTTCCGCAGGCCCTTGACGTACTCGATGATCGGGCGGGTGATCTCGCGGTAGGGCGAGTCCAGCACCTTCAGCGGTACCTCGATGCCGCGCCGCTCCCACTCCTCGCGCAGCGCCTTCGTCTCCGCCGGGTCGACGTTGACGGTGAGCGCCTCCAGGGTGTCCGAGCGCATCAGCTTGGCGTAGGCCAGGGCGCGCAGGGTGGGGCGGTGGATCTTGGAGATCAGCACGATCGAGCGCACCCGGGACGGCCGTACGCTGTCGTCGCTCGGGCTCTCGGGGGCCGCGATCTCCTCGGCGACCCGGTCGTAGTGCTTACGGATCGCGGTCATCGTCGCGTAGAAGATGCACATGCCGAGGAGCGCCACCCAGGCGCCGTGCGTGAACTTCGTGACGAGGACGACGACCAGCACCAGGCCCGTGAAGAAGGCACCGAAGGCGTTGATCGCGCGGGAGCGCACCATGTGGCGGCGCTTGTTCGGGTCCTGCTCGGTGGCCAGGTGGCGGTTCCAGTGCCGGACCATGCCGGTCTGACTGAGCGTGAAGGACACGAACACGCCGACGATGTACAGCTGGATCAGGCGGGTGGAGTCGGCGCCGTAGATGACGACGAGCAGGGCCGCCGCGCCGGCCAGCAGCACGATTCCGTTGGAGAAGGCCAGGCGGTCGCCGCGGGTGTGCAGCTGGCGCGGGAGGTAGCGGTCCTGGGCGAGGATCGAGCCGAGGAGCGGGAAGCCGTTGTACGCCGTGTTCGCGGCCAGGAACAGCACCAGGGCGGTGGCGGCGGCGAGCACGATGAACAGGAAGCTGCCCTTGCCGAACACCGCCTCGGCGACCTGGGAGATCACCGGGTTCTGGACGTAGCCGGTGCCGAGGGCGACGCCGTTGTGGATCAGGTCGGTGGCCGGGTTCTCGGCCATGCGGACCTTGGTCGCCATGGCCAGGGCGATGATGCCGCAGAACATGGTGACCGCCAGCAGGCCCATCATCGCCAGCGTGGTCGCCGCGTTCTTCGACTTGGGCTTGCGGAAGGCCGGTACGCCGTTGGAGATCGCCTCGACGCCGGTGAGCGCGGCACAGCCGGAGGAGAAGGCGCGCAGCAGCAGGAAGACCAGGGCGAAGCCCGCCAGGCCCTGGTGTTCGGCCTTGATGTGGTAGTCGGCGGTGGGGGCGCGCATGCTGTCGCCGAGGACCAGACCGCGGAAGGCGCCCCACGCGATCATGATGAAGACGCCGCCGACGAAGACGTACGTCGGGATCGCGAAGAGCTTGCCGGACTCCTTCACGCCGCGCAGGTTCATCAGGGTCAGCAGCACGATCACGGCGGTCGCGCAGAACACCTTGTGCTCGACGACGAAGGGGACCGCGGAGCCGAGGTTCTCGATGCCGGAGGCGATGGAGACGGCGACGGTGAGGACGTAGTCGACGAG
This sequence comes from Streptomyces sp. NPDC046915, assembly GCF_040644935.1. Lineage (NCBI taxonomy): Bacteria > Bacillati > Actinomycetota > Actinomycetes > Kitasatosporales > Streptomycetaceae > Streptomyces > Streptomyces sp. NPDC046915. Next base: position 156,402 of record NZ_JBEYXB010000004.1, on the reverse strand, counting down.
CAGCGCGCTGGCGACGGTGAGCCCGGCCTTGGGACCGAGGTTGGTGGTGGCCACCTCGTAGTCACCGCCGCCGCTGGGGTAGGCGTGCACGTTCTGCCGGTAGGAGGCGACCACGGTGAACATCAGCACGACGACCGCGACCGCGATCCAGGGGCTGAAGTGGTACGCCGACACGCCCGCGATGGACAGGACCAGCAGCACCTCGCCGGGGGCGTACGCCACGGAGGACAGCGGGTCGGAGGCGAAGACGGGGAGTGCGATGCGCTTCGGCAGGAGCGTTTCGCCCAGCCGGTCACTGCGCAGTGCGCGCCCGATCAGGATCCGTTTGGGCACGTCGGTCAGTTTGGACACGAGAGAGGATCGTAAGCCTTCGAACTGGCTGCCGCCCACCCGCCGTCTCGTTTATTCCCGACGAGTGAACTCGCAGACGCTTGGAACTGCGGATTCCGTGGTCCGGTTGCCCACCGTGCCTGGATGGCAAACCCCGCACGTAGCCGCCCCTCGGAGGTTCAATGCCCGCGACCGCAGAGCTGATCGGCGCCGTGACCGCCCTCGTCGGCCTCGGAATCCTGACGCTGTGGAGCGTGCGCAGCATCACGCGCCGGCGAGCGGACGCTTGGCCGTTCCTTGGGCCAAATCTTGGGGTGTCTTTGCCGAGCGGCCGGCTGTCGGTGCCTGCGGCTACCGTGGATTCGGGCACTCGAGAGCCGCGATCGGTACCCACGGGGGATCATCGGCGGGTTTCCCCGGCATGATGTTGCCCGGCGGATCCGGCACGGGTCCCCCACCCGTTGCCCGGCGAGCCCGAGAGAAGGATATGAGCACGACGTTCACGCAAGTCAGCGGCCTAGCGAGGAGTGCGGAGTAGAACCGTGCACATCGTCATCATGGGCTGCGGGAGAGTGGGCTCCGCTCTTGCCCAGACCCTGGAGCAACAGGGCCATACGGTCGCCGTGATCGACCAGGACCCCACCGCCTTCCGCCGGCTCGGCCCGGGGTTCGGCGGACGCCGGGTCACCGGGGTCGGATTCGACCAGGACACCCTGCGCGAGGCGGGCATCGAGGAGGCCGGCGCCTTCGCCGCGGTCTCCAGCGGTGACAACTCGAACATCATCTCCGCGCGGGTGGCCCGCGAGATGTTCGGCGTGGAGAACGTGGCGGCCCGCATCTACGACCCCCGCCGCGCGGAGGTCTACCAGCGTCTGGGCATCCCCACCGTGGCCACGGTCCGCTGGACCGCCGACCAGATGCTGCGCCGCCTGCTGCCCTCGGGCGCGGAGCCGCTGTGGCGCGACCCCACGGGTGGGGTGCAGCTCGCCGAGGTGCACGCCTCGCCGAAGTGGGTCGGGCACAAGATCAGCAAGATGCAGGAGGAGACGGGCGTCCGCGTGGCGTTCCTGACCCGCCTGGGCGAGGCGATCCTGCCCACCTCGCAGACGGTGCTCCAGGAAGGCGACCTGGTGCACGTCATGATGCGGTCGGACGACGTCGAGAAGGTCGAGGCGACGTTCGCCGAGGGCCCGGAAGAGGAGGGCGGTCACTGATGAGGGTCGCCATTGCCGGTGCCGGTGCGGTCGGCCGCTCGATCGCGGGCGAGCTGCTGGAGAACGGCCACGAGGTCCTGCTGATCGACAAGGCCCCGACCGCCATCTCGGTGGAGCGGGTCCCGCAGGCGGAGTGGCTGCTCGCCGACGCGTGTGAGATCACCTCCCTGGACGAGGCGGCGCTCCAGCGCTGCAACGTCGTCATCGCCGCGACCGGCGACGACAAGGTCAACCTGGTCGTGTCGCTGCTCGCGAAGACGGAGTACGGCGTTCCGCGCGTCGTGGCCCGGGTGAACAACCCCAAGAACGAGTGGCTGTTCAACGAGTCCTGGGGTGTCGACGTCGCCGTCTCCACCCCGCGCCTGATGTCCGCCCTGGTCGAGGAGGCGGTGAGCGTCGGCGACCTGGTCCGGCTGCTCCGCTTCAGCCACGGCGACGCCAACCTCGTCGAGCTCACCCTGCCCGAGGAGTCGGCCCTGGCCGGCACCCAGGTCGGCGACGTCGAGTGGCCGCAGGACACCTCCCTGGTCACCATCATCCGCGGCAACCGCGTCCTCACCCCCTCCAAGGAGGACTCCCTGGAGCCGGGCGACGAGCTGCTGTTCGTGGCCGCGCAGGCCCGGGAGGAGCAGCTGGAGGACCTGCTGTCGGTGCGGCGGGAGGACGGCTGACGGTCTCCCGACCGATACGAGGACGGGGGCGCCCACAGATCTGTGGGCGCCCCCGTCCTCGTACGGAAGCCGTGCGCGGCTCGGTGCGCCGCCGGACAGGCCCTAGGCCTCGCGCCGGTGCCGGCCCGCGCTCGGCGCCTCGCCGTGGTCCGCGCTCGTCGCGGCCTGCCGCTCCTTCTCGGCCCTCTCCTCGGCCTCCATCTCCGCGAACACGTCGATCGGCGCGGGCGCCTTCGCGAGGAAGACCCAGGTGAGCCAGACGGCCAGCAGGAAGGGCGGGATCTTCAGGGTCACCAGCACCCAGCCGAGCTGCGCCGTGTTGGCCCACCAGTACAGCGGGAAGAGGATCGCGCACTTGGCGAGCAGGATCAGGCCCCAGGCCCAGCTGGCCTTGGCGTAGGCCGTCTTGCGCCCGGGATTGCGGGTCCGCCAGGAGAGGTTCTCCTTGAAGACCGGGCCGAGGATCAGGCCGATCAGGGGGACTCCGGCGAGGGTCGTGATGATGTACGCCAGGGCGAGGCCCAGCGTGTACAGCATGCCGGGGAGGTAGAAGTCCTTGGCGTTGCCCGTGAACATCGCGAAGACGACACCGAAGGCGACGCCGAACACACCGCTGAAGGCGTGCTTGACGGTGTCCTTCATCGCCAGCCGGACCACGACCAGGACCAGGGACACGGCCAGCGCCGCGATCGCCGACCAGTGCAGGTCCTTGTTGATCGTGAAGATGGTGACGAAGAGGAGGCCGGGCAGGACGGTCTCGACCATGCCCCGGACACCGCCGAACGCCTCGAACAGCGCGGCCTCGGTCACCGCCCGCGCGTCGTCCGTCCGAGCCTCGTCCGTCTGTGTGTCTTCGGTCGGCTTGTCGAGTGACGTCACCGGCTACTCCCGTCCGAGGGGTCGCAGTTCGTACTTGGGGTTGAACAGCACCCGGCGGCCCCGGCTCATCGAGATCCGGCCCGATGCGATGAGCCTGCGCCCCGGTTCTATGCCCACGATGGAGCGCCTGCCGAGCCACACCACGTCCAGCGCGGCGGAGCCGTCGAACAGTTCGGCCTCCAGGGCCGGAACACCGGCGCGCGGCCGCAGGGTGACCGTGCGCAAGGTACCAGTTACGGTGACGATCTGCCGGTCCTGGCAGTCACCGATCCGGGTACAGCCCGCGGTGTCGGCGTCCTCCCTGAGCTCCTCCGACTCCAGGTCCTCCTGAGACGAGGAAAGCCGGTCGAGCATGCGCCGGAACCGGCCGGCCGGCTTTTCGGAACGAGGAACAGCACTCATGCCTGAAAGCGTACCGGGGCCCGCTGACGGCCACGTAATCCCCGGCCGCGCCTCACTTCTCGAACCGGTAGCCCATCCCCGGCTCCGTGATGAAGTGCTTCGGGTGGGAGGGGTCGGCCTCGAGTTTTCTGCGGAGCTGGGCCATGTAGACGCGCAGGTAGTTCGTCTCCGTCCCGTACGACGGCCCCCACACCTCCTGGAGCAGCTGCTTCTGGCCGACCAGCCGGCCGGTGTTGCGGACCAGCACCTCCAGCAGGTGCCACTCGGTGGGCGTCAGGCGGACGTCCCTGCCGCCCCGGTTGACCTTCTTCGCGGTCAGGTCGACGGTGAACTGCTCGGTCTCCACCGTGGTCACGTCGTCCTCGCCGGAGCCGACCGGCTCGGCCCGGCGGACGGCGGCCCGCAGCCGGGCGAGCAGCTCGTCCATGCCGAACGGCTTGGTGACGTAGTCGTCGGCGCCCGCGTCCAGCGCCTCGACCTTCTCGTCGGAGGAGTGCCGGGCGGACAGCACCAGGATCGGCACCCGGGTCCAGCCGCGCAGCCCCCTGATGACCTCGACGCCGTCCATGTCGGGCAGACCCAGGTCCAGGACGACCACGTCGGGGTGGCGGGAGGCGGCGAGGTCGAGCGCGGTCCTGCCGTCCGGGGCGGCGTCCACCTCGTACTTGCGCGCCTTGAGGTTGATCACGAGCGCGCGCGTGATCTGCGGCTCGTCGTCGACCACCAGGACACGGGTCATGAAATCTGCCTTTCACGGTCTGCGGTGCCGTCCGCCGCGGGGAGGAGCCCGGGACGCGCTCCTGCCGCGCGGAGGCTGAGGACCATCGTGAGGCCGCCACCGGGCGTGTCCTCGGCGTTCAGGGTGCCGCCCACGGCCTCGGCGAAGCCGCGCGCGACCGCGAGGCCGAGGCCGACGCCGGCGCCGCGCGGGGCGTCCCCGTACCGCTGGAAGGGCTCGAAGATGCGGTCCTTGGCCTCGTCGGGGACACCGGGTCCGCGGTCCACCACCCGTACTTCCACCCGGTCGGCGATGGCACTGGCGGCGACCAGGACGGGCCGCTCCGGGGGGCTGTACTTGACGGCGTTCTCCACCAGGTTCGCCACCGCCCGCTCCAGCAGCCCGGGGTCGACGGCGACCATGGGCAGGGTCTCGGGGACGTCCAGCTCGGCACTGCCCTCGGGGACGCCGCCCAGCGCCATCGGGACCACCTCGTCGAGGTCGATCTCGCGGATGAGCGGGGTGACCGTGCCGGTCTGGAGGCGGGACATGTCGAGCAGGTTGCCCACCAGATGGTCGAGCCGGTCGGCGCCGTCCTCGATGCCCTCCAGCAGCTCCGCCCGGTCCTCCTCCGACCACGCCACGTCGTCCGACCGCAGCGAGGACACCGCCGCCTTGATACCGGCCAGCGGGGTACGCAGGTCGTGGCTGACGGCGGCCAGCAGCGCGGTGCGGATGCGGTTGCCCTCGGCCAGTTCCTTGGCCTGGTCGGCCTCCTCCTTCAGGCGCCTGCGGTCCAGGACGACGGCGGCCTGCGCGGCGAAGGCGGCCAGCACCCGGCGGTCCTCGGCGGGCAGCACCCGGCCGGTCAGCGCGAGCGCCATGTGGTCCCCGACCGGCACGTCGACGTCCGCCTCGTCGGGCCGCGCCACGGGCCGCCCGACGCCCACCCGGCCCGCACACGTCCACGGGTCGACGTCGCCGGCCCGTTCCAGCAGGGCCGCCGACTCCATCCCGAAGGTCTCCCGGACCCGCTCCAGCAGCTCCTCCAGGCCGGTCTCGCCGCGCAGCACGTTGCCCGCGAGGAAGGAGAGGATCTCCGACTCGGCGCGCAGCCGCGCCGCCTGATGGGTGCGCCGGGCCGCGAGGTCCACCACGGAGGCCACCGAGACGCCGACGGACACGAAGATCACGATGGCGACGATGTTCTTCGGGTCGGCGATCGTCCAGCGGTGCAGGGGTGGTGTGTAGAAGTAGTTCAGCAGCAGCGAGCCCACCGCCGCCGAGGCCAGGGCCGGGAAGAGGCCGCCGAGCAGGGCCGCGGCCACCGTCACCGTCAGGAACAGCAGCATGTCGTTGGCGAGGCCCAGGTCGACGTTGTTGAGCAGCACCGCCAGGACCGCCGGGCCGATCACGCCGACCAGCCAGCCCCACACCAGCCGCGAGCGGCCGAGGCGGGCGCCGCGGGCCACGGGCAGCCCGCGCCCCCTGGCGACCTCGTCGTGGGTGACGATGTGCACGTCCAGATCGGGGCGGGAGTCCCGGGCGACCGTGGCGCCGACGCCGGGTCCGAAGACGTACTGCCAGGTCTTGCGCCGGGAGGAGCCCAGCACGATCTGGGTGGCGTTGACCCCGCGCGCGAAGTCCAGCAGGGCGGCGGGGATGTCGTCGCCGACGACCTGGTGGAAGGTGCCGCCGAGGTCCTCGACGAGGGTGCGCTGGACGGCGAGCTCCTTGGGCGAGGCGGAGGTGAGCCCGTCGCTGCGGGAGATGTAGACGGCGAGCACCTCGCCGCCGGCACCCTTCTCGGCCAGCCGTACGGCGCGCCGGATCAGCGTCCGGCCCTCCGGGCCGCCGGTCAGGCCCACCACGATCCGCTCCCGCGAGCCCCATATCGCCGAGACCCGGTGCTCGCTGCGGTACTGCTTCAGGTACTCGTCGACCCGGTCGGCCACCCACAGCAGCGCCAGCTCGCGCAGGGCGGTCAGGTTCCCCGGCCGGAAGTAGTTGGAGAGTGCGGCGTCCACCTTGTCGGGCGTGTAGATGTTGCCGTGTGCCATGCGCCGGCGCAGCGCCTCCGGGGACATGTCGACCAGCTCGATCTGGGCCGCCCGCCGTACCACCTCGTCCGGTACGGTCTCCTGCTGCCGTACGCCCGTTATGGACTCCACGACGTCGCCGAGCGACTCCAGGTGCTGGATGTTGACCGTCGAGACCACGTCGATCCCGGCGGCGAGCAGTTCCTCGACGTCCTGCCAGCGCTTGGCGTTGCGGGAACCGGGGACGTTCGTGTGGGCGAGCTCGTCGACCAGGGCGACGGCGGGGGCCCTTCGCAGGACGGCGTCCACGTCCATCTCGGTGAAGCGGCCGTCCCGGTACTCCAGCTCCCTGCGCGGCACCCGTTCGAGCCCGTGCAGCATCACCTCGGTGCGCGGCCGGTCGTGGTGCTCGACGAAGCCCACCACGCAGTCGGTGCCCCGCTCGATCCGGCGGTGCGCCTCGGACAGCATGGCGTACGTCTTGCCCACGCCCGGCGCCGCACCGAGATAGATCCGAAGCTTGCCCCGTGCCATGGCCCCATTGTCTTCCGGTGACTACCGCCTACGCAGCGTCGACCCTACGGCCATCGATGCCGGCGAACGGGAGGAGAACGGATACGGGGGGCATCTTTGACGCAACCCTGATGGGTGAACCGACGCTTCCGCCGTGCCCGGCGCACCGGGACGCGCGAGGGGCCGCACCCCGAACCGGGATGCGGCCCCTCGCAGGTGTGTACGGCGACGCCCAGGGCGTGTTCCGCGAATCATGCCGCGGACGCGGGGCACGGCCTGCCCCTTTCCCGCTGATCCGCCGGACAGGCCCTAGCGGACCTCGGTGATCTCCGGCCCGCGCTGCAACTGCCCCATGCCGCCGGAGAAGCGGGAGCCGCCCTCGTCCTGCTGGAGGCCCTCGGGCACCATCTGGGCGTCGTTCGGCAGCTCCAGGACGATCGGGTCGCGAGGCGCCATCGGGCCCTCGCCGCGCACCACGACCGTGTCCCGGAAGATCTGCTCGAGCAGCCCGGCCGCCTGCGGCTGCACCGCGCCCTGCCCCGAGATCACGCCGCGCAGGAACCAGCGGGGCCCGTCCACGCCGACGAACCGGACGACCTGGAAACCGCCCGTGCCGTCCGGCAGCTGCACCGGCACCTGGGCCCGCAGCTCCCAGCCGAGCGGCCCCTCGACCTCGTCGACGATGCCACCCTGCTGGGTGATACCGGTCCCGATCTCCTCGCGCACCTCGCCCCAGATGCCCTCGCGCTTGGGCGCGGCGAAGGCCTGGAGCTGGATGGCGCTGTCGCGCAGTACGACGGTCGCCGCGACGATCGCGTCGCCCGCGACCTCGACCCTGAGCTCCATGCCGTCTACGCCGGGCACGAACAGACCGCCCAGGTCCACCCGGCCCTCGGCCGGGTCGCGCACCTCGGAGCTGTCCCAGGGCCCGTCGGGCCGCGGCTCCGGCTCGAGCCGGACGCGCTCGCGCCCGGCCTCCTCATCCTCGTCCGCCTCGGTGTCGACGCTGTCGACGACCTGCTCGGCCTCGCCGGCCGCGTCCTCGGCGGCACCCTTCTTCTTGCGACGTCCGAACACGTCACTGTCCTTCCCGGTCGGATACGACCGAAGCGTATCGATACCCACCCGTCCGGCCGCCCTCGGCGGCCCGACCGCTTGTGCCGCTCACGTCGCCCACCGCGGCATGACCGCCGGTGGACCCGAAGCCCCCCTCGGCCCGCGCCGAGTCGGGAAGCTCCGCCACCTCCTGGAAGCGGACCCTCTCGACCTGCTGGACGACCAGTTGGGCGATCCGGTCGAAGCGCTCGAACCGCACACTCTCGCGCGGGTCGAGATTCACCACGATCACCTTGATCTCCCCACGGTACCCGGCATCAACCGTCCCCGGGGCATTCACGAGGGCGACACCGCAGCGGGCGGCGAGTCCGGATCGCGGGTGCACGAAGGCCGCGTACCCCTCCGGGAGGGCGATGGACACTCCCGTGGGCAGAACGGCGCGCTCGCCGGGCGCCAGTTCGCAGGCCTCGGTGGTGCGCAGATCGGCTCCCGCGTCACCGGGGTGCGCGTACGCCGGGAGCGGTACGTCGGGGTCGACGCGGCGGATCAGTACGTGGACGGGGTCACGGCCGGCCAGGGGCTCGGGGCTCACGGGTTCACCTCGAAGGCGCGGGCGCGCCGGATCCGGTCGGGGTCGTCCATGGCGGCCCGGATCTCCTCGGGGCGGCCGTTGTCGACGAAGTGCTGGACCTCGACCTCGATGAAGAGCGCGTCCGCGCGGACGGCGACGAGGCCGTCGGGGCCGTCGATCCGGCCGGTGGCGGTGGAGTAGATCTTCCGCCCGGCGACGGCGGTCACCTCGGCCTCCAGATGGAGGGTGGTCCCCACGGGCACGGGCCGTACGAAGTCCGTCTCCAGCCGTCCGGTCACGGCGATGGTCCGCAGCAGCCAGTTCAGCGAGCCGAGGGTCTCGTCGAGGGCGGTGGCGAGCACCCCGCCGTGCGCGAGGCCGGGGGCGCCCTGGTGGGCGGGCTGCACGGTGAACTCGGCGGTCAGGGACACGCCCTCGCCCGCGCGGGCCGCCAGACGCAGCCCGTGCGGCTGCTCGCCGCCGCAGCCGAAGCACTGGCCGTAATGGGCGCCGAGGAGCTCACCGGGTGCGGGAGCATCGGGGTGCCGAACGGGTTTCACGGCGTCGGCCGGGGGCTGAAGAACTGCGGAACCACCACTCACAGCCGCAGACCTTACCCGCGCGTCGGGGGTGCCCGTTCACCGTGCCAAGCTTGGCTCCATGCAGCTCTCCGCCACCCCGTACGACGAACGCCTCACCGCCCCCCGCTCCTGGTGGCTGATCAGCTTCCTGGTGGGGGTCGCCTTCGCCCTGGTCCTGCTGCCCTTCGGCCCCCTGCCGCTGCTCGGCGGCCTGGTCGGCGGCACGGCGGCGGCGGCCGTCGTCGCGAGCTCCTACGGCTCGGTCCGGATCCGTGTGGTGGGTGACTCCCTGATCGCGGGCGAGGCGAAGATCCCGGTGACGGCGCTGGGCGACGCGGAGTTCCTGGACGCGGAGGAGGCCCGGGCCTGGCGCACGTACAAGGCCGACACCCGCGCCTTCCTCCTGCTGCGCGCCTACATCCCGACGGCCCTGCGCGTCGAGGTCACCGATCCGGCGGACCCGACGCCGTACCTGTACCTGTCGACCCGGGATCCGAAGGGGCTCGCGGCCGCGATCGCGGCGGCGCGGGAGGCCGTGGCGTAGGGCGCCCGGTCAGACCCGTTCAGAACCGGTCAGTCCCGGTCAGTCATCGAGCTCCTTGGCGATGTCCCCGATCGCCAGCGGCTCCTCGGGGGCCTCGAGCGGGGGCAGTGCGGTCAGCTCGTCCCACGGCACCTGGATCTTGCGCAGGTCGGCCCGGATCCGTGCCGCCAGTCTCTTGGTGTCGCGGCGGTTCATGACCGCCCCGACGGCGGCGCCGACCATGAAGGGCATCAGGTTGGGCAGGTCGCGCACCGTCCGCTTCATGACCTGCTGGCGCAGCTGGCGCTTCATCGGGCCCCCGAGGGCGGTGTTGATCGTCGACGGCTTCATCACGTCGATGCCGCGCTCCTCCGACCAGGAGGACAGATACGCGGTACTGCGGCCCTTGAGACTGCCCGGCGGCCGTACGCCGTAGACCTCGTGGAGCTCGGCGATGAGCTTGAGCTCGATCGCCGCGACCCCGGTGATCTCCGCGGCCAGCTCGGTGGGCATCGCGGGCGGCACCGGCAGCATCGCCGCCGCACCGATCCCGGCCCCGACCGTGGAGGTCGCGGTCGCGGCGCCCGCCACCAGCTTGTCGGCGAGCTGCTCGGGCCCGAGGCCCGGGAACTGCCGGCGCAAGGCCGCGAGGTCCCGTACGGGGATTCGCGGGGCGATCTCGATGATCCGGTCGGTGACATAGGCAAGCCCCGCCCTGGCGCGGCTGCCGCCCTTACGGGTGCCTTCCCGGGCCCTTTCCCGGGCTTTCTCCCGGATCGCCGCGGCCCGCCGCAGGGCGACGGCCGCGGTTCGCCGTGCGGACGCCGGGAGGTCACTCCGGTCGGCCACCGGTTCGAGCGAGGCTCCCGTTCCGGGCGAGCCCCGCTCGTCGTCACGCGCGTCGTGCGGGCCGTCGGACGGCCCCTGGTCCGCTTCCGGCAGGCGGAAACGGCGCTTCCGAGGTGGGGTCGAGCCAGTCACGGCCGACCCGTCCTCAGTCGCAGTCGCGGCAGATCGGCTGACCGTTCTTCTCGCGGGCCAGCTGGCTGCGGTGATGCACCAGGAAGCAACTCATGCACGTGAACTCGTCCTGCTGCTTGGGCAGGACCCGGACGGCCAGCTCCTCATTGGAGAGGTCTGCCCCGGGCAGTTCCAGGCCTTCGGCGGCCTCGAACTCGTCGACGTCCACGGCCGACGCGGACTTGTCGTTGCGCCGGGCCTTCAGCTCTTCGAGGCTGTCCGAATCAACGTCGTCGTCGGTCTTGCGTGGGGTGTCGTAGTCGGTTGCCATGTCGCTCTCCCCCTCTGGGTGTCTGCGGTGTCTCCAGCGCACGTAACGCGTGAGAGGCCGGACTTGTGCCCGACCTGAGGCGGAGATTTTGCCTCACATCAAGGTCTGTTACTCAATCGACACCCAACCGGACCCCTCAAGAGTGATCGGCTGGGATGGCGATGGGGACCGTACACGGTCCGGGTGCCGCACCTCAAAGGCATCTCACCGTGTACTTCCCGTGATCAGGACCCCCGAAAACCCGGATTTTCCCGGCTTTCCACCTGGGTTCTTGATCACGGAGAGTAGATGGCCGGAATGTTGCCCATGTGATCGATCACACACGGTGATGTGCGCAGGGCTGCCGGAAAATTCCGCGCAAAGCGAACATCCCCGTGAGTGTCACGGTCCGGTCAGATCGGCAGCGTGACTCGCATCACGAGACCACCGCCTTCCCTCGGCGTCGCGGAGATGTGGCCGCCGTGCGCGCGGGCCACGGACCGCGCGATCGACAGGCCGAGGCCCACACCCTTGTCGCTGCCCGTGCGCTCCGTACGCAGCCGCCTGAAGGGCTCGAAGAGGTTGTCGATCTCGTACGCGGGCACGACCGGCCCGGTGTTCGAGACGACCAGCACCGCCTGCCCGTGCTGCACCTCCGTGACGACCTCGACCCAGCCGTCCTCGGCCGTGTTGTACCGCACGGCGTTCTGCACCAGATTCAGCGCGATCCGCTCCAGCAGGACGCCGTTGCCCTGGACGACGGCCGGTTTGCACTCGCCCCGGATCCCGACACCCTTGGCCTCGGCCTCGGCGTGCACCTGGTCTATGGCCTGCGAGGCGACCTCGGCCAGGTCCACGGGCTTGCGCTCGACGATCTGGTTGTCGCTGCGGGCGAGCAGCAGCAGGCCCTCCACGAGCTGCTCGCTGCGCTCGTTGGTGGCCAGCAGCGTCTTGCCCAGCTGTTGCAGCTCCATGGGCGCGCCCGGGTCCGAGAGGTGCACCTCCAGGAGCGTGCGGTTGATCGCCAGGGGCGTGCGCAACTCGTGCGAGGCGTTGCCGACGAAGCGCTGTTGCGCCGTGAAGGCCCGCTGGAGCCGCTCCAGCATGTCGTCGAAGGTGTCCGCGAGCTCCTTGAGCTCGTCGTCCGGGCCGTCCAGCTCGATCCGGCGGGACAGGTCCGAGCCGGCCACCGCGCGCGCGGTGCGGGTGATCCGGCCGAGCGGCGACAGCACGCGGCCTGCCATGGCGTAGCCGAACGCGAAGGCGATCACGGCGAGGCCCAGCAGGGCCAGCAGCGAGCGGCTGAGCAGGTTGTCCAGGGCGGCCTGGCGCGAGTGGTCGATGCACTCGCTGACCGCCGAGTTGAACTGGGTGAGCGTCAGGCCGGAGGCGTTGTTGACCGCGGGGCAGTCGGGGCTGGTGACCTTGATCTCGTTGCTGGCGCTCACGATCTTGAAGGGCGGCTGGTTGCCCGTGCTGATGGCCTGCGCCGCCAGCAGGTAGATGATCGACAGCAGCAGGATGCCGGCGATCAGGAACATGCCGCCGTACAGCAGCGTCAGCCTTATCCGGATGGTGGGGCGCAGCCAGGGGAACGGCGGCTCCGGCCTTCTGGGGTCCCAGGTGGGCTTCGGGGGCGTCTGCGTGGGCGCGGGCGTGGTGGCCACGGCCATCAGATCCGGTAGCCGGAGCCGGGCACGGTGACGATGACGGGCGGCTCGCCCAGCTTGCGGCGCAGCGTCATCACGGTCACCCGGACCACGTTGGTGAACGGATCGGTGTTCTCGTCCCAGGCCTTCTCCAGCAGCTGTTCGGCGGAGACGACGGCACCCTCGCTGCGCATCAGCACCTCCAGGACGGCGAACTCCTTCGGCGCGAGCTGGACCTCCTTGCCGTCGCGGAAGACCTCGCGGCGATTGGGATCCAGCTTGATGCCGGCGCGCTCCAGGACCGGCGGCAGGGGCACGCTGGTGCGCCGGCCGAGGGCACGCACGCGCGCGATGAGCTCGCTGAACGCGAACGGCTTGGGCAGGTAGTCGTCGGCGCCGATCTCCAGGCCCTCGACCCGGTCGCTGACGTCGCCGGACGCGGTGAGCATCAGCACGCGCGTGGGCATGCCGAGCTCGACGATCTTGCGGCAGACGTCGTCGCCGTGCACCAGCGGGAGGTCGCGGTCGAGGACGACCACGTCGTAGTCGTTGACGCCGATGCGTTCCAGGGCGGCCGCACCGTCGTACACGACGTCGACGGCCATGGCCTCCCGGCGCAGTCCGGTGGCCACCGCATCGGCGAGCAGCTGCTCGTCCTCGACGACGAGTACGCGCACGTCGCTGTCCTTCCTGTGTCCACCCGCGTAGCGCGCCTGAGCGCGCCCGGGCAGGGGTCTTGACGGGATTGTCGTGACCTCCATCCTGCCCTTTTCCGCCATAAGTCGGCTGTAAGACAGCGGTGGCCCCGGTGGATCACGCGCTCCGGACGGGAATGCGAGATTTTCTCCTCCGGTTGAGGTTTCCGCGGAAGGGAGCGGGGGGAGGACGGCTTTACACCCCGCGATCACGCTCTGCATGTGCCGCAGCACCATGTGGTACTCCGCGATCCGCTTATCAGCAGAGTGGGCGTGGGTGTCCGGCACCGTCGCCGCCCAGCCCGGGCAGCGCTGGGCACCTACAGGAGACGTGATCGCCCCTTCCCGAACGGCACACCCCCGTGCCACCGACCCACGACCCAGGACGAGGGGGCGCAGCATGGACGCTTTCACCGCAGGACTTCTGCAGCGCATAAGGACGACCGAGTCCGACCTGACGCGGGCTCGCGACGAGGGCGACGACTTCCTCGTCGAGGTGGAAATGGCAGAGCTCGACGATCTGCGCCGCCTCGCCGCCGAACACGGTGTGGAGGTCGGCGCGCCCAGCGTCTGATCGGCCTGTGACACCCGTGCGGCCTCGTACGAGCCGTGCGACAGCAGGGCCCCGGCGAATCCAGCGCCGGGGCCCTGCTGCGTCTGGCGGTCCCTTCGACGGTCAGTCGTGCCAGGCCCCGAAGTCCTCCAGCAGCCGCTGGAGGGGCTCGAAGACCCCCGGGGTGCCCGCGACGGTCAGGTCGCGTGACGGGCGCTCTCCGGGCCGTCCACCGGTCAGCGCGCCCGCCTCCCGGGCGATCAGGTCACCCGCGGCGACGTCCCAGGCGTTGAGCCCGCGCTCGTAGTACCCGTCCAGCCGGCCGCAGGCCAGGTCGCACAGGTCCACCGCCGCCGAGCCGCCCCGCCGGATGTCGCGCAGCCGCGGGATCAGCCTCGCGGCCACCTCGGCCTGGTGGGCGCGGACCTCGGAGACGTAGTTGAAGCCGGTGGAGACCAGCGCCTGGTCCAGGGGCGGCGCGGGCCGGCAGGCCAGCCGGCGCTCGCCGTCCCAGGCGCCGGTGGCCCAGGCCCCGCCGCCGCGTACCGAGTGGTACGTCTCGCCGCGCATCGGGGCGGCCACGACGCCGACCACGGTCTCGCCGTCCTGTTCGGCCGCGATGGACACCGACCAGGTGGGCAGCCCGTACAGGTAGTTCACCGTGCCGTCGAGCGGGTCGATCACCCAGCGGATGCCGCTCGTGCCCTCGGTGGCGGCCCCCTCCTCGCCCAGGAAGCCGTCGTCGGGGCGCTGGGCCGAGATCAGGTCGGTGATCAGCTTCTCCGCCGCGATGTCCATCTCGGTGACGACGTCGATCGGGCTCGACTTCGTCGCGGCGACCGCGAGGTCGGCGGGGCGGCCGTCCCGCAGCAGCTCCGCCGCCCGGCGGGCGGCGTCCTGGGCGAGCCCCAGCAGGTCCGTGTGCAGGCTGTCGGTCACGGGGCTCCTCATGCGTAGGGGCTGTCGGCGCCCGCGGCGGCCGGGCGGGGAGCGCGGGCCGGGCAGCAGCCGGCCGGGCAGACGTCGTGGCTCGCCCCGAGGGCGCCAAGGGCGCAGGGCGCGATCTCCTGGCCGCGCTCGGCGGCGGCGCGCTCCACGATCAGGTCGCGGACCGCGGCGGCGAACCGCGGGTCGGCGCCGACGGTGGCGGAGCGGCGCACCGGCAGGCCCAGTTCCTCGGCCTTGGCCGTGGCCTCCGTGTCGAGGTCGTAGCGGACCTCCATGTGGTCGGAGACGAAGCCGATGGGCGCCATGACGACCGCCGGCACCCCCGACCCGTGCAGCTCCTCGAGGTGGTCGCAGATGTCCGGCTCCAGCCAGGGGATCTGCGGGGCGCCGGAACGGGACTGGTAGACGAGCCGCCAGGGGTGGTCGACGCCGGTGCGCTCGCGGACCGCGTCGGCGATCAGCTGGGCCACGTCCAGATGCTGCTCGACGTACGCGCCGCCCTCCCCGTGGACCGCGACGGGTCCTGAGGTGTCGGCGGCGGCGGTCGGGATGGAGTGGGTGGTGAAGGCGAGGTGGGCGCCGGCCCGGACGTCCTCGGGGAGGTCGGCGAGGGAGGCGAGCACCCCGTCGATCATGGGCTGGAGGAAGCCCGGGTGGTTGAAGTAGTGGCGCAGCTTGTCGATCCTCGGCGGCTCCAGTCCCTCGGCCTCCAGAGCGGCCAGCGAGTCGGCGAGGTTCTCGCGGTACTGGCGGCAGCCCGAGTACGAGGCGTAGGCGCTGGTGGCGAGCACCAGGATGCGGCGGCGGCCGTCCGCGACCATCTCGCGCAGGGTGTCCGTCAGGTACGGGGCCCAGTTGCGGTTGCCCCAGTAGACCGGCAGGTCCAGGCCGTGCTCGGCGAAATCCTTGCGCAGGGCGTCCAGCAGGGCGCGGTTCTGGCCGTTGATGGGGCTGACCCCGCCGAACAGGAAGTAGTGCTGCCCGACTTCCTTGAGGCGTTCCTTGGGGATACCGCGCCCGCGGGTCACGTTCTCCAGGAAGGGCACCACGTCGTCCGGGCCCTCCGGGCCGCCGAACGAGAGCAGGAGCAGGGCGTCGTAGGGGGTGGCATCGAGCACGTCTGGCATGGCTCGATCCTGCCACCCGGCACTGACGGCCCGGAAACAGTGGAGTGAAGAGTCGGGTTCCGGCCGGTTTTCGGCCGGTTTCACCTCTCGCATTTCCGGGTGCATTAGGGTCACCTAACTCGTAAGCTCTATCAGCCGCATACGCGCCTTACGCCCGAAGACCGGAGCCCCCCGTGCCCAGCCCCTACCGCGCCCTGTTCGCCGCCCCCGGCAGCAAGCGCTTCTCCGCCGCGGGCTTCCTCGGCCGGATGCCGCTGTCGATGATGGGCATCGGCGTGGTCACGATGGTCTCGCAGCTCACCGGGCGCTACGGGCTCGCGGGTGCGCTGTCCGCCACCATGGCGCTGTCCGCCGCCGCGATCGGGCCGCAGATATCCCGGCTGGTGGACCGGTACGGCCAGCGCAGGGTGCTGCGTCCGGCGACGCTGGGAGCGCTCGCCGCCGTGACCGGGCTGCTGCTGGCGGCGCACCTGGAGTGGCCGGACTGGGTGCTGTTCGTCTGCGCGGCCGGCATCGGCTGTGTGCCGAGCCTGGGCGCGATGGTCCGGGCCCGCTGGGCCGCGCTGTACCGGGGCACTCCCCAGCTGCACACGGCGTACTCGTTCGAGTCCGTGATGGACGAGGTCTGCTTCATCTTCGGGCCGATCATCTCCATCGGCCTGTCCACGGCATGGTTCCCCGAGGCCGGCCCGCTGCTGGCCGGCTGCTTCCTGGCGGCCGGGGTCTTCTGGCTGACCGCCCAGCGCGCCACCGAGCCCGAGCCGCACCCGCGTGCGCACCAGGGCGGCGGCAGCGCCCTGCGCTCCCCGGGCCTGCAGGTGCTGGTGGCCACCTTCGTCGCCTCGGGAGCGATCTTCGGGGCGGTCGACGTGGTCACCGTCGCCTTCGCCGACGAGCGCGGCCACAAGGCCGCGGCCAGCGTGGTCCTGGCGCTGTACGCGGCGGGTTCCTGCACGGCCGGACTGGTGTTCGGGCTGCTGCGCCTGGCGGGGTCGCCGGAACGCAGGTGGCTGCTGGGCATATGCACGATGGCCGTGAGTATGATCCCCCTCCTACTGGTCGGAAACTTGTCGCTTCTGGCCGTGGCGCTGTTCGTTGCGGGCCTGTCCATCGCACCGACGATGATCACGACGATGTCCCTCATCGAAGAGCACGTACCTC
This sequence comes from Streptomyces sp. NPDC046915, assembly GCF_040644935.1. NCBI lineage: Bacteria > Bacillati > Actinomycetota > Actinomycetes > Kitasatosporales > Streptomycetaceae > Streptomyces > Streptomyces sp. NPDC046915. The sequence continues at coordinate 139,502 of NZ_JBEYXB010000004.1, read as the reverse complement.
GCGCGCACCTCACCGAGGGGATGACCTGGGTGAGCACCGGCCTGGCGGTCGGGGTCGCGCTCGGCTCCTCCGTGGCCGGCTGGGTGATCGACGCAGCCGGCGCGCACGCCGGGTACGGGGTTCCGGCCGTGTCCGGAGCCGTCGCGGTCGCGGTCGGTTTCCTCGGGTACCGCCGGCTCAACAGGCCGGCTCCGGGTCGGGGAGGCACCCTTGAGCACCACAGCGAGCGGGAAGAACGGCACGTGGCGTAACTGGGGAGGCAACGTCGTCGCCCGTCCCGCGCGGGAGGTGACTCCCGCCTCGGTGGAGGAACTCGCCGCGGCGGTGCGCCGGGCCGCCGAGGACGGTCTGAAGGTGAAGGCCGTCGGTACCGGGCACTCCTTCACCGCCATCGCGGCCACCGACGGTGTGCTGATCCGCCCTCAGCTCCTGACCGGTATCCGCAGCATCGACCGCGAGGCCATGACGGTCACCGTCGAGGCGGGCACCCCGCTCAGGAGACTCAACGTCGCCCTGGCCCGCGAGGGCCTGTCGCTGACCAACATGGGCGACATCATGGAGCAGACGGTCTCCGGCGCCACCAGCACCGGCACGCACGGCACCGGCCGGGAATCGGCCTCCATAGCCGCCCAGATCAAGGGCCTTGAGCTGGTCACGGCGGACGGCTCGGTGCTCACCTGCTCCGAGAAGGGGACCGAGGAGGAACGCGCGCTCTTCGCGGCCGCCCGCATCGGCCTGGGCGCCCTGGGCATCGTCACCGCGATCACCTTCGCCGTGGAGCCGATCTTCCTGCTCACGGCCCGCGAGGAACCGATGCCCTTCGACCGGGTGTTGGCCGAGTTCGACCAACACTGGGCGGAGAACGAACACTTCGAGTTCTACTGGTTCCCGCACACCGGGAGCACCAACACCAAGCGCAACAACCGCAGCGCCGGACCGGAGAAGCCGATCGGGCAGCTGTCCGGCTGGTTCGAGGACGAGCTCCTCTCCAACGGCGCCTTCCAGGTGGCCAACTGGGTCGGCCGCGCGGTGCCCGCGACCATCCCGGCCGTCGCCCGGATATCCAGCCGGGCGCTGTCCGCACGGACGTACACGGACATCCCCTACAAGGTCTATACCTCGCCCCGCCGCGTGCGGTTCGTGGAGATGGAGTACGCCGTCCCGCGCGCGGCCCTCGTGGACACGCTTCGGGAACTCAAGGCGATGGTCGACCGTTCGAAGCTCAGGATCAGCTTCCCGGTCGAGGTGCGCACCGCCCCGGCCGACGACATCACCCTGTCCACCGCCTCGGGACGGGACAGTGCCTATGTCGCCGTCCATATGTTCAAGGGCACCCCCTATCAGGCGTACTTCACCGCCGCCGAGCGCATCTTCACGGCGCACGAGGGACGGCCACACTGGGGCAAGGTGCACACACGGGACGCCGCGTACTTCGCCGAGGTCTACCCCCGCTTCGGCGAGTTCACCGCCCTGCGGGACCGGCTGGACCCGGACCGGCGGTTCCAGAACGACTACCTGCGGCGGGTACTGGGGGCGTAGTCACGGCGAAACCACTGCCTCCGCTTCCGGGGATCGTGTGAAGCATGCCACGCTCATGATCGCGAAAACCGCTTGCGGACGGCGGACTCCTGCCCCTTGCCAGAAGTTGGGCGGCGCGCCCATCCACGCACATGGTCCAAATGGAGTACTGTTGCGAGCCCTGGGACCGGTCTCCCGCCAGGGTGTCCGGGGCCTCGAAGGACCGCCGGGAGGGGGCTAGTTGCACAGGGTGACGGAGTTGGTCACTTAGCGTTGCGAATAGGTAACCGTGCCATAACGGCGTTCCCGGGCCCGTGCCCGACACGCCGGGCAACTCGGCAAGGTTGTGGCAGGCTGCACCCGGGCAGGCCACACTCGACTAGCGGAAGCAGCGACGCACGTGACGTCGGCAGGCACCACCCGGGAGGTCCCCATGCCCGAACTGCGTGTCGTGGCCGTCTCCAATGACGGCACACGGCTGGTGCTGAAGGCTGCCGATTCTACGGAGTACACGCTTCCGATCGACGAACGCCTGCGCGCCGCCGTGCGCGGCGACCGGCCCCGCCTCGGCCAGATCGAGATCGAGGTGGAGAGCCATCTCCGCCCCCGTGACATCCAGGCGCGGATACGTGCGGGCGCGACCGCGGAAGAGGTCGCGCAGCTCGCCGGCATCCCCGTCGACCGGGTGCGGCGCTTCGAGGGTCCGGTACTGGCCGAGCGCGCCTTCATGGCCGAAAGAGCCCGCAAGACCCCGGTCCGCCGGCCCGGCGAGAACTCCGGTCCGCTGCTCGGCGAGGCCGTCCAGGAGCGCCTGTTGCTGCGCGGTGCCGAGAAGGACACCGTGCAGTGGGACTCCTGGCGCCGCGACGACGGCACCTGGGAGGTCCTGCTGGTCTACCTGGTCGCGAGCGAGCCGCACTCGGCGAGCTGGACGTACGACCCGCCCCGGCGGCTCGTCCAGGCCGTCGACGACGAGGCGCGCTCGCTGATCGGGGAGTCCGACGACCTCGGCTCGCCCGAGCCGAGCTTCCCCTTCGTGCCGCGCATCGCCCGGCTGCCGCGTGACCGCCCGCTGGACCGTGCCCTGGACCGGGAGCGGCCCAGCCTGCCGGCGCAGGCGCCCGAGCCGGCCGAGGAGATCACGGGCGAGCGCGACTCACTGACCAGCCTGCTGGAGGCGGTGCCCAGCTTCCGGGGCGACCTGGTGGTCCCGGAGCGGCCCGCGGAGTCCCCCGAGGAGCCGCCGGAGACCGAACCGGAGGCGGAGGAGCCCCCCGCCCCGGCGGCCTCGGCCGGTTCCGCCTACGCCGACGTCCTCATGCCCCGCTCGGTCGCCAGCCACCGCGACCGCCTCATCGGTGCCACCGACCGCCAGGCCGAGGCCGACGGGGTCCGCCCCGGACGCCGGGCCGCCGTTCCCAGCTGGGACGAGATCGTGTTCGGGACCCGGCGCAAGAAGCAGGAGTAGCGCGCAAGAAGCAGGCGCGGCGGACCGTACGGCCGCACACGGAGGGGGCTTCCGCACCGGAAGCCCCCTTTGTTCGCCGTCCGCTTCGCCCGTGGTTCCCCGTTACTGCGGGTCGGGCCCCGTCGCCACCGGCCGGGACGGATCCGAGGACCACTCCGACCAGGAGCCCACGTACAGCGCCGCCGGGATGCCCGCGACCGCGAGGGCCAGCGCCTCGTGGGCCGCGGAGACACCCGAGCCGCAGTAGACGCCGACCTCGGCGTCCGGCGACGCGCCGAGGTTCCTGAAGCGGGCCCGCAGTTCCTCGGCGGGCAGGAACCGGCCGTCCGCCCTCACGTTCTCGGTCGTCGGCGCGGACACGGCGCCCGGGATGTGCCCGCCGACCCGGTCGATGGGCTCCACGTCCCCCCGGTACCGCTCCGCCGCCCGGGCGTCGAGCAGCACGCCGGAGCGGGCCAGCGCGGCGGCGGCATCCGCGTCGAGGAGTCCCCCGGGACCCGGCGCCGGCTCGAAGTCGCCCTCGGCCGGGGCGGGTACGTCCGCCGGAAGGGGGCCCTCCCAGGCCGGCAACCCGCCGTCGAGGACCCGCACGTCCGGGTGACCCGTCCAGCGCAGCAGCCACCACGCACGCGCGGCCGCCCAGCCCTGCCCCCCGTCGTAGACGACCACGGGCCGGCCCGGCGACACACCCGCCCGGCGCATCGCGGCGCCGAACTCCGCCAGGTCGGGCAGCGGATGACGGCCGCGCTCCCCCGGCGCCGAGGCGAGTTCCGCGTCCAGGTCGACGAACACGGCGCCGGGCAGATGCCCGGCCGCGTACTCGGCCCGTCCGTCGAAGGCCGGCGCCCCGGCCGCCTTGGCCATGCTGAGCTGCCAGCGGACGTCCAGCAGCACGGGCGGATTGGCCCCGGTCAAGTCGTGCGCGAGTTCCGTTGCGGTGATGATGGCTTTCATGGCGTCCATCCATACGTCAGGGGTGGCCGCGTCGTCCAGGTCCGACTACTCTGCTCCGCCGGACAGGCTCGATCACCAGGCGTACGGGATCGGGCACATGCTGTACATCCGATGAACACCTGGCGGCGCTGCCGTGGCACCGGGGGGCCACGCACGGGGCGGGCATCGGCACGGGGCGTGCGCGCGGTCTGTGCACGTGGATGCGGGAAGCGGAAGCGACACGGCCACCGCGAGGGGCCGGGGAGAGAGTGACGATGACCGAGGCACGGGGGTCGGCCGGCCCGAACGGCGGCACGCACGGTCGGCGCGCGCCCGGCACACCCTGCTGGGTGAGTCTCATGGTGCACGGGCTGACCACGACCGAGGAGTTCTACGGGGAGCTCTTCGGCTGGGAGTTCGAGCCCGGCCCCCAGCAGCTCGGCCCGTATGTGCGGGCCCTGCTCGACGGGCGCCGGGTGGCGGGCATCGGCGAGCTGGCGCCGGACCTCGAACTGCCCACCGCCTGGACGCCGTACTTCGCCTCGGACGACGTGGGCCGGACGGCCGAGACGGTACGGCTGTGCGGCGGCACCGTGGGTGTGGGTCCCCTGGACGCGGCCGACGACGGGCGGCTCGTCCTCGGCTCCGACACCTCGGGGGCCGTGTTCGGTGTCTGGCAGGGGGCGCCGGGGCACCCCGGCACGGCCGTCACCGGCGTCCACGGCACGCCGGCCTGGAACGAGCTGCTGACCTTCGAGACCGTGAGCGTCAGCAAGTTCTACAAGACGGTGTTCGGGTACGAAGAGGGTCCGGAGGAGCCGGAGGTCGCCGCCGGTTTCGACTATGTGACCCTGCGTCTGGCGGACAGTCCGGTCGCCGGCATCCACGGTGTCGGCCACTCCCTGCCCCGGGACCGGGGCCCGCACTGGCTGACGTACTTCCAGGTCGACGACGCGGACGACACGCTGAGGCAGGTGGCCGGGCTGGGCGGCCGGGTCCTCGAACCGGCCCACGACACCGCGCACGGCCGGGTCGCGACGGTGACGGACCCGGAGGGCGCGCCGTTCTCGGTGGTCCAGGATCCGCGCTAGCGCGGTCTGCTCAGCGGTCCGTTCAGCGCTCTGCTCAGCGGTCCGTTCAGGGAGAGGAGACGGGCAGGACGTCCGGGGACAGGGCCGCCGCGCGGGCCGTCGCCGCCGTCATGCGACGGCGGTGGTGGCGGCGGCAGAGCACCTCGTAGCCGATCTCGTCCGCGGACTGGTTGACGTCGCCGACGACCACCTGGGCGCCCTCGACCACCATGACACCGCCCACCGTACGGGCGTTGTGGGTGGCCCGGTCGCCGCACCAGCACAGCGCCTCGACCTGGAGCACCTCGACCCGGTCGGCCAGCTCCACCAGCCGCTGGGAGCCGGGGAACAGCTTGGAGCGGAAGTCGGTGGTGATGCCGAAGGCGTACACGTCCAGGCCCAGGTCGTCGACGACGCGGGCGAGCTGGTCTATCTGCTCCGGCGCCAGGAACTGCGCCTCGTCCGCGATCACGTAGTCCGCGCGGCCGCCCTGCGAGAGGTGCTCGACGAGGTACGCGTACAGGTCCTGCCCGTCCTCGACCTCGACCGCGTCGGTGACCAGGCCGAGGCGGGAGGACAGCTTGCCCTCGCCGGCCCGGTCGTCACGGGTGAAGATCATGCCGACGAGACCGCGCGCGGAGCGGTTGTGCTCGATCTGGAGAGCCAGGGTCGACTTCCCGCAGTCCATGGTTCCGGAGAAGAACACCAGCTCGGGCATGGCGGGGTGAGCACCTTTCGGCGGAGACGGCGGGTACGGCGGGGACGGAGACGACTGCGGTTCGGCGGCGAGGTCTTCAGGAGCGTACTTCGAGCAACGGAACCAACTGCTCGGCAGGGGTCATGGAACCGTGGTTGCCGACCATGGACGACTCCTTCGGCTCCCGCTCGGAGGCGATGAGCAGCACGTCGTCGTACGCGGCCGCGACCACGTCACCGATGCGCGGGTACACACGGTCTTCGCATTCACCGGGCGGCCCGAACCAGCCCGCCGCGATCGCCTCGTCCCGCGAGGCCACCCAGAACTGCTCGCCGAGCACCTCGCGCCAGACGGTCAGGACGTCGTTCTCGGCGCCCGGCACCGCGTACACGTGGCGGGCTCGTCCCTCGCCGCCCAGCAGGGCGACCCCGGCGCGCAGTTCCCAGTCCTCGTCGAAGTCGATGCGGTGCTGCTCGTCGAACGGGATGTCGACCATGCCGTGGTCGGCGGTGATGTAGAGCGCACTGCGCGGGGGCAGTTGCTCGGCCAGGCGCTGGGCCAGCCGGTCGACGTGCATCAGCTGGCCGAGCCAGGTGTCGGACGCGATGCCGTAGCGGTGCCCGGCGCCGTCGAGTTCGGCGTAGTACGTGTAGACCAGGGAGCGGTCGCCGGCCGCCAGTTGCTCGGCCGCGAGGTCCATGCGCTCCTCGCCGGTCAGCCGCCCGAAGAACGTCCCGCCACTGAGCGCGACCTTGGTCAGCGGGGTGTTCTGGAAGGTCGGGGAGGACACCTGGGCGGCGTGCACACCCGCCTTCTGGGCCAGCTGGAAGACGGTGGGGTACGGCTGCCACGGGCCGGGCGGGGTCCACGGATTCCAGCGGAGCTGGTTCATCAGCTCGCCGGTCGCCGGATTGCGGACCGTGTAGCCGGGCAGGCCGTGCGCGCCCGGCGGCAGGCCGGTGCCGACGGAGGCCAGGGAGGTCGCGGTGGTCGCCGGGTACCCGGCGGTGAGCGGGCGGCCCGTGCCCCCGCGCGAGCTGCCGAGCAGCGAGGTCAGGAAGGGGGCCTCGTCGGAATGGGCCTTGATCTGCTCCCAGCCGAGGCCGTCGATCAGGAAGACGCAGTTGCGGTCCGCCGGGGTCAGCTCCGTGATCGCGGCGGTCATGCCGGGTACGGCCATCCCGGCGGCCAGGGTGGGCAGCAGGTCGGCGAGCGATCCGGTGCCGTACTCGGGCAGCGGTGCCGAGTCGGGGGAGAGCGGTTCCGGGTGGTCCCAGGCTGCGGCTGCGGACTGGGACATCAGCGTGTGACGTCCGCGGTCGCCTCGGAGACGGCCTGCGCGAAGACGAGCGTCTGGCGCACCGTCTCCGGGCCGTCCCCGGCCTCGCTGACGCGCAGGCTGAGGTCGTCGGCCGTGGAATTGCCGGTGTAGCCGTGGTCGGCCTCGCAGTTGGGGTCACCGCAGGCGGCGGGCTCCAGGTCGATGCGGGAGACGGCGCCCCAGCCGATGGTCAGCACGACCTCGCGGGGCAGGGTGCCCGGGGTGTACTGCTCCGGGTTGGCGACCACGCGGCTGACGACGACCGACGAGATCCGGCTGAGCTTCACCGACTCGGTGGACGTCGTGGCGTACGGCGTCGGGGAGGTGCTGTCGGCGGCCTGCTCGTCGGTGTGGCTGACGATGAAGCGGTTGCCGGTGAGGACCAGTACGGTGACGTGCCGCCGCACTTCGTTCTGGTCGAACGTGGTCTCCTGGTGGACCAGGTACGACCGGATGGGCTCGCCGCCCACGGCGGCCTCCACCGCCTCGGCCACGAGGGCCGGGTAGTAGCCGCTGCGCTCGATCGCCGCGCGCAGCCCCTGGGACGTCGTACTGGTCTTGGCCATGGCGTCCATCCTAATCCGTGGGCAGGGGCGGTCCGGGCCAGTCAGAGGCAGCCGGGCCGGGTCCTCCGGCCGTACGCGGGTGCCTGCCCACCGCCTGTCCGGCTCAGTAGACCGGCAGGGTGCGCGGGCCGAGGTCGTCGCGGGCGGGCGGGGGTGCGAGGCGCACGGAGGCGCTGAGGGCGCTCAGGCCCCGCGAGGCGACCACGACGGGCTCCAGGGTGACCGCGACGACCTCGGGGTGGTCGTCGACCAGGCGGGACACGCGCAGCAGCAGCTCCTCCAGGGCCGGGGTGTCCACGGGGGTCGAGCCGCGCCAGCCGAACAGCAGCGGCGCCGTCCGGATCGACCGCACCAGGGAGGTCGCCTCCCGGTCGGTCACCGGAACCAGCCGGTGCGCCGTGTCACCGAGCAGCTGCGAGGCCGCTCCGGCGAGCCCGAAGGAGAGCACCGCCCCGGCCGCCGGGTCGATCACGGCCCGTACGACGGTGTCGACGCCGCGCGGTGCCATCCTCTGCACCACCGGCCGCAGCTCCTCGGGCCTGCCGAACAGCTCGGTCAACTCCGCGTAGGCCCGGCGTAGTTGCTCCTCGTCCGCGAGGTCGAGGCGTACGCCGCCCAGGTCGGCGCGGTGCCGCAGGTGCGGGGCGGTCGCCTTGAGGGCCACGGGGTAGCCGAGGGTGCGGGCGGCTTCGGCGGCGGCGTCCGGGGTGGGCGCGGGCAGCGCGCGGTGCACCCGGATGCCGTACTTCCCGAGCAGCTCGCAGGTCTCCTCCGTCCCGAGCGTCAGGCCCTGCCCGCGCGCGAGCATCCCGTCGATCAGCCGGGCGGCCCCCTTCTCGTCGATGTCCTCGTACTCGGGCACCTTCCCCGGGGTGGCGGCCTCCCTTCGCCACTGCGCGTACTTCACGGCTTCCCCGAGAGCCCGTACGGCCCGCTCGGCGGCGGGGTAGGCGGGGATGAGCCGCGAGTCGGCCCGGGAGGTGTCAGGAGGCACGGTTTCCCGCGTCTGTGGCGCGGCCGGCCATCGTGCCGCGGGGCGGTGGGCGTCCCCCCGCTCGACGGACGCCGGTGCCGTACTCGCCGCGGCCGACAACGCCTCCGCGAGCCCCCCGAGCTCCACGTGCACGACGAGCACCGGCTTCCCCGGCACCCCGGCGGCGGCCGACCGCAGCGCCTCCGCCAGCTCCGCGTCCCCCGGCGACGCCTCACCGATCGCGGGTATGGCGGTCACCACCACCGCGTCACAGGTGTCGTCGGCCAGCGCCCGGGACAGCGCCGCGTGAAAGTCCTCCGCGGACGCCCCCGTCGTGAGGTCCAGGGGACGCATCGGCCGCAGCCCCTCCGCGAGACACTGGTCGTACGTCAGCAGCCCCAGCGATTCCGAGTTCCCCAGGATCGCCACCCGCGGCCCGGCGGGCAGCGGCTGCCGGGCGAGCAGCAGTCCCGCGTCGACCAGTTCGGTGATCGTGTCCACCCGGATCACCCCGGCCTGCCTGAGCAGTGCGGACACGGTGGCGTGCGGCAGCCGCGTGGCCCGTACCGCGTGCCCCTGCGGCGCGGACCCGGCTCCCTGCACCACCACCAGCGGTTTCGCCGCGGCGGTCCGCCGGGCGAGCCGGGTGAACTTGCGGGGGTTGCCGATGGACTCCAGGTACATGAGGACGACGTCGGTGTCCGGATCGTCGTACCAGTACTGGAGGACGTCGTTGCCGGAGACGTCCGCCCTGTTGCCGGACGACACGAAGGTGGAGACGCCCGTGACGCCGGTGACCCCTCCCCCGCGCCGGTGCAGCCGGGACAGCAGCGCGATGCCGATGGCGCCGGACTGGGCGAACAGCCCGATGCGGCCGGGGCGGGGCATCTCGGGTGCCAGGGAGGCGTTGAGCCGCACCTCCTCGGAGGTGTTGATGACCCCGAAGGCGTTCGGCCCGATGATCCGCATGCCGTACGTGCGCGCCTGCCGGACGAGTGCGCGCTGTCGCTCGCGCCCGTCGGGCCCGGCCTCCGCGTACCCGGCGGCGAGCACGACGAGCCCCTGTACGCCGTGCTCACCGCACTCGGCGACCACTTCGGGCACGTGCTCGGCGGGCACGGCCACGACGGCCAGGTCCACGGGGTCGTCGATCTCCCGCACCGAGCGGTGCGCGGGCACCCCGCCGGCCTCCTTCAGGTCCTCGGGGTAGGCCTTGTTGACGGCGTACAGGCGTCCGGTGAAGCCGGCGTCCCTGAGGTTGCCGAGGACGCCGCGCCCCACGCCCCCGGGCGCGCGGCCCACGCCGACGACGGCGACCGACCGCGGCACCAGCAGCCGCCGCACCGACCGCGCCTCGGCGCGCTGTTCCCGCGCGCGCTGGACGGCGAGCGAGCGGTCGGTGGGTTCGAGGTCGAACTCCAGGCGTACGACGCCGTCCTCGAAGCTGCGCTTCTGGGTGTACCCGGCGTCCGTGAACACCTTGATCATCTTGGTGTTGGCGGGGAGGACCTCGGCGGCGAAGCGGCGGATGCCCCGCTCGCGCGCGACGGCCGCGACGTGTTCGAGGAGAGCGGAGGCGACCCCACGGCCCTGGTGGGCGTCCTGCACCAGGAAGGCGACCTCGGCCTCGTCGGAGGGTGCGGAGGCGGGCATGCCGTCGGCGCCGATGCGGTCATAGCGTACGGTGGCGATGAACTCGCCGCCGACCGTGGCCGCGAGTCCCACCCGGTCCACAAAGTCGTGGTGCGTGAAGCGGTGGACGTCCTTGGCCGACAGCCGCGGGTAGGGCGCGAAGAAGCGGTAGTACTTCGACTCGTCCGAGACCTGTTCGTAGAAGCTGACCAGCCGGTCGGCGTCATCAACGGTGATGGGCCGGATGCGCGCGGTTCCGCCGTCGCGCAGCACCACGTCCGCCTCCCAGTGGGCGGGGTACTCGTGCCGGTCCTGCCGGTCCGCCGGGGTCTGCATGGGCCCCAGAGTACGGCTCGCGTCCGACAACGGCGCGAGGCAGTCTGTGGAGGACGACATCGGATCGAGGCCGCGATCCGAGGACACACCCGGACGGGACGAAGGACCGTCCGGGCATGCTTCACGATATGGGAAACTGGTCTAGACAACCCTGAGAACCGAAGGGCAGCAACACATGGCTGAGCGCCGCGTCAACGTCGGCTGGGCCGAGGGCCTCCACGCCCGCCCCGCATCCATCTTCGTCCGAGCCGCCACGGCCGCAGGCGTGCCTGTGACGATCGCCAAGACCGGCGGCACTCCGGTCAACGCGGCCTCCATGCTGGCCGTCCTCGGCCTCGGCGCCCAGGGCGGCGAGGAGATCGTCCTCGCCTCCGACGCCGAGGGTGCGGACGCCGCCCTGGACCGGCTGGCGAAGCTGGTCTCCGAGGGACTCGAGGAACTGCCCGAGACCGTCTGAGCGCACACCGCACAGAACTGCGGAGCCGCGTCGGCCCATTCGGGCGGCGCGGCTCCGCCGTGTTTACCGGGAATTCCGGGAGCGCCATGAATTCAGGCAGCGGAAAATACCCCCGCCGAATTACTCTTCTTTGTATACGGCGCCCGTGTTAATGCCGCAGGCTCGGCATGTTTACGGCTTGTTGCGAAGTCCTCACACGTTCCGGGCGGTCGGTGCCGCCGGTGAGACGCAGCCGGTGCGCGGCCGTCGCGCGCTCCGTGTGCAGCGCCGTGATCGCCCTGGCGCGCTCGCCGTCGCCGCGCGCCACCGCGTCCACGATGGCGCCGTGCTCGGTCCAGGACTCCACCGGGTCGGCGGGCCCGTCCACCGCGTACATCCAGGCGATCTTGTGCCGCAGCTGGGTCAGTACGGAGGTCAGGGCGTGGCTGCCGGAGGCCTGGGCGAGCGTCTCGTGGAACCAGCCGTCCAGGGAGCGCAGGTCGTCGCTGTTGCCCCGGCGGGCCCGCTCCTGGCCCAGCCGCACCAGGCCGCGCAGCACCTTGAGATGGGCCTCGGTGCGCCGCTGGGCGGCCCGGGCGGCGCCGAGGGGCTCCATCAGGATGCGCATCTCCAGCAGGTCGGCGGCCTCCTGCTCGGTCGGCTCGGCGACGCACGCGCCCGCGTGCCGCCGGGTCACCACGAAACCCTCGGCCTCCAGGGTGCGCAGGGCCTCGCGGACGGGGACGCGCGAGACGCCGTAGCGGCGGGCGAGGAGTTCCTCCGTGAGGCGGCCGCCGCGCTCGTGGACGCCGGCCACGATGTCGTCCCGGATCGCGGTGCATACCGAGTGCGCCGGAATACGCATGACCGACCTCCGCTTTAATCCCCGTGAAACGTCGCCGATGGAGGCGCGTTCCGTGACTCTATTGCAATCAGCGGGAATTTCCGACGGCGGGTCGGAATCCATGGATATTTTTTGGACAGCGGGGAGTGGCGGGGCGTACGAAACCACGAAAGCCCCGGCTCGTGGCCGGGGCTTCGGGAGGGGGGTGGGTCTTCTGGCGGGGGGCCTTCGTCAGACGTTCACGCCGTGCTTGCGGAGATAGGCGACGGGGTCGACGTCGGAGCCGTACTCGGGGCCGGTGCGGGCCTCGAAGTGGAGGTGCGGCCCGGTGGTGTTGCCGGTCGAGCCGGACAGGCCGATCTGCTGGCCCGGGACGACCTTCTGCCCCACCGAGACGCCGATGGACGACAGATGGCCGTACTGGGTGTACATGCCGTCGGCCATCTTGATCACGATCTGGTTGCCGTACGCCCCGCCCCAGCCGGTGGACACCACGGTGCCGGAGCCGACCGCGTGGACCGCGGTGCCGCTCGCGGCGTGGAAGTCGATGCCGGTGTGCGAGCCGGAGGACCACAGGGAGCTGCTGGCCTGGTAGCCGGTGGAGACGTAGGACCCGGTGACCGGCGCCACGAAGGTGTTGAGCCGCTTGCGCTCGGCCTCACGGGCCGCCCGCGCCTTGGCCTCGCGCGCCTTCTCCGCCTGCGCGCGGGCCTGCTCGGCGGCCTTCTTCCGCGCCGCTTCCTCGGCCGCCTTCAGGTCGGCGGCCTCCTGCTGGGCGGCGGCCTGGGCGTCGATGTGCTCGGGCACCGATTCGCTGATGGCGATGACCGGGGTGAGGGCGGTCTGCTCGGGTGCGGGCGCGGGCTCCGCGGCGAGTGCCGGGGCGGCCAGGCTGCCGACGGCGCCGGTGGTGGCGAGGGCCGCGACGCCCGCCGCGCGGACGGTGGTGCGGTGCATCCGGCTGGGACGGCGGTGCTTCCCGGTGGCGCGGGTGAACGCCATGAAGTGGCTGGTCCTTTCCTTCCTTCTCGCCTACCGGGTTAGCTGACGGGTTCGGAGCAGGAAGGTCTCCTACGGACCCCCTCGCGGTGCGCGCGGGCGTCCGATTCACCCCAGGGACGATGGGTCCCCGGCTCCCCTGGCTCGCGCCGTACGGGGACTCGGCGATCGCTGTCCGGTGCCGCGGGTGCGGCGCACTGCCTGACGAACAGCCTCGATGACGCTAAGGGCCGCGACTTTCAATCCTCAAACGCAACAGGGTTTTTGTAGTGCACGCCACAGGTCAGACAGGCAACCTCCGCCCCAATTCGGACATCTGGCCAGGGGCATGGGGAACGGACCCGGGACAAGCGTGGGGCCCTGGTGATCCATCGTCACCTGGGCCCCACGCGCGCGTGCCGCTGTCGCCCGGCTACTCGGCCGGCACGACGGAGACCTCGCCGATGCCGAGGGCCTCGACCGGCTCCTTGATCTGCGCCGCGTCCCCGACCAGGATCGTCACCAGACGGTCCACCGGGAAGGCGTTGACGACCGCCGCGGTGGCCTCCACCGTGCCGCTCGCGGCGAGCTGCCGGTACAGCGTCGCCTGGAAGTCGTCGGGCAGGTACTGCTCCACCTGGTCGGCCAGCGTGCTCGCCACGGCCGCCGCCGTCTCGTACTTCAGCGGCGCCACCCCGACGAGGTTCTGCACGGCCACGTCGCGCTCGGCGTCGGTGAGCCCCTCCGCGGCGAGCGTGCGCAGCACCGTCCACAGGTCCTGGAGGGCGGGACCGGTGTTCGGGGTGTCCACGGAGCCGCTGATGGCCAGCATCGAGGCGCCGTTGCCCTCGGGGCCGGACCTGAGGACCTGCCCGAACGCGCGGACGCCGTAGGTGTAGCCCTTCTCCTCGCGCAGGACGCGGTCCAGGCGGGAGGTGAGGGTGCCGCCGAGGCAGTAGGTGCCGAGGACCTGGGCGGGCCACACACGGTCGTGCCGGTCGGCGCCGACGCGGCCGATGAGCAGCTGGGTCTGGACGGCGCCGGGACGGTCGACGATGACGACGCGTCCGGTGTCGTCGGCGGTCACCGGCGGCACCGGGCGCGGCTGGGCCGCGGAGCCGCTCCACGCGCCCAGGGTCTCTCCGAGCAGCTCGTCGAGGTCGATGCCGGTGAGGTCGCCGACCACGACGGCGGTGGCGGTGGCGGGCCGCACGTACCGCTCGTAGAAGGCGCGAACGGCCGCCGAGTCGATCTTGGCGACGGTGTCCTCGGTGCCCTGGCGGGGCCGGGACATGCGGGCGGTCGCCGGGAAGAGCTGCCTGGACAGCTCCTTGGCGGCGCGGCGGGAGGGGTTGGCCAGCTCGTGCGGGATCTCGTCGAGACGGTTGCGCACCAGCCGCTCGACCTCGCTGTCGGCGAACGCGGGCGCTCTGAGGGCGTCGGCCAGCAGCCCGAGCCCCTTGGCGAGACGGGAGGCCGGGACCTCCAGGCTGAGGCGGACGCCGGGGTGGTCGGCGTGCATGTCCAGCGTGGCGCCCGCACGCTCCAGCTCGGCGGCGAACTCCTCGGCCGAGTGCTTGTCGGTGCCCTCGGAGAAGGCCCGCGCCATGATCGTGGCGACGCCGTCCAGGCCGGCCGGCTCGGCGTCCAGGGGCGCGTCCAGCAGCACCTCGACGGCGACGACCTGCTGGCCGGGGCGGTGGCAGCTCAGGACGGTCAGGCCGTTGTCGAGCGCGCCGCGCTCGGGGGCCGGGAACGCCCACGGCCTGGCCTCGCCCGCCTGAGGCTGCGGGTGGAACTCCATCGCGGCGAGCTCGCTCACTTGGCCGCCTCCTCGTTCTCGTTGTGGTCGGCGCGCGTCTCCACGGTGGCCTCGGCCTCCGGGTCCTCGGGAACGTCCACGTCCTCGGTCTGCTCGGCGGCCTCCGCGGAGACCGGCTCGTAGACGAGCACCGCGCGGTTGTCGGGGCGCAGCTGGGACTTGGCGACCTCCTGGACCTCCTCGGGGGTCACCTCCAGTACGCGCTGGACGGCGGTGAGGGCGAGCTGCGGATCGCCGAACAGGACCGCGTACCGGCACAGTTCGTCGGCGCGGCCCGCGACCGTGCCGAGCCGGTCCAGCCACTCGCGCTCCAACTGGGCCTGGGCGCGCTCCATCTCCTCGGGCGTGGGCCCCTCCTCGGCGAACCGGGCGAGCTCCTCGTCGATCGCGCTCTCGATGACCGGCACCTCGACGTCGCCGGAGGTCTTCACGTCCAGCCAGCCCAGGGAGGGCGCCCCGGCCAGCCGCAGCAGGCCGAACCCGGCCGTGACCGCCGTGCGGTCCCGCCTGACCAGCCGGTTGTAGAGGCGGGAGGACTCGCCGCCGCCGAGGACGGTGAGCGCCAGGTCGGCCGCGTCCGCCGCGCGCGTGCCGTCCTGCGGGAGCCGGTAGGCGGCCATCAGGGCGCGCGCCGGGACCTCCTCCACGACGACCTCGCGCAGCTGCTCGCCGATGGTCCGGGGCAGCGAGCCGTCGCGCGGCTCGGGCTTGCCGTCGTGGCCGGGGATCGAGCCGAAGTACTTCTCGATCCAGGCGAGGGTCTGCCGGGGGTCGATGTCGCCGACGACGGAGAGGACGGCGTTGTTCGGCGCGTAGTAGGTGCGGAAGAACGCGCGCGCGTCCTCCAGCGTCGCCGCGTCCAGGTCCGCCATGGAGCCGATCGGCGTGTGGTGGTAGGGGTGGCCGTCCGGGTAGGCCAGGGCGGTCAGCTTCTCGAAGGCGGTGCCGTACGGGACGTTGTCGTAGCGCTGCCGGCGCTCGTTCTTGACGACGTCCCGCTGGTTCTCCATGGACTCGTCGTCGAGGGCGGTCAGCAGCGAGCCCATGCGGTCGGCCTCGAGCCAGAGGGCGAGCTCCAGCTGGTGGGCGGGCATGGTCTCGAAGTAGTTGGTGCGCTCGAAGCTGGTGGTGCCGTTGAGCGAGCCGCCGGCGCCCTGCACCAGTTCGAAGTGGCCGTTGCCCTTCACCTGCCCGGAGCCCTGGAACATCAGGTGCTCGAAGAGGTGAGCCAGACCGGTGCGTCCCTTGACTTCGTGGCGGGAGCCTACGTCGTACCAGAGGCAGACCGCCGCGACGGGGGTCAGGTGGTCCTCCGAGAGCACCACGCGCAGACCGTTGGCCAGCCGGTGTTCGGTCGCTGTCAGGCCCCCGGAGCCTGCCTCGGCCGTGGTCGTGTGACCCATGGGCATGTACGTCCCTTCGATCGCGGAAGCGGTCGTGAAACCGCGGTCTTCCTGCCGGTCCTGCCACTGTATGCAAGCGTGCGCATCCCGGGCGAAGTTCCCGCGGGACGTACGCCCACAGCGGATCGCGTAGCCTGCGGACAGCCCTGCAGCGGGTGGGGCCCGTCCGACACGTCCGCGTCGTCCGCGAGGAGTCCCGCGGGCGCCCGTGCCGGGGCCTGGCCCGCGCTGTCAGTGCCGCGGTCCACAATGGTCCGCGTCAGATCCCGTCAATCGCTTCAGCAAGAGCGAGCCGAAGGGGCAAGAGCGACCCGTAGGCGCGCGACCAGAAAAGAGGAGCCGGCAGCGATGGCCCGCCGCAGCACGAAGACCCCGCCGCCCGACGACTCGTTCGAGGAGAGGATCCTCGACATCGACGTCGTGGACGAGATGCGTGGCTCCTACCTCGAGTACGCGTACTCGGTCATCTACTCGCGCGCCCTGCCGGACGCCCGCGACGGCCTCAAGCCCGTGCACCGCCGCATCGTCTACCAGATGAACGAGATGGGCCTGCGCCCGGAGCGGGGCTATGTGAAGTGCGCCCGCGTCGTCGGCGACGTCATGGGCAAGCTGCACCCGCACGGCGACGCGTCGATCTACGACGCGCTGGTGCGCATGGCACAGCCCTTCTCGATGCGCGTGCCCCTGGTGGACGGCCACGGCAACTTCGGCTCGCTGGGCAACGACGACCCGCCGGCGGCCATGCGGTACACCGAGTGCCGGATGGCCGAGGCGACGAGCCTGATGACCGAGTCGATCGACGAGGACACGGTCGACTTCGTCCCCAACTACGACGGCCAGGAGCGGGAGCCGCTCGCCCTGCCCGCCGCCTTCCCGAACCTGCTGGTCAACGGCGCTTCCGGGATCGCCGTCGGCATGGCCACCAACATGCCGCCGCACAACCTGCGCGAGGTCGTCGCGGCCGCCCGCCACCTGATCAGGCACCCGAACGCCGACCTCGACGCCCTGATGCGGCTCGTCCCGGGCCCCGACCTGCCCACCGGCGGCCGGATCGTCGGCCTCGCCGGCATCCGGGACGCCTACGAGACGGGCCGCGGCACCTTCAAGATCCGCGCCACGGTGGCGGTGGAGACCGTCACCGCGCGCCGCAAGGGCCTGGTCGTCACGGAGCTGCCCTTCACCGTCGGCCCGGAGAAGGTGATCGCCAAGATCAAGGACCTGGTCGGCTCGAAGAGGCTCCAGGGCATCGCCGACGTCAAGGACCTCACCGACCGCGAGCACGGCCTGCGCCTGGTCATCGAGATCAAGAACGGCTTCGTCCCGGAGGCCGTCCTGGAGCAGCTGTACAAGCTGACGCCGATGGAGGAGTCCTTCGGCATCAACAACGTCTGCCTGGTCGACGGCCAGCCGCTCACCCTGGGCCTGAAGGAGCTGCTCGAGGTCTACCTCGACCACCGCTTCGACGTCGTCCGGCGCCGCAGCGAGTTCCGCCGCGGCAAGCGACGCGACCGCCTGCACCTGGTCGAGGGCCTGCTCACGGCCCTGGTGGACATCGACGAGGTCATCCAGCTGATCCGGTCCAGCGAGAACTCCGCGGAGGCCAAGCAGCGCCTGATGGAGCGCTTCTCGCTGAGCGAGATCCAGACGCAGTACATCCTCGACACGCCGCTGCGGCGCCTGACCAGGTTCGACCGCATCGAGCTGGAGGCGGAGAAGGACCGGCTCAACGCGGAGATCGAGGAGCTGACCCGGATCCTGGAGTCGGACGCCGAACTGCGCAAGCTGGTCTCGGCGGAACTGGCCGCGGTGGCCAAGAAGTTCGGCAGCGACCGGCGCACGGTGCTGTTGGAGTCGGGGGGCGCCCCGGTGGCGGCGGTCCCGCTTCAGGTGGCGGACGATCCGTGCCGGGTGCTGCTGTCGTCGACGGGTCTGCTGGCCCGTACGGCGAACAGCGAGCCGTTCGCGGAGGACGCCGACGCCCGGCGCGTCAAGCACGACGTGATCGTCTCGGCGGTTCCGGCGACCGCGCGCGGTGAGGTGGGTGCGGTGACGTCGGCCGGCCGGCTGCTGCGGATCAATGTGGTCGACCTGCCGCAGCTGCCCGACACGGCGACGGCGCCGAACCTCGCCGGTGGCGCGCCGCTGGCGGAGTTCGTCTCCCTGGAGGGCGACGAGACGGTGGTCTGCCTGACCACGCTGGACGAGTCGTCCCCGGGTCTGGCCCTGGGCACGGAGCAGGGCGTGGTCAAGCGTGTGGTCCCCGACTACCCGTCCAACAAGGACGAGCTGGAGGTCATCACGCTCAGGGAGGGTGACCGGATCGTCGGCGCGGCCGAGCTGCGCACCGGCGACGAGGACCTGGTGTTCATCACCGACGACGCCCAGCTGCTGCGCTTCCAGGCGTCCATCGTCCGCCCGCAGGGCCGTCCGGCGGGCGGCATGGCGGGCGTCAAGCTGACCGAGGGCGCGAAGGTGATCTCCTTCACCGCCGTCGACCCGGCGGTGGACGCGGTGGTCTTCACGGTGGCGGGCTCGCGCGGGACGCTGGACGACTCCGTGCAGACGACGGCCAAGCTGACCCCGTTCGACCCGTACCCGCGCAAGGGCCGGGCCACCGGCGGTGTGCGCTGCCAGCGGTTCCTGAAGGGCGAGGACTGCCTGTCCTTCGCGTGGGCGGGTCCGGTACCCGCGCGTGCGGCGCAGAAGGACGGCACCCCGGTCGAGCTTCCGGAGCCGGACCCGCGCCGGGACGGTTCGGGCACCTCGCTGTCGAAGACGGTGGCGGTGATGGCGGGGCCGGTGCTCTAGACCGGCGGGTCCTCGGGGTCGTACTCCGGGGGAACCCCGGGATCGCGTACGTAGCGCAGGACGCCCCACATGCCGTGCTCGTCGGTGTGTGGGGCGTCGTGCTTGCACGCCTCGAGTTCCTTGCCGAGGGTGGGCGTGTCGATGCCGGTGCCGATGAGGACGAGCTGGGTCAGGCGGGTGCCGGCGGGGCCCCAGGGCTCCGGGTAGAAGCGCAGGAACCGGCCGACGGCGTGCACGGCGTACCGGTTCCGGGTGTCGTACGGGCCGAAGTCGACATACCCCTTGATCCGGTAGAGCCCCTCGGCCCGGCTGTCGAGGAAGGCCATCAGGCGGCGCGGTTCGAGGGGGACCTCGGAGGTGAAGGACAGGCTGTCGTACGCGGTGTGCAGATGACCGGCGTGGTCGGCGCCCTCCCCGTGCTGGTGCAGGTCGTGCTCGTGCGGGTCGTCCTCGTGCAGGTCGTCGAAGGACAGCTGGCCGATCCGCTCCTCGCTCGGCCGGCAGTCGAAGAGGAACTCCGGGTCGATGCGGCCGTAGGTGGCGGGGACCACCGCGGCGCGGTCGGTGAGGGACCGGACCAGGCCCAGCACGCGTTCGCCGTCCGCGGCCCGGTCGAGCTTGTTGACCACCACCAGGTCGGCGAGGGCGAGATGCCGGTCGATCTCCGGGTGCTTCGCACGCGTGTCGTCGAACTCGGCGGCGTCGACGACCTCGACGAGCCCTCCGTAGACGATCCCGGGATGCTCGCCGGCCAGCACCATCCGGACGAGTTCCTGGGGTTCGGCGAGGCCGCTGGCCTCGATGACGATGACGTCGATGCCGGTGGCGGGGTCGGCGAGCCGCTCCAGGTAGAGGTCGAGTTCGCTCGCGTCGACGGCGCAGCACAGGCATCCGTTGCCGAGCGAGACGGTGGAGTCGCCGAGCGCCCCCGCGACCGCCATGGCGTCGATCTCGATGGCCCCGAAGTCGTTGACGATCGCCCCGATGCGGCTGCCCCCGCTGCGGTGCAGCAGGTGGTTGAGGAGCGTGGTCTTCCCGGAGCCGAGGAAACCGGCCAGTACGACGACCGGGATCTGCTGCGGACTGCGGCTGTGCCCCAACGTGCGACCTCTCTCACGCGGAAGCGCGCACCGGCTCACGGCCCGGCGCACGGACGAGGATGGAATGCCGACCCAGGATACGAGTGGGGAGAAACCCCGCGATGTGAACGCTTGTCAGCCGGTCTTGCGGGGCAGATGTTGGGCATGGCGCCTGGCGTGCGACCCTTGCTTCCCTCCGTGCGCCGCCTCTCCGCCTCCCCGCCGATCGGAGCCGCTCGGCACTCTGGGAGACGGCAAGCGCCGCCCACCGCTCGCCGGTCCCTCCAGTCGACCCACGTCCCACAGTCGACCCGCAGCCCGACGACCGGCGGACGGCCGCCTGATTCGGGGGTTGACATGGCCACACAGAGGTCCGGAAGGACGCGGGGGCTGGGCTCCGCGGCCCTGGCGGGGCTCGCCTTCACGGCGGGGGCCTTCGCCGCGTGGACCGCGCGGCAGCGGCGGTACGAGGAACTCCGGCTGCGGGCAGAACGGGCGGAGCGGGCGGAGAGCCGGCGGGCCGCCCTGGTCGATTACCAGCGGCTGCAACTCGGCCTGCTGGAGAGGGCCATCGACGATCCCGAACTCGCTCTCGTACTGAGCACCTTCGAGGTGGAGTCGCCGACCCAGCTGCGGCAGCACCTGTTCGCCAACGCCCTCTACGCCAACGCGCTGTTCGGCTACCGCATCGGCGTCGCCACCCTGGAGGAGCTGCACGGCCATCTGCGCGTGCTGTGCCGGAGCGCCCTCTTCCGGAGGTACTGGGAGTCCACCCGCCCTCATCGCGCGAGCCTCAAGGACGAATCCGAGGAGGGCCGCATCGGCCGGATGATGGACACCCTCATTCGCGATCTGGACGAGGCCGACACGGAGGAGTGGTGGGTCGTGGGTGAACCTCCTACGGAGTGAGCCCAGTTGAGCCAAGGGCGGCGCCGGTGAGCCCGGGCCGTTTGGCGTAGGGCGTCTCATTATGCGGACACGGGGCGTGGTAAAAACCTGTCCCCTTTCCACACCCACACCGCAAGAATGAGGACCCCCTTGAAAATCGTGCGTCGCATCGGTGCGTCCCCCCGGGAGCGCGGCAGCATGACCGGCGACACCTGCCCGGACATCTTCGAGCTGTCCGACGGCAATTTCGCGGTCATCGGCACGGATGCCACCGAGTCGCTCGACCCCCACCTTCCGTCCGACGCGGCCCGCGCGGACCATGAGCGGATCGTGGTGATCAGCCGCGACACACTCCTTCGCGCGAAAGCCGATATCCCGGACGCCTAGCGCGGACACGCTCCGGCCCGGCGCTTCAGCGGGCGCCGGGCCGCTCGGCCTCAGGCCACCGCCGGCACCGCCACCGGCGGCTCCGGGCCCACGTACCGTGCCACCGGGCGGATGATCTTCGAGTCCTCCGCCTGTTCCAGGATGTTGGCGCTCCAGCCCACCACGCGCCCCGCGGCGAAGGTGGGCGTGAACATCTCGCGCGGCAGGCCGCACAGTTCCATGACCACGCCCGCGTAGAACTCGACGTTGGTGTGCAGTTCCCGCCCGGGCTTCAGCTCGGCGAGGATCGCCTCGACCCGGCGCTCGACCTCGACGGCGAAGTCGACGCGCGGCCCGCCGAAGCCGCGGGCGATGTCGCGGAGCATCCGCGAACGGGGGTCCTCCGTACGGTAGACCGCGTGTCCGAAGCCCATGACGCGGTCGCCCGCGAGGACGCGTTCCCGGATCCAGGAGTCGATCCGCTCCGGCGTTCCGATCGCGTCCAGGGTGTCGAGGGCACGACTCGGCGCACCCCCGTGCAGCGGCCCGGACAGCGCACCGACGGCACCCACCAGACAGGCCGCCACATCCGCGCCGGTCGACGCGACGACCCTTGCCGTGAAGGTTGACGCATTGAAGCCGTGGTCAATGGTTGAGATCAAGTACTGCTCGATCGCCCGGGCCCGCCGCCCGTCCGGCTCCGAACCGGTGAGCATGTACAGGTAGTTGGCCGCGTACGACAGGTCCTCGCGCGGCTCCACCGGTTCGAGCCCCTGCCCGAGGCGATGGAGGGCGGCGAGCAGGGTGGGTACGGCCGCACAGGCGGCGAGGGTGTCCGCGCGCCGCCGGTCGGCGTCGATGTCGTACACCGGCCGGAACCCCCGCGCCGCGCCCAGCAGCGACAGCGCCGAGCGCATCCCGGCCAGCGGACCGGAGACACGGCTCGCCGCCGCGAGGGCGGGCAGGGCGGCCCGCACCTCCTCGGGCAGCCGTCGCAACGCCGCGGTCTCGGCGGTGAACGCGGCCCTCCGCTCGCCGTCCGGCAGTTCGCCGTGGACCAGGAGATGCCAGACGTCCTCGAAGCCGCGGGTCCGCGCGAGGTCGACGGCGGAGTACTGGCGGTAGTGGTAGAAGCCTTCGAGTCCGCGCACGTCACCGATCCGGGTGTCGGTGACGACGACGCCCGCGAGTCCACGCGGCACGTCGACGAGGCCGGCTGCGGCCCTGTTGGTGGACATGTTTCTCCCTCCCTGGACTTGCCCTGGTCCTGCCCTGGCCTTGATTCGACCATCCATGATTGACTTTATTGTTGTCAATATTGATTGAATCAATGCTTCATCAATGCACCGGGAGGCGGATACCGTGGCCCCCATGCGCGATCAAGACCCCGCTTCCGGCCGTCCGGGACGCAGGCTGAGCACCAAGGAGACCGCCGAGCTGCTCGGGGTGAAGCCCGAGACCGTGTACGCGTACGTCAGCCGCGGTCAGCTCAGCAGCAGGCGGGAGCCGGGCGGTCGCGGCAGCACCTTCGACGCCGAGGAGGTGGCGGCCCTCGCCCGGCGCAACAGGCGGGAGGGCGGCGCGGGTCCGGGCGCCGGCGGCGAACTGTCCGTCCGGACCCGCATCACGCTCATCGACAAGGACCGGTACTTCTTCCGGGGCGTCGACGCCACCGAACTCGCCGCGCGCCACTCCTACGAGGAGGTCGCCGAGTGGCTGTGGACGGGCCGGATGCGCCCCGGCGTCACGTTCACCGCACCCGAGCCGACCGTCGCCGTCGCCCGCCGCGCGGTGGAAGCCCTGCCCGAGCACACCTCCCCCACCGACCGTCTGCGGGTCGCGGCCATCGCCGCCGCCGCGGAGGACCCGCTGCGCTTCGACCTGTCGGAGGAGGCCGTGCTCGACACGGCGCGCGTCCTCATCCCGACGCTCGTCGCCGCGCTGCCGCCGCAGCCGTTCGCCCACCTCGACGACGGCCCGCTCGCCCGCCGGCTGTGGGGCCGGCTGACCGGGCACGAGGCCGACGAGGCCGCCCTGCGCGTCCTGGACACGGCGCTCGCCCTGCTCGCCGACCACGACCTGGCCGCCTCGACGCTCGCCGTGCGCGTGGCCGCCTCGGCCCGTGCGCACGCCTACGCGGCCGTCTCGACCGGACTCGGGGTGATCGAGGGCCCGTTGCACGGCGCGGCCAGCGGCCTCGCCCACCGGCTGCTGCTCGACGTACTCGACCAGGGCACCGCGGTGCCCGTGATCGCGGACGAACTCCGCGCCGGCCGCCGCATCCCCGGGCTCGGCCACCGGCTCTACCCGGGCGAGGACCCCCGCGCGCGCGTCCTGTTCGACCTCCTGGAGCAGGTCCCGCGCGCCGAACCCGCCCTCCTCGCGGCCCGGGACATCGTCGCCACGACCGCCCGCCACACCTCGCTGCACGCCAACGTGGACCTGGCCCTCGCCGTGTTCACCGTGGCCACCGGCATGCCCGCCACCGCGGGCGAGACGATCTTCGCCGTGGCCCGCACCGCGGGCTGGATCGCCCACGCCCTGGAGGAGTACGGGGAGCGCCCGCTGCGCATGCGCCCCAGCGGGCACTACGTCGGTCCGCCGCCCCCTCAGCCCCTGCCCGAGTAGGACACGAGGACGGCTGGAAGTCGCTTCGAGGAAAGGCAGGTTAGGCTTACCTGTGTGAGTAGGTGCGCGACCGTCTCCCGGAGCCTCGACGAGCCCGTTTCCGGTACCGCGGCCACGGCGACGACGTGGCTGCTGCTGGAACAGTCCGGGCCGTGGGGTGCCAAGGCGCTCACTTCGAGCCACCTGGACCGCACGCTGGGCCGCGCCCTGGAGGCCGCCGCCGAGGGCACGGGCGTGCGGATCGCACTCATCCGCCGCCCCGGCCGGCACGCCGACCCCGGGACACCCGCCGAGCGCCAGGTGTACGTGGCGCACACCGTCCCCGGAAGAAGCTGGCTGCTTCACGCCGCCACCCGCGATCCGCGACAGCTGCTCGGCCTGGACTTCGCCGCCCTGGGCGCCGGTGACCACCGCAGCTTCGGTGCGGCGCTCGGCGGGCGGCCGCACGAGGACGGCCCGCTCGCCCTCGTCTGCACCAACGGCAAGCGCGACCGCTGCTGCGCCCTCCTCGGCCGTCCCCTCGCGGCCGAACTCGGCGCGTCCGGCGTGCGGGGCGTGTGGGAGGTCACTCATCTGGGTGGACATCGCTTCTCACCGACGGTGCTCGTGCTGCCGTACGGATACGCCTACGGCCGGGCCGAGGCCCACGCCGTCAAGGAAGTCCTGCACGGCGTCCAGGAGGGCCGTGTGGTCGCCGAGGGGTGCCGCGGGCGGTCCGCCTGGGCACGCCCCGGACAGGCGGCGGAGCTGGCCGTGCGCTCCGCGACGGGCGAGTACGCGGCGGAGGCGCTGAGCGTCGTACGGACGGACGGCGCGGCGCCGCACTGGGAGGTGACCGTCGCCCACGCCGACGGCCGTCACTGGCGGGTGACCGTGGCCCAGAGTGCCTCGCTGCCACCCCGACCGGAGAGCTGCGGGGCCGCCGTGCTCGGCTCCCCGGCCCGGATGGACGTGGTGGCGGTACGGGAACTGACCGGGGCGGGACTGGCGGGCTGAGCCCTCCGCGCGCGGGACCGCCGTTCGCGGAGACCGCGGCACCGCCGTTCTCGAAAAGGGAGCGGCACGCCGTTTCCCCAAGAATTGGTCAAGAGATCCACGCCACAACCCTTCGGCTGCTCCCGGCGTCCCACGTACCGTCTTGGGTATGAGCCCCACCTCCCCCGCACGCCGTCGGCGCCTGGGTCTGCCACGACGGATGTTCTCGCAGGTCCTGCTGATGCAGCTGGCGATCGCCGCGGGAGTCGTGGTGCTCGCGACCGGGCTGTTCCTGGCGCCGCTGAGCAAGCAGCTCGACCAGGAGGCGATGCGCCGCGCGCTCGCGATCGCGCAGACCACCGCGCAGGACCCGAAGATCGCCGAGGATGTCGTGACCACCCCGCCCAGCGTCGACGGTCCGGTGCAGAAGGAGGCGGAGCGGATCCGCCTCATCACGCACGCCGAGTACATCGTGGTGATGGACCTGCGGGGCTTCCGCTGGTCGCACACCGACCCGAAGCAGATCGGCGAACACGTCTCGACCAGCGCCAAGGAGGTCCTGGCGGGCAAGGAGGTCATGGAGATCGACACCGGCACCCTCGGCCGCTCGGCCCGGGGCAAGGTGCCGCTGTACGACGCCCGCCACCGGATCATCGGCGCGGTCTCGGTCGGTATCGCGTACGACAGCGTGCGGGCGCGGCTGATCGGGGCCATCCCGGGGCTGTTCGCGTACGCGGGCGGCGCACTCGCGGTCGGCGCGCTGGCTGCCTGGCTGATCTCCCGCAGAGTGCAGCGGCAGACCCGGGACCTGGCCTTCTCGGACATAGCGGCACTGCTGGCCGAGCGTGAGGCGATGCTGCACGGGATCCGGGAGGGCGTCGTCGCCCTCGACCGCGCGGGCCGTGTCCGCCTGCTCAACGACGAGGCCCGGCGCCTGCTGGGCATCGGTGACGAGGCCGTCGGCCGGTCGCCGGACGAGGCGCTCGGCGCGGGCCGTACGACCGACGTCCTGGCCGGCCGGGTCACCGGCACCGACCTGCTCACCGTGCGCGGCCAGCGGGTCCTGGTCACCAACCGCATGCCCACCGACGACGGCGGCGCGGTGGCCACCCTGCGCGACCGTACCGAGCTGGAGCAGCTGGGCCGCGAACTCGACTCCACGCGGGGTCTGATCGACGCCCTGCGTGCCCAGGACCACGAGCACGCCAACCGCATGCACACGCTGCTGGGTCTGCTCGAGCTGGAGATGTACGACGACGCCGTGGAGTTCGTCGGAGAGGTGGTCGGCGACCACCGGGCCACCGCGGAGCAGGTCACCGAGAAGATCCAGGACCCGCTGCTGGCCGCCCTGCTGGTCGGCAAGGCGACCGTCGCGGCCGAGCGCGGGGTGGCCCTGTGGGTCTCCGACCGGACCCGGCTGCCGGACCGGCTGATCGAGCCCAGGGGGCTGGTGACGGTCGTGGGCAACCTGGTCGACAACGCGCTCGACGCCGTGGCGGGCACCCCGCACGCGCGCGTGGAGGTCGAGTTGCGCGCCGAGGCGCGTACGGTCGTCCTCAGTGTGCGCGACACCGGTCCTGGTATCCCGGTGGAGCAGCACGAGTTGATCTTCACGGACGGCTGGTCCACGAAGAAGCCGCCCGCGCACGGCAAGCGCGGCCTCGGGCTCTCCCTGGTGCGCCGGTTCGCCGAGCGGCAGGGTGGGAACGCGACGGTGGCCGAAGCGGAGGGCGGGGGCGCCCGGTTCACGGTCGTACTGCCGGAGGCACTGACCGAGCCGGGCCTGGAGGCGGGTCTGCATCCGGCCCTCACCGCGTCCGCCCCGGCCGCCGACGAGGAGGAGGCCCGATGATCGAGGTCCTGGTCGTGGACGACGACGTCCGGGTGGCCCGGGTCAACGCCGCCTACGTGGAGAAGGTACCGGGCTTCCATGTGGCCGCGGAGGCGCACACCGCGGCGGAGGCGCTGCACCGGCTGGAGACACTGCCACGCCTCGACCTGGTCCTGATGGACCATTACCTGCCCGACGAGACGGGCCTGGCGGTCGTGCAGGAGATGCGCCGCCGGGGCCACCAGACCGACGTGATCATGGTGACGGCGGCCCGGGACGTGTCGACGGTCCAGGCCGCCATGCGGCAAGGCGCCCTCCAGTACCTGGTGAAGCCGTTCGCCTTCGCCGGTCTGCGGGCGAAGCTCGAGGCGTACGCGCAGCTGCGCCGGACCCTCGACGGCGGCGGCGAGGCCGAACAGGCCGAGGTGGACCGCATCTTCGGCGCACTGTCCGCGCCGTCGGAGCCCGGGCTGCCCAAGGGGCACTCCCCCACCACCGCCGAGCTGGTGCGCCAGTGCCTGATGAACGCCGAAGGCCCGCTGTCGGCGCAGGAGATCGCCGAGCGGACCGGGGTGAGCCGGCAGACCGCCCAGCGCTATCTGAAGCTGCTGGAGCGCACCGGCCGGGCGAGGCTGACCCTCAAGTACGGCGATGCGGGCCGCCCGGAACACCGTTACGTGTGGGCGACCCGCATCTGACAGCTGCCGACGGGGACGTAAGGCCGACGGGGGCGTCACCCCGCCTACTTCGCGGCCTTGTCGACGAATTCGGTCGTGTAGGTCTTGCTCAGGTCCACCTTGGCGTTCTTGATGTTGGGATTGAAGGCCTTGAGGACCTTCTCGACGGTCTCGGGGCCGTTCGCGGGCATCACCCCGTCGTCGGTGAACATCGGCAGGGTGCTCTTGATGGCCTCGGCGTACAGCGTCTTGTTGCCCTGGGAGTAGTCGGCGGGCATCTTGGCCGCGATCTCCGAAGCGCTGTGGGTCGACATCCACTTGAGGGTCTTGACGAACGCGTTGGCCAGCTTCTGGACGGTGTCCTTGTGGCTGTTCACCCAGTCCGTCGTCATGTACAGGCTGGACGACGGGTACGGGCCGCCGAGCGCCTCCTTGGAGCCTTCGGGCGTCCGCATGTCCAGGAGGACCTTGCCCGCCTTCTTGTCCAGGATCGTGGCGACGGTCGGGTCGGTCGTCATACCGCCGTCGATCGAGCCCTGCTGGAGCGCCGAGATGAACGTCGGGCCCGCGCCCACCGCGACCGGGGTGAAGTCGCTGACCTTCACGCCGTTCTTGACCGCGAGGTACTTGGTGAGGAAGTCGGTCGAGGAGCCGAGACCGGTGATGCCGAGCTTCTTGCCCTTGAAGTCCTTCGGCGAGGTGATGTCGCCCGCGTTCTTGGTGGAGACGACCTCGACCTCGCCGGGAGCGTGCGAGAACTGCACGACGGACTCCACGGACTTGCCCTTCGTCTGAAGGTCGAGGGTGTGGTCGTAGAAGCCGACGGCGCCCTGGACCTGGCCGGAGACGAGCGCTGTCTCGGCCTGGACACCGGCGGGCTCGCTGAGGAGTTCCACGTCGAGGCCCTCGGAGTCGAAGTAGCCGAGCCGCTGGGTCAGCATCGCCGGCATGTAGATGACCTTGTCCAGGCCACCGACCATGATCTTGACCTTCGTGCCCTTGCCGTCGCCCTTGCTGCCGGCGTCGGCGGAGGTGCTGCTCGCCGCGTCATTGGCGCAGGCGGTGAGCGAGGAGAGGGCGAGCAGGCCGGAGGCGGCGAGCGAGGCGTATCTGGCGGTCTTGCGCATGGCGGTTCACGTCCTTGTGAGAGGGCGGTGCGGGGAGAAGGGGGGTGTCTTGGAGCGCTTCGCCCGGTGGCGGCGCTGGGCGGGCCGGACTCAGTTGCCGGAGTTCGCCGGCTTCCACCGGAAGATGCGGTGCTCGGCGAAGGTCAGCAGGCCCTCGGCCACGAGTGCGACGGCCGCGAGGATCACCATCGCGGCGTAGACGCCGGCGGCGTTGAAGGTGCCCTGGGACGCGGCGACGAGCAGGCCGATGCCCTTGGTGGCGCCGATGTACTCGCCGACGATGGCGCCGATGAGGGCGAAGCCGAAGCTGACGTGCAGGCTGGTGAAGATCCAGGAGGTCGCCGACGGGATGACCACCTGAAGCGTCACCCGGCGGTCGCTCGCGCCGAGGATCCGGGCGTTGGCCACCAGGTTGCGGTCGACCTCGCGGGCACCCTGGAAGGCGTTGAAGAACACCGGGAAGAACACCAGCACCACGGCCGACGCGACCTTGGAGGCGGGACCCAGTCCGAACCAGATCAGGAAGATCGGGGCCAGGACGATCCTGGGGATGGAGTTGAGCACCTTGATGTAGGGACCGAGGACATCGGCGAGGAAGGCGATCCGCCCCAGAGCGATACCGAAGATCACACCGGCGACGACACCGATGCCCCAGCCGAGCAGCGCCTCCTGCAACGTGGCCCAGATCTGCTCGCCCAGCGAGCCCTGTGCGGTTCCGTGCATCACCCAGGTGCTGATCTGGTCCCAGATCTGCGAGGGCATCGAGAAGTTGAACGGATCGATGATCTTGGCCCGGGACAGTCCTTCCCACAGGCCGAGCACGACCACCAGGAGGAGCACCCGCGCGGCGGCGACGACCACCTTGCGTCTGCGTGCGGCAGCGGCGCGCGTCTGGGCGCGGCCCGGAGTCTTCGCCGTGTCGACGACCGGCGTGCTGATGACCTCAGGCGACATTGGCGGCACCCCTCTCACGGGTGATGCGGACCTCTTCGCCGAGGGACTCCCAGATCTCGCGGTAGATCTCGATGAACCGCGGCTCCAGACGTACCTGCTCGACCTTGCGCGGCCGCGGCAGGTCGATGTCGAAGACCTGCTTGACGGTCGCGGGCCCGGCGGTCATCACGACGACCTTGTCGGCCAGCGCGATGGACTCCTCCAGGTCGTGGGTGACGAAGACGACGGAGGCGCCGGTGCCCTCCCACAGCTCCAGCAGCTCGTCCGACATCAGCGCCCGGGTCTGCACGTCGAGCGCCGAGAAGGGCTCGTCCATCAGCAGGATCTCGGGGTCGTTGACGAAGGTGGCGGCGAGGGCGACACGCTTGCGCTGACCGCCGGAGAGCTGGTGGGGGTAGCGGTCCTCGAAGGCGGCGAGCCCCACCCGGGCCAGCCACTCACGGGCCTTCTGCTTGGCCTCCGGCTTCGGCACGCCACGGAAACGGGGGCCCGCCATGACGTTGGACAGAACCGTCCGCCAGGGGAAGGTGGCGTCCTGCTGGAAGACGAAGCCGACCTTGTCGCCGACTCCGTTCACCGGCTCCCCGGCAACCAGCACGTCGCCCTCGGTGGGCTCTTCCAGGCCGCTGACCAGGGTCAGCGTGGTGGACTTGCCACAGCCGGTGGGGCCGACGACGGCCACGAACTCGCCGCGCCCGACGGTCAGGTCCAGGTCCCGGACAGCCGTGTGCAGACCCCCCGACGGGGTTCTGAAGGTCTTGCTCGCGCCCCGTAGCTCGATGGCGGGGCTGGTGTCTGCGCTCATGGGCCGGGACGGTAGGTGTGGCCCGGGCCACAGCATCAGTCTTCTGAGCGCAAGCCATTCTTTTGCTCGCAAGAGCCTGTTGTGCTCATTTTGCTCGCGTTACAACTGCGGAGCACGAAACACGGGCTTAACGCTCGCCGGCCTTGAAGGAGAGGCCCGATGATTGACGTCCTGGTCGTGGACGACGACTTCCGCGTCGCCGAGATCAACGCCAAGTACGTGGGAAAGGTTCCCGGCTTCCGGGTGGCCGCCCGCGCGCACTCCGCCGCCCAGGCGCTGTCCGCCGTGGAACGCGGAGGCATCGACCTGGTGCTGCTCGACCACTACCTGCCGGACCGGACCGGCCTCGAACTGGTACACCGCATGCGAGAACAGGGCCACGGCACCGACGTCATCATGATCACGGCGGCCAGCGATGTGACGACGGTGCAGAAGGCCATGCGCCTGGGCGCCCTGCACTATCTGGTCAAGCCGTTCACCTTCGCCGCGCTGCGTACCCGCCTGGACTCGTACGCCGCGCTGCGCCGCACCGTCGACCGGGTCGGCGGCCGGGGCCTGGCGGGCCAGGAACAGGTCGACCGGATCTTCGGCGCCCTGCGGACCGCGCCCGCGCCCTCCTCCCCCGGTCTGCCCAGCGGCCAGTCGGAGCCCACCACGGACCTCATCTGCGGGGTCCTGCACCGCGCCGAGCACCCGCTCTCCGCCCACGAGGTCGCCGCCGAGACCGGTCTGAGCCGCTCCACCGCCCAGCGTTATCTGCGCCACCTGGAACAGGCCGGCCGGCTCCGTCTCTCCCTCAAGTACGGGGACACCGGCCGGCCGGAGCACCGGTACGCATGGGTGGCGCCCTAGCCGTTCACCGTCCGGGGTCGTGCTCCGCCCGGCCCGCTCCCCCGCTACACGGCCCCCGCTCCGGTCAGCGACCGCACCTCGGTCTCCGCGTACCCGGCCTCGTCCGGGGTTTCGTCCGAGGTGACCGTGCCCAGCCAGCCCGCCAGGAAGCCCAACGGGATCGAGACGATGCCCGGGTTCTGCAACGGGAAGTACTGGAAGTCGACGTCCGGGAACAGCGAACCCGGACTGCCCGACACCACCGGGGACAGCACCACGAGCCCCAGGGCCGGCAGCAGCCCTCCGTATACGGCCCATACCGCGCCCCGTGTCGTGAAACCGCGCCAGAACAGCGAGTAGAGCAGCACGGGCAGGTTGGCGGACGCGGCCACGGCGAAGGCGAGTCCCACCAGGAAGGCGACGTTGAGGTCCCGGGCCAGCAGACCGAGCGCGATCGCGAGCACGCCGATGCCCACGGCGGCGACCCGCGCCACGGCCACCTCGCTGCGCGGCGCCCCACGCCCGCGGCGCAGGGACGTGTACAGGTCGTGGGCCACGGACGCCGAGGACGCGAGCGTGATCCCGGCGACCACCGCGAGGATGGTGGCGAAGGCGACGGCTGCCACGACCGCGAACAGAACCGTTCCACCGGTGGAGTCCGCCCCGCCGCCCAGATCGAGCGCGAGCAACGGAACCGCCGTGTTCCCGGCCGCGTTCGACCTGCGTACCTCCTCCGGCCCGACGATCGCGGCCGCGCCGAACCCGAGGACGATCGTCATCAGGTAGAACCCGCCGATCAGCCCGATCGACCAGACCGTCGAACGACGCGCGGCCGGTGCGGTCGGCACCGTGTAGAAGCGCGACAGGATGTGCGGCAGGCCCGCTGTTCCGAGCACCAGCGCTAGGCCCAGGCTGATGAAGTCCAGGCGCGCCGTCCAGTCCCCGCCGTACTTCAGGCCCGGCGCCAGGAAGGCGCGCCCGTGGCCGCTGCGCTCGGCGGCCGTGAGCAGCAGCTGGTCGACGTCGCCGTGGAACCTCAGCAGGACGAGCACGGTCAGCACGACGGTGCCGCTGAGCATCAGGACCGCCTTCACGATCTGAATCCACGTGGTGGCCCGCATCCCTCCCAACGACACATAGATCACCATGAGCGCGCCGACCCCGATGACGGTCCAGGCCTGCGCCGCCTCGCCGGTCCGCCCGAGCAGCAGCGCGACCAGACTGCCCGCGCCCACCATCTGCGCCACCAAGTACAGAACGGACACGGTGACCGAGGAAGTTCCCGCGGCGAGCCGGACCGGCCGCTCGCTCATCCGCGCGGCGATCACATCGGCGAGAGTGAAGCGCCCGCAGTTGCGCACCAGTTCGGCGACCAGGAACAGCACCACGAGCCAAGCGACGAGGAAGCCCACCACATACAGCAGTCCGTCGTAGCCGAACAGCGCGATCAGCCCGGTCACACCCAGGAACGAGGCGGCCGACAGATAGTCGCCCGCGATGGCAAAACCATTCTCCATCGGGGAGAAGAGCCGCCCGCCCGCGTAGAACTCCTCCGCCGAGCCACGCCGGTGGCGGCCCACCCAGGTCGTGATCGCCAGGGTGACGGCCACGAACACGCTGAACAGCCCGAACGCCAGTGTCTGATGCTGACCCGTCACAGCGCACCGCCCCTGCCGCCGCGCGCCAGCTCCTGCGTGTCCCAGCGCAGGTCCAGGGCCGCCCGGTCCCTGCGCAGACGCGCGTGCCGGGAGTAGGCCCAGGTGAAGAGGAAGGTGGTGAGGAACTGTCCTAGCCCCGCGAGCATCGCCACGTTCACCGCGCCCGCCACCGGCCTGGCCATCAGACCGGGTGCGACCGTCGCAGTCACCACATATCCCACGTACCAGCTGAGGAAGAGGACGACCCCGGGCACCACGAACCTCCGGTACCGGCTGCGCACCTCCTGGAAGGCCGCACTCCGCTGCACCTCGAGGTACACGTCGCGGGCGCGCACCTCCGGCCCCGGCCGGCCGGCCCGCGCGACCGGCACGGCGGCCGGAGCGGGAACACCCGTACCGTCCAGTTCGCCCCACCCCGAGGCAACCGCGTCGTGCCAAGGGTCCTCGTACCTCACGTGGTGGGGATCCGGGCCGTGGCCGTCCTGGTTCTCGGCCGTGTTGTCCGGACCGCCCCCGTCTGGGCGGTAACCACCGTTGTTTGACTGCATGCCCAAGGATGGACAGACCGGGGAGACCCCGGCTCTTCTTCGCCGGGCTCTTCACCCCATCAGGTGACTCAACCCGCTGGTGGCCGCGCCAGTCCCTTGGCGTACGCGTAACGCACGGCCTGGGCACGGTCCTTGAGTCCTGTCTTGGCGAAGAGGTTGTTGATGTGTGTCTTCACGGTCGCCGTGGAGACACACAGCTTGCGGGCGATCTCCTGATTGGTGAACCCCTCGGCGATCAGCACCAGTACCTCGGTCTCCCGGGCGGTCAGTCCGTCCGGCGCCTCCTCGGGCGCCGAGGGCGGCTCGGGCTGCGACAGCCGTTCCAGCAGCCGCCGTTGCACGCTCGGCGACAGCCCGGCGTGCCCCGACAGCACGCTCTCCACGGCCCGGACGATCTCCTCACCGCCGGCGTCCTTGGTGAGGTAGCCACGTGCTCCCGCTTTCAGCGCGGGGAACAGCGAATCGTCGTCCGCGAAGGTGGTGAGCACCACGACCTGGGTCCCGGGGTGTTCGGCCCGGATCCGCCGGGTCGCCTCCACACCGTCGCAGCGAGGCATCCGCAGGTCCATCAGGACGACATCGGGTGCGAGTTCGGCGACGAGCCGCACCGCTTCCTCCCCGTCGCCCGCGGCCCCGACGACCTCGATGCCCGGCAGCAGCCCGAGCAGCATCACGATGCCCTCCCGGACCACGGTCTGGTCGTCCACGACGATCACCCGCGCGGGCTTCTTCCCGGCCTCCTCCGTCATGCGGGCACCTTCAGCCTCACCACGAACCCCTCCTCCTCCGGCCCCGCCTCGAGCGAACCACCCAGCAGTTCGGCACGCTCCCGCATGCCCAGCAGACCGTATCCCGCGCCCGCACCGGTCAGTTCCCCCGGCGTTCCGCCCGAGTCCCGCACGCTGAGCATCACTTCGTGCTCGCCGTACTCGAGCCGTATCCGGACCTTGGCGCCGTGGGCGTGCTTGCGCACGTTCGTCAGCGCCTCCTGCGCGACTCTGCGCACGGCCTGCGACGCCTCGGCGGACAGCGGCCTGCGATCACCCGTGACGGTGACCTCGGCTCCGACCGCCTCGCTGACGAGCTCGGCCAGGAACTCCTCCAGCGGGGTCAGCTCGCCCCGCAGCGCGGAGAGGGCCTGCCGGGTCTCGGCGAGACCGTCGCGAGCCATTCCCCGTGCCGCGACCACCCGCTCCAGGATCTGCTCCCGGTCCGCACCCCGCTCTATCAGCAGCCGGGCGGCTTCCAGGTGCACGAGCTGGGCGGAGAGGCTGTGGGCCAGGACGTCGTGGATCTCCCGCGCGATCCTGGCGCGCTCCGCCAGCGCCGCGGACTCGGCCTCGGCGGACCGGGCGGCCCGCTCCTGGGCGAGCAGCCGCTGGGCGCTGCCCCGGGCTTCGGCGTCGAGCCGGAGGACGTAGCCGGCCAGGGCCATGCCCGTGACCGTGGCGACGGTGGTCAGCCATACGTCGTTGTTGGCCGCGGAGAAGGCGGCGAGGGCGAGAGCGGCGACGGGGAGGGCCGCGCCGAGCGGCATCCGCTCCAGCGCTGAGATCGCGCAGCCGCACCACATGACGAGGGCCGGCCCGCGGAACCCCGTCGACTGGGCCACCGTCGCCAGGCCCAGCAGCAGCGTGACGACCGCCAGCGACGTCAGCAGACGGTGCTGGTAGGTGGTCCGGTGGAAGGCCCAGGCGAGAGCTCCGACCAGGACGATGCCGGCCACCGCCACGACCGTGCCCCAGCCGTGCACGTGGCGGTCTTCGAAGGCGCTCCACAGCAGCAGGGTGAGGACGACCAGGCGCACGACCCAGGCGATCACGCGCCTCGGCTGCGAGACACCCTCCCGGCCGAGCGCCTCCCGGGAGGGCCACCGTGTCCAGGCGTTGTCCGTCACACACGTTCCTTCCACGCGGGCCGCGGCATGGCGTCACCGTACGCCGCGGCCGGGGCGACCGCGGTCGGGAGGGACTGGGCACGCCAGAGCAGGATTCCGGAGCGGACGAGCAGGGTGCCGGCGAGCGCGAGGAGCAGAGCGGAGCTGTCCTGGTGGACGCCGAGCAGCACGCCGAGGCCGAAGAGGCCCGCCCGCAGGGCGATACCGAGTATCCAGACGGCCACGCTCGCCTTGGTGCTCCTGCTCCACACGACCCCGTCCGGCTCCCGCCACATGCGGCTCGTCCATGCCCAGCCGGCACCGGTGGCCAGGCCTATGAGCAGCTCGGCGGCGAGCAGCAGGACGGACGCGGTGGGGTGGTGGGCGTCGACCGTCCCCGGCTCGCGCAGCGCCAGGACCGCGAGGACGACGGGCACGAGCCACCACCGTCGGTCGGTGCTGATGGCCTGGGCACGGAACTGGCGCACGATCACCAGCGCGACGACGGCCACGATCAGCAACGCGTTGACGAGCCCGGGCATCAGAGCCTCCGTGAGCGGAAGGGAGTGCCTGCAGCGAGCGCTGCCGACGCCTTCGACGCTACGGAAATTCGCAGGTCAGCAGATCGGAGCAGGGGTGGATCGTGGGTGGATCCGCACCCCCGCACAGCCTCCACCCGCGGGTGGAGAAACACCGGAGCGGTCGGCAGCCACGGGCGGTCACGAGACGCCGGACGACCGCGCTCGGACGACCGCGCTGCGGGGCCCGGCCCGGCCGGTCGGGAGGTGCCCAGCGCTGTGAGCCACGGACAAGGACGGCGGCGGGCGAGACCGCGAGCGCCGCCCCCGCCGGGCCTCCGTCGGCCTTCGGAACCCCAGCTGGGCTTCGGAGCCGCGGTCGGACCGCCACACAGCGCCGCGCAACCCCACGGCACCGTCCGCACGGCACCGCACCGCACCGTACGGCACCGCGCCGACTCAGCGGGCACCGCGCCCGGCCGGGCCCGTCGTACAACGCCCCGGCGACGTCGTCGGCACCCCGATCGGCCACCGGGGTGCCGCACCCACCCGGCCAAGGCCGAGCGCAGCGCCTACGTGTCGATCCGGGAGCGGTCCAGCGTCGCCGCCGAGCTGGAGATGAACTCCTTGCGAGGTGCGACCTCGTTGCCCATCAGCAGATCGAAGACCTGCTCGGCGGCTTCGAGGTCGGAGAGATTGATCCGGCGCAGAGTACGGTGGCGCGGGTCCATCGTCGTCTCGGCCAGCTGGTCGGCGTCCATCTCACCCAGACCCTTGTAGCGCTGGATGGAGTCCTTGTACCGGACGCCCTTGCTCTGGAACTCCATGAGCTTGTCGCGCAGCTCGCGGTCCGAGTACGTGTAGACGTACTTGTCCTGGCCCTTCTTCGGCTGGACGAGCTCGATGCGGTGCAGCGGCGGCACCGCGGCGAACACCCGGCCGGCCTCGACCATGGGCCGCATGTAGCGCTGGAAGAGCGTCAGCAGCAGACAGCGGATGTGGGAGCCGTCCACGTCGGCGTCGGTCATCATGATGATCTTGCCGTAGCGGGCCGCGTCGAGATCGAACGTCCGGCCCGAGCCCGCTCCTATGACCTGGATGATCGCGCCGCACTCGGCGTTCTTCAGCATGTCGGTCACGGATGACTTCTGGACGTTGAGGATCTTGCCGCGGATCGGCAGCAGCGCCTGGAACTCGGAGTTCCGGGCGAGCTTCGCCGTGCCGAGCGCGGAGTCTCCCTCGACGATGAACAGCTCGCTGCGGTCCACGTCGTCGCTGCGGCAGTCGGCGAGCTTGGCGGGCAGCGAGGAGGACTCCAGAGCCGTCTTCCGGCGCTGTGCGTCCTTGTGCTGGCGGGCCGCGATGCGTGTACGGGCGGCGGCGACCGCCTTTTCCAGGACCACCCGGGCCTGCGCGGCCGCGTCGCGCTTGGTGGAGGTCAGGAACGCCTTGAGTTCCTTGGTGATCACGGTGTTCACGATGCGACGGGCCGCCGAGGTACCGAGGACCTCCTTGGTCTGGCCCTCGAACTGCGGCTCGGCCAGGCGTACGGTGACGACCGTGGTGAGGCCCTCCAGGGCGTCGTCCTTGACGATGTCGTCCTCGGCGACGCGCAGCATCTTCTTGGCGCGCAGCACCTCGTTCATCGTCTTGGTGACGGCCTGCTCGAAGCCGGCGACGTGGGTGCCGCCCTTGGGGGTGGCGATGATGTTGACGAACGACCTGAGCGTCGTGTCGTAGCCGGTGCCCCAGCGCAGCGCGACATCGACGCCGAGCTCCCGGGTGACCTCGGTGGGGGTCATCTGGCCGTGGTCGTCGAGGACCGGGACGGTCTCCTTGAAGGTGCCCTGCCCGGTCAAGCGGAGGACGTCGCAGACCGGCTTGTCCGTGGCCAGGTACTCGCAGAACTCGCTGATGCCGCCGTCGAAGCGGAACGACTCCTCACCCTTGCTGCCGCCCTCGCCCAGACCGTACTCGTCACGGACGACGATAGTCAGGCCCGGCACCAGGAACGCGGTCTGGCGCGCGCGCTGGTGCAGCGTCTCCAGGGAGAGCTTCGCGTCCTTGAGGAAGATCTGCCGGTCGGCCCAGTACCGCACGCGTGTGCCGGTGCGGGTCTTGGGGATCTTCTTCGCCTTGCGCAGACCGCCCTTGGCCTCGAACTTGGCGTCCGGGCCGTTGCCCGCGAAGGCACCCGGAACACCGCGCCGGAAGCTGATGGCGTGGGTGTGACCGGCGCGGTCGACCTCGACGTCCAGGCGGGCGGACAGCGCGTTCACCACGGAGGCGCCGACGCCGTGCAGGCCGCCGGAGGCCGCGTACGAGCCTCCGCCGAACTTGCCGCCGGCATGCAGCTTGGTCATGACGACCTCGACACCGGAGAGGCGCGTCTTGGGCTCCACGTCCACGGGGATGCCACGGCCGTTGTCACGGACCTCCACGGAACCGTCGTCCTGGAGGATCACGTCGATGTGGTCGCAGTAGCCACCGAGGGCCTCGTCGACGGCGTTGTCGATGATCTCCCACAGGCAGTGCATCAGGCCACGGCTGTCGGTCGAGCCGATGTACATGCCAGGGCGCTTGCGCACGGCTTCGAGACCCTCGAGGACGAGCAGATGCCGCGCGGTGTAGTTGGAACCGTCCCGGTCTGCTCCTGCCAGCAGCGCTGTGGACGGCACGGACGTCTCGGCGGTCACGCGGTTCGCTCCTCGCTGAATTTCAGGTGGACCCCATTTGGGTAAGGGGCCGGCTTCGGTCGCCGCTCAGAGGGTACCGAGGCCTGGTAGAGCCGTTGTACCGCCACCCTCGTCATGAACTCACCCTAGTCCAGACTCGCATACGCGTTCGATCCCTCGTTGGAGTGAAGCACACATCACGTTCCCTTCGAGGCATGAACCATTTAGGCTCCGGGCACGTCCTCATGAACAACCGGCAAGCCAGCCGGGAGGACGAATACCGACCGACACACTGACAGCGCGAACCCGTAAGCACGCAAGAAACGCAATACGGCACATTCGCCGCCAACCGGCAGCAAGCAGCCGCCCCGGGAAAGATTCTTTCGAGGAAAAGCCACGAGCGGGAACGTTTTCGGGCTGGTTGGATGTTGACCCTGGTACGACAGCTCGTCGAGCTAGAGAAGAGGCGACGTGACTACTGTTCTGACCCCCGCGAGCCCGTTGACGGCCGCCGATCGCTGCGACCGCTGCGGCGCCCAGGCATACCTGCGCGTCGTCCTGCTCAGCGGCGGAGAACTGCTCTTCTGCGCCCACCACGGCCGCAAGTTCGAGCCGGAACTCAAGAAGATCGCCGCTGAGATACAGGACGAGACGGAGCGGCTGACGTCCGTTCCCGCAAACGCGTCCGAAGAAGAGCGCTGACATCTCGCAAAACGACGAGCCAGCGCCGGCACAGGCCGGTGAACGGGCGGCAGCTCCCGACCGACGGGAGCTGCCGCCCGTACTGGTTCACCCGCCGGTCGGGGCCCGCCGCCGTAGCGGCACCGACCCTGAACACCCGTAGGCCCCCAGGAGCCCTCAGGCGCCCGCCTGCGGCCCCCGAACGCCACTCCCCCGGTTCACCCACCCCAGTGCCCGCATGATGTCGGACACCCGCGTGTAGACGCCGGGGCTGCCCGGTCTCCCGCAGCCGTTCCCCCAGGACACCAGTCCGATCAATCGCCCCTGGGCGACCAGCGGGCCTCCGCTGTCACCCTGACAGGCGTCAGGGCCGCCCGCGGCCTCACCGGCGCACAGCATGGAGTCCGACCGGTACTTGCCGTCGGGCCCGCCGGGATAGGCCCGGGCGCAAAGGGCATCGGCCAGCACGCGCACGCGTGCGGCGTGCAAGTGCCGGGCGTAGTCACCGGCGCCGGTCGTGTCACCCCACCCGTAGACCAAGGCGTCGGTCTCCGGCGCGTACGCCGGGTCGCGGTCGGCCGCCATGGGCACGACAGAGCTCTGAAGCATGGGCTCGGCAAGGGTGAGTACGGCGAAGTCCCCGGCGTTGCTGACCTTGTCGTATCCGGGATTGACCCACATGTCGCGCACGGCGATCTCCTGACCAGCGCTCGACAGCAGATCCGTACGACCGGCGATGACCTTGAGGTCGTGTCCCTTGTCGGGCGGCGCCCCCAGGACCTCCTCGGCCAGGCAATGGGCCGCGGTCAGCACCGTCGTCCGCCCGACCACCACCCCTCCGCAGAACTGCCCCGCCCGCGTACCCCCGAACCGGTCACGGCTGGAGAGCGCCACCGTCCACGGACTCTCGGACACGTCCACGGGAAAGCCCCCCACGACAACGCTGTCGGCCGCCACGGGGACCGCGTCGGCCAACGGTATGGCGGCGGTGACAGCCGCCAGGAACAGCGGCCGGAGCAACACTCGGACACAGGGTCGGCGCATAGGGGCTCCTCACTCTGGGTGGGATCAGGACACCCAGAGTCATCCAGAGCGCCACGGCGCGCAGCACGAAGGCCCGGCTCCCGCGCGGGGAGACCGGGCCTTCGATCGGAGCGTGCGACCTAGTCGAGGTAGTCGCGCAGCACCTGCGAACGCGACGGGTGACGCAGCTTCGACATGGTCTTGGACTCGATCTGGCGGATGCGCTCACGCGTCACGCCGTACACCTTGCCGATCTCGTCGAGGGTCTTCGGCTGACCGTCGGTGAGACCGAAGCGCATCGAGACGACGCCGGCCTCGCGCTCGGACAGGGTGTCGAGCACCGAGTGCAGCTGCTCCTGGAGGAGCGTGAAGCTGACCGCGTCGGCCGGGACGACGGCCTCGGAGTCCTCGATGAGGTCGCCGAACTCACTGTCGCCGTCCTCACCCAGCGGGGTGTGCAGCGAGATGGGCTCGCGGCCGTACTTCTGGACCTCGATGACCTTCTCCGGAGTCATGTCGAGCTCCTTGGCCAGCTCCTCCGGGGTGGGCTCGCGGCCCAGGTCCTGGAGCATCTGGCGCTGCACGCGCGCGAGCTTGTTGATGACCTCGACCATGTGCACCGGGATACGGATGGTGCGGGCCTGGTCGGCCATTGCGCGGGTGATCGCCTGACGGATCCACCAGGTGGCGTACGTGGAGAACTTGTAGCCCTTGGTGTAGTCGAACTTCTCGACGGCTCGGATCAGACCGAGGTTGCCCTCCTGGATGAGGTCCAGGAAGAGCATGCCGCGGCCGGTGTACCGCTTGGCCAGGGAGACCACCAGACGGAGGTTGGCCTCCAGGAGGTGGTTCTTGGCGCGGCGGCCGTCCTCGGCGATGATCTCCAGCTCGCGCTTGAGCTTCGGCGCCAGCTTGTCGGCGTTGGCGAGCTTGTCCTCGGCGAAGAGGCCGGCCTCGATGCGCTTGGCCAGCTCGACCTCCTGCTCGGCGTTGAGCAGGGGTACCTTGCCGATCTGCTTGAGGTAGTCCTTGACCGGGTCGGCGGTGGCGCCGGCCGCGGCGACCTGCTGGGCGGGCGCGTCGTCCTCGTCCTCGTCGGAGAGCACGAAGCCCGCGCTCTCGGCGCCCTCGGGTTCGTCGGCGACCTTGGTGTCCTCGAGAACCTCTTCCTCGAGGATCTCGCCGTCGTCCTTCTTCCCGGTCGTCTTCTTGGCCGCCGTCTTCTTGGCGGCGACGGTCTTCTTCGCGGCCGCCTTCTTGGCGGTCGTCTTCTTGGCTGCGGCCTTCTTGGCGGGTGCGGCTTCCTCGGCGGGATCGACGGCGGAGGGGTCGGCGGGCGCGGCCGGAGCGGCCGTGGTGGCGGTGGCCTTCCGCGTGGTCACCGTCTTCGCCGCGACCGTCTTGGTGGCGGTGCGCTTGGCCGGACTCTTCGCTGCGACGCTCTTCCGGGTCCGCTTGGGTTCCGCGGCACTGACCATCAGCGTCACACCCTCTTCCTCGAGGATCTGGTTGAGGCTGCGCAGTACGTTCTTCCACTGAGTGGCCGGGATCTGGTCAGCTTCGAAGGCCCGACGCACATCGTCGCCGGCGATCTGCCCCTCAGCCTTTCCCCGCTCAATGAGCGCCATGACAGAGACGGACTCGGCGATCTCCGGCGGGAGCGTACGGGATGTGCTGGCCGACACGAACAACCTCTCGGAACGTTGGAAAACGGCTTCCGGCCCCGTCCAAGACGGACAGGAGCCGACCGCCGGCTTGGGGATGGGCCGACGGCGCGGGCGGGGGCCGGGAAGATGCACAGCGCCTTGTATGGCGTCCGTATTCCCTCCGCGGCTGTCACCTCTTAGGTCATCGCGTTGTTCCCACAAGCGTTACGCCCAATCTACGTGGCCCGAGTCACACCCCGTAAACACGCAAAAACGGCCAGACACGGACAAACAAGGTCGTAGATGATCACGCCGCCGGACCCGCGGGTTCCCGAAGGATCCGACGCGGTCCGGCGGCTGACGGTTCCCGGGCCCGGCCACACCACGAGAACGCGGCACTCCGACCCCACCGCCCTACGGTGCGGGTCAGTGCTCGCGCGGGGCGGGCACCACGCGCTCGACCTCGGGATGGACGGTGAGCAGTTGACGCATGGCCGCCTCGGCAGCCACGCCGTCCCCGGTGCCGAGCGCGTCGACGATACGCGCGTGGTGGGCCACCGAAGCCTCGTTCGGCCGCTCGCAGCCGGTGACCGGGCCGCCGGAAACCTGCAGGGCGGCGGACACGATGCCGTAGAGGTGCTCCAGCATGCGGTTGCCCGCGATCTGGATGAGCAGCGTGTGGAACTCGGCATCGGCGCGGGAGAAGGTGAGCATGTCACCCTGCGTCATGGCGTGACTCATGATCTCGACCATGTCGGAGAGGCGCTGCTGGACGTCCTCGCGCCCGTGCCCGGCGGCCAGGCGCGCCGCGAGCGGCTCGATCGTCCAGCGCAGCTCACTCAGCTCCCGTCGCTGGTCGTCTCGCTGCGGCCCGAAGGCGCGCCACTCGATGACGTCGGGGTCGAGGAGGTTCCAGTCACTGACGGGACGCACGCGCGTGCCGACGTTCGGGCGGGCGCTGACCAGCCCCTTGGCCTCCAGGACACGGAGGGACTCACGGACGACGGTGCGGGAGACCTCGAAGCGCTGGCCGATCTCCTCGGGCACCAGCGGGCGGTCCGCGCCCAGGTCGCCCGAGACGATCATCTGACCCAGCTGCTGCACGAGCTGGCCGTGCAGTCCGCGGCCGCGGCTGCCCGCGGTGCGTCGGCCCACACGCCCCAGTTCGGGGTCCGCGCCGTCCCAGACGGGCGCTCCCACGCGGTCGACGGCGGACGTCTCGGCGTAGGGATAGCGGTCGAGTTCGCCCGGACCGGACAGACCTGAGTCGGCGGAGCGGGCGGCGGTCATCATGGTGTGCGCAAGGGTACTCACGGATCCTTTGTCGGCGTTGTGTCCAACTCCCTTGAGGGCTTTGGTGAAAAGCACACGAAAGGGTGATCGCTTACCCCATCGCACTTGACGCCTTATCGGAAAGAAATGGGCTTTCTGTGGGGAGTTGTGCGCATGGTGGGGTCAGGTGAGCACGCACAGTAGTCACCGGAGACCGCTCCTCAGGGTCGTGCACAGATACGCGCAGAGCAGGGCCGTCAGCGACAACGCCAGTGCGCTGCCGACGGGTTGGGAGACGACCCGGGCCGCGGCGACCAGGTAGCGCTCGCCCCCGAAGGGCCACTGCAACAGGAAGACCTGATGCATGCGCAGCGGGAAGTCCGCCGCCATCCGCACGGCCGGGCCCTCCAGCGCCTTCTCCACGAGGGGCACGACCACGACCGGTACGGCGACCACCGCGGCGAGCCCGCCCGTGGTAGACCGGAAGACTCCAGCGGCCAGCACACCGGCCCAGGCGCACCCGACCACAAGCCCGAACCAACTCGCGCAGAGGGAGAGCCAGTCGGCGGGAACCTTCGCGAGCTCCCGGCCGTAGACGACGTAGAGCACCTCGGCGTCGCAGCCCACGGTGAGGAAGGCCAGCATCCCCGCCGTGGCACCGGAGACGAGGAGTTTCGCGGTCAGCAGCCCCAGCCTGCGGGGCACGGTGCCGCGGTCGGCCGCCAGGGCGGGATGGCGGAACTCGTCACCGAAGGCCAGCGCGCCGAGCAGCGCCGCGCCGAACGCCGCGGGCGGCAGGGGCAGCTCCAGCGGCCACGCGGCGAACAGGCGCGCCTGTGGGGTGTGACCGAGACGCGCGAACAGCACGGCGGCGAGCGCGGACACCACGAGCACGGCGCCGCAGGTGAGGAAACCCGTGCCGATGCCGGAGGCACGCCGGAGTTCGTAGCGCAGCGGGCGGAGGGGGCTGGGGGCGGCGCGTACGGAGATGGGAGGCGGGAGCGGGGACAGGGGGTCGGAGGCGGGGACGGCATGCTCGGTGGTGAGCCCGGACCCGCTCGGGACGGTCCGATCGCCATCCGGGTCAGGCCCGTCGTGCGGCGCGTACGCCTCGGTGAGGGACGTACGACTCGCCGCCGCGGCGGTGGCGGTGTCCGCATGCGCTTGGGCTGCCTGGGCCATGGCGGAGTCCTGAGCGGAATGCGTGGCGCTGGCGGTCGCGACCGCCACTCCGGCCGACGGGGCGGGGATCGAGGGTGCCGCGTCCGCGGCGGGCGAGTCCCCGTCGGGCTGCGGCTGCCCTCGAGTCCACAGGGCGCCTCCGGCCGGGGATCGGTCCGCCGCCGGCCGTTCGTGGGCGGCCTGCACTCGGTCCATGGCCGAGAACTCACGGGTGTCCTCCGCCCGGTCCGTGGCGGACAACTCATGGATGTCCTCCGCTCGGTCCACCGCGGATGCCTCGTCCGCGCCGGAGCGGTCACCCTTGCGCGGCTGCCCGACAACGGCGTACCCGTCCGCGGTGTGCCGCCGGCTCGCCGGCGCCGCTTCGTCCGCGTCGCGGAGTCCGCTGCCCGCCGACGGCCGGGCTCCGGCTCCGGGGCCCATGTCCCCCACCTCGTCCGCGAGTTGGTGGACGAGGATCCCGTGGCGGAACGCGGTCTCGCCGACCTCGGCGGTCGTACTGCCGTACACGGACAGATGGTTGCCGCCCTCCGGTACGACCTCGACGGAGCGCCGGTCCGTACGGGCCTCCTTGGCGAGAAGGGCGGCGAGCCGGGGGGCGTGCGGGCTGCGGACGGCGACGCGGGGGCGCAGGCGGGTGCGGCCGAACTCCGAGGCGTCCTGGTCGGCGAGGAGCCTGCCCCGCTCCAGGGTGACGACGCGGTCGGCGGTGCGAGCGGCCTCCTTGGGGTCGGCCGTGGCGAGCAGGACCGCGCCGCCCTGCGCCGCGTGCGCGCGCAGCATGCCGTGCAGCCAGCGGCCTTCCCGGACGGACAACCCGTCCACGGGATCGTCCAGCACCAGCGTGTGCGGGTCGGACAGCAGGGCGCAGGCCAGGCCGAGCCGGCGGTCCACGCCGCGCGAGAGCGTACCCAGGCGTTCCTCGCGCAGACTGACGA
Organism: Streptomyces sp. NPDC046915; assembly: GCF_040644935.1. Lineage (NCBI taxonomy): Bacteria > Bacillati > Actinomycetota > Actinomycetes > Kitasatosporales > Streptomycetaceae > Streptomyces > Streptomyces sp. NPDC046915. The sequence goes on along the minus strand of NZ_JBEYXB010000004.1, from coordinate 94,519 downwards.
GCCCGACCGCCTCGAGCACCTCGTCGGCGCGCCGGACGGGCACTCCCGCCGCCGCACAGAGCATGCGCAGGTGACCGCGGACCGAGCGTGCCGGGTGTCCGGGTACGTCACCCAGTAGCGCGCCGACCTCACGCGACGGGTGGGCGATGCGGTGCAGGGGCAGTCCCCTGAAGTAGGTGATCCCGCGCCCCGGTTCGAGTTCCAGCATCAGCCTGAGTGTCGTCGTCTTGCCCGCACCCGGTGCTCCCAGGAGCGCGGTGACACAGCCCGGCCGCGCCTCGAAGGAGACGTCGTCGACGGCAGGCGGGCATCCCCTGCGGGCGTTGCTGGTCAGTCCGATGGCCTGGATCACCCGCAGCAAGATAGCGCGATATGTCCGAATTTTCGGGTACCGCTTCGCTGCCGTCGCTCGGCGCCGGAGCGGTCAGACCTCGGGGCGCAGCATCGGGGGGTTGAGCAGCGTGGCGCCACCGGCCCGGAAAAGCTGGGCCGGGCGGCCTCCTTGGCGGGTGGTCGTACCGCCGGTGGGGACGAGGAACCCCGGGGTGCCGGTGACCTTGCGGTGGAAGTTGCGAGGGTCGAGTGCGACAGCCCACACCGCCTCGTAGACCCGGCGCAGCTCTCCGACGGTGAACTCGGGCGGGCAGAACGCGGTGGCCAGCGACGAGTACTCGATCTTGGACCGCGCCCGCTCCACCCCGTCGGAAAGAATCTGGGCGTGGTCGAAGGCCAGGGGTGCCACCGGCTCCCCGTCGCGGCCGTACCCGCCCTGCTGCAACAGCTCCTCGACGGGCGCCCAGCGCGCGTTGCTGGCGTCGCCGCCCGCGCGGGGTGCGGGCAGGTCGGGCGCGAGCGCGAGGTGCGCGACGCTGACCACGCGCATGCGCGGGTCGCGCTTCGGGTCCCCGTAGGTCGCCAGCTGCTCCAGATGCGCACCGTTGTCCTGGCTCGGCGCGTCCGGGTCGTGGGCGCGCAGCCCGGTCTCCTCGGCGAGTTCGCGCGCCGCGGCCTGTGCCAGGTCCTCGTCCTCCCGTACGAAGCCTCCGGGCAGCGCCCAGCGTCCCTGGAACGGAGGCTCACCCCTGCGTACCGCCAGCGCACACAGGGCGTGGCGGCGCACGGTCAGCACGACCAGGTCCACGGTGACGGCGAAGGGCGGGAACGCTGACGGGTCGTAGGGCATGCCGCGATCATAGTCGTCTGCCTGACGATAAACACGCCCTTCGCCGGTCGCATCGGCGTCTGATCCACTTCAGCCCGTTGTGCGGCCCGTGATCGACTCCAGCTGCTGTCGTCCTTCGTATCGTCCGAGGTCACACTCGCAGTTGCAGGGCGTCCGCCGCCTCCTCGACCATGGCCAGTCCGAGTCTGCTGACCCGTACGGAGAAGGGCGCGCCCGCGACCCGCAGTCCGGTCAGGACGATCTCGCCCAGGGGCGCGCTGTGCATGGGGCGCAGGGTGACCGTGCGGGCGGGCGCGTCGGGGCGGATGCCCGCGAGCGCGGCGAGGACCAGCACGCCGGAGGCCGCCGCCGTGGCCGCCGGGCGGCAGGCCGCAGGATGCGGTACGGGCGCGTTTCCGTCGGCGCGCTGCTCCCCGGCGTACATCTCGGGCAGCCGGTGCCCGAAGCACTCGGCCGCGGCGAGCAGCCCCCGCAGCAGTCCGCCGGCCTCCTTCTCGTAGCCCGCCGCGGCCAGCCCGGCGACGGCGAGGGCCGTCTCCTGGACACGGACGGCCCCGGTCCGGTGGCCGAACGGATTGTGGCCCGCCTCCTTGGCGCCCAGCCCGCGCAGGCCCCAGCCGGAGTCCATGGCCGGAGCGCCGAACAGCCGGGCGAGCTGCCCCGTCCGCATCTTGTCGAGCAGGCCGGGCGCTAGCTCTCCAGCGCCCAGCAGACCTGTGTCCAGGAGATGGACGGCGGCGGAGCCGAGGTGCGGAACGGGGCGACCGTCCGGACCACGGGCCGCGACCGGGCGGCCGCCGCCCGGGTCCTCCGCCCAGAAGTCCTCCCGGAACGCGCTCCGCAGCTCCTGCGCCCACTGCCGCAGCCCGTCGCCACCCGGTCTGCCGTACGCGTCGAGCAGATCGGCGCCGAGCAGCGCGGCGCGGTGCGCGTGGGCCTGTGTCTCACAGCGTATGGGCCCGCCCGGCTGTGGATCGTGGAGGTAGGGACCCTCGCCCACGGTGGTCCGCAGCCAGGTCAGGCAGCGCTCCGCCGTGGGCAGCAGTTGCTCCGTCTCCTGCTCCGGCAGCCCCCAGCGGCGGGCCTCCGCCAGCACGGCCGGGAACAGCAGTGTGGCCTCGGTGCCCGTGCAGCCCGGCGGCAGGAATGCGCCCGCGTCGCGACGCGGCCCCGGGATCATGCCCGTCCGCGGTCCTGGGCCGGTGAGCTGGGTGCGGGCGAGGATGCGCAGGGTGCCCGCGGCGAGTCGGGTGCCGAGCGGCAGCGTCATCCGTGCGGCGGCGAGTGCCTCGGCCGGGGCCGGACCGCAGCGCCAGGGCGCCCCTGCCGCGAGGCAGGTGTCGGAAGGCTGTGCGGGGTCGCGCAGCAGCAGGGCCTGCAGATCCTCGACGCTCGTGCGCAGGAGCGCCGGGACCCGCGGGTCGTCCCCCGCCGCCCGGGCCGCCGCCAGGGGGCTCGTCGCGGCTCGGCCCACGGCTCTGACCGGTCCGCCGCCGTCGGGTCGTACCCGCAGCTCCACGGTGGCCGTGCCGCCCGGCGGCAGTTCGAACTCCCAGCGCAGTAGCCCCGCGGCGGCCAGCGCGTCGGCGGGCGAAGGGTGCGCCGTGACCGAGGAGTTCTCGCCGGCGCGGGTCCAGCGCAGGCCGGAGTCGTGGACGGTGGCGGGCAGTTCGGGGCCCGCGTTGCCGGAGGCGATGGCGCTCAGGTCCGCGAGGTCCGTGGCGAGAGCCACTTCGACCGGCAGGCGCAGTGGGCGCGGGGCGGCGCTGTGGAGCGTGATGCGCTCGGTGCCGTCGGCGTGGCGGATGCGTTCGACGACGACGTCCGGGTCCGGGCCCGCGACCGGCGAGGCGCGCAGCGTCCCCACGAAACGGGCCCGGTCGGCTCCGGTCATCCTGGCCTGAACCGGCAGCGGCTCGCGGCCGGCCACCCTGAGCCGGCAGCGTGAGAGAAGCCGGCGGCCCGCTCGGTAGAAGCCCTCCAGGCCACGTCCGGTCAGCTGTCCCTGTTCCGTGGAGATGGCCAGGGCGGGCAGCGCGACACAGATCAGGGCGGTGTGGGTGGGGGGCAGGTCTGCCGGACGGTGTGTGGCCCGGTGCGGTGCGCGTGCGGGGTCTGCGCGGGGCAGGGTGGCGCCCCGTTTCGGTGGTCGGGGCGGAACGCCCGTGCTGTCCGGGGAGGGCGGGCCGAGGCCGGCGCCCTCCGGAGACGGCGCGGGCCGGCCGGGGGCGAGGCGGCCGTCGCCTGTGGCGTGCGGAGTCGGCTGATGCATGGCGGGCTTCTTCTGCGCTCTCTGTGCCGGGGACGTGCCCGGCGCCGGTTGGGCGAGGGTTCGGGAGGGACACGGGACGTGCGGCGGCACGGCCCGTCCAGGCGTTCCGCCACTCAGGTGAACGGAAACGGGCTCCTCCGGGTCACGCCTCCCCTCGGGTGAGCCGAGCGGATGGCGGCGCGTCCGGAGGGCCGACGTGAGGTTCAGGCCACCGCGCGGGTGGCGGCGGAAGGGTTCCGGGCCGCCGGAACCGGTCCCGCTCCCCCGGACCGGCCGATGCCCGCGCGTGCCGGACGGCGGCCTTCCCGAGCCGTCACAGCCCCGCCTCACCGAGCGACGCCGGAGCCGGAGCCGGGCGCAGGAGAGGAAGCGGCCCGTCGGCAGTCGGATCCAGCCGACGTTCACATGTCCCCCTCCACACCGTTGCCCGCGGATCGTGTGGCCTCCGGCGCGGTGGCATCGGGTCGGCCGCGGCCCTTCCCCGCCGTACGCGCGCGCGTACTCCCCGGCTTCGAGGTGCCGGGGCGGGCGCGGTCCGGCGCCGTGGGGCGGGCTCGCTTGCCCTCCGCCGCTCGTGCCGGTCGCGGGTGGGCGTCGGTGCGCTCGCCGGAGCGTGCGCGGCGGCGTCGCCGGCCGCCGGTCTCCTGCACGTCCCGGCCGGTCACGGCGTCGGGGGCCTGCGTGATGTCCTCGGGCGTGTCGTCCGGAAGGGCGCGTCCCGCGCGTTCCGTGCGCAGGCAGCGGCGGATCGACTCCGGGTCCAGGCCTTCGTTGCACGCCTGGTGCAGGAGGCGGGCGAAGAGGTAGTCGGGGTCCGCGCCCAGCGCCATGGCCAGGGCTTCACGGGCCTCGAGTTCGTCGCCGGTGGACCATGCGACCCAGCCGGCCAGGGTCAGGGGTGCGGCGGCGTGTTCCCCGTAGGGCCCGACGCAGCGGCGGGCCAGGGCGCGCCACAGACGCAGGGCCGGGCCGGCCTCCTCACCCTCCATCCACGCTGCGGCGCGGTCGCGGGTCGTGCGGTCCTGCAGGCCGAGGATGAGCGCCGCGGCCTCGTCGTGACCGAGCAGTTCGTCGTCGCGGCGGTCCGCCTGGATCCCGCCGGACACGGTAGGGGCCGCCGCGAACCGACCGATGACCCGCTCGGCCAGGTCGAGAGTTTGCTCCGCCACTTCGGCACGGCTCGTGTCGTCGAGGATCCGGGGCACCAGATCCATGCCGGCGGCGTCCAGGACGATCTCCTGCTCCAGCGCCGCGGCGGTCTCCCAGGGCAGCAGCCTGGCATGCAACTCGCGGAGTGTTCCGCGCACCTGGATGCCGGCATAGGTGGCCGCAGCCGCCAGCACGGAGGTGCCGGGCAGGCCCATCGGTGTTCCCTCGGCCGGACAGCAGCCCTCCTGCGGACAGCAGTACGACCAGAAGCGGCCGCCGGAGATGCACAGCGCCTCGATCACCGGTACGTCGAGGCGGCCGCACTCGGTGCGCAGCAGTTGGGCGAGCGGACGCAGACGCCGCATGACCTCGCCGCACGACTCGCCCTTCTGCGGTTCCTGGCAGACGTAGGCCACCATCTGCTCCGGGCGGGTGCCCCTGCGTTCGCTGCCGGTCACCAGGCCGTGGGCCAGTTGCCGGGCGGCCGCGGCCCAGTCGTCCGGGTTCGCCGGGATGCCGAGCCGGGCCCGCCCGCCGAACCGGCCGCGGCCGTCGCGGTCGTGGAGGGCGACCAGGACCATGCTGTCCTCGGGGCGGTACCCGAGCAGGTAGGGCAGGGCGTCGGCCAGCTCGGCCGGGGTGCGCAGGGTGACCTGGCCGTCGTGTGCGATGGATGCGTCGAGTGCGCCTCGTGCGGTGATGTCACCGTTTTCGGCGGGTCCAGTCGTTTCGCTGTGGTTCGTCATGCGCCGACGATCTCGCGGATTACGAGATTCCGCTTGAGCCTGTGGATAAGTCCGAGCAGGGACACGCCAAGGGCCGACGCTTCCCGTTCCGGGCGCCGTGGCACGCCCGACTGCCAGCCGTCCTGTTGTCCCGACTGTCAGTGCCGTCCTGTTGTATGGAACGCATGGAGCACACGAGCAACGCGGATCTCCGGACGCAGGCCGACGCCGTCCTCGCCCGCCTCGTCGGGGACACCACCGGCACCGCCCGGCTGCGCGAGGACCAGTGGCGGGCGATCGAGGCACTGGTCGCCGACCGGCGCAGGGCACTGGTCGTCCAGCGCACCGGGTGGGGCAAGTCCGCGGTGTATTTCGTGGCGACCTCCCTGCTGCGGGCCCGCGGCAGCGGGCCCACCGTGATCGTGTCGCCGTTGCTGGCGCTGATGCGGAACCAGGTCGAAGCGGCGGCCCGCGCCGGCATCCACGCCCGGACGATCAACTCCTCGAACACCGAGGACTGGGATGCCATCCAGGACGAGATCGCCGCCGGCGAGGTCGACGTCCTGCTGGTCAGCCCGGAGCGGCTCAACAATCCGGACTTCCGCGACCAGGTCCTGCCCAAGCTCGCCGCCGCGACCGGCCTCCTCGTCGTGGACGAGGCCCACTGCATCTCCGACTGGGGCCATGACTTCCGCCCGGACTACCGTCGGCTGCGCACCATGCTCACCGACCTTCCGCCGGGCGTCCCCGTGCTGGCCACCACTGCCACGGCCAACGCGCGTGTCACCGCTGACGTCGCGGAGCAGCTCGGCACCGGCGGCGCTTCGGACGCGCTGGTGCTGCGCGGCCCGCTGGACCGGGAGAGCCTCTCCCTGAACGTCCTCGGACTGCCGGACGCCGCGCACCGCATGGCGTGGCTCGCCGACCACCTCGACGACCTGCCGGGCTCCGGGATCGTCTACACGCTCACCGTGGCCGCCGCGGAGGAGGTCACCGCCTTCCTCCGGCAGCGCGGGCACGCCGTCGCCTCGTACACCGGCAGGACGGAGAACGCCGACCGGCAGCAGGCCGAGGAAGACCTGCTCGCCAACCGGGTCAAGGCGCTCATCGCGACCTCGGCGCTCGGTATGGGCTTCGACAAGCCCGACCTCGGATTCGTCGTCCACCTCGGCTCGCCCTCCTCCCCCATCGCCTACTACCAGCAGGTCGGCCGCGCGGGCCGCGGCGTCGAGCACGCCGAGGTGCTCCTCCTGCCCGGCAAGGAGGACGAAGCGATCTGGGAATACTTCGCGTCGCTCGCCTTCCCCTCGGAGGATCTGGTGCGCCGCACCCTCGACGTGCTCGCCCGCGCCGACGGCCCGGTGTCGCTGCCCGCCCTGGAGCCCTTGGTGGAACTGCGCCGCTCCAGGTTGGAGACGATGTTGAAGGTCCTCGACGTGGACGGCGCGGTCAAGCGCGTCAAGGGCGGCTGGATCGCCACCGGCCGGCCGTGGGCGTACGACTCCGAGCGGTACGCCTGGGTGGCACGCCAGCGGAAGGCCGAGCAGCAGGCGATGCGTGAGTACGCCGCCACCACGGGCTGCCGTATGGAGTTCCTGCAACGCCAACTGGACGACGAGGGCGCGAAGCCCTGCGGCCGCTGCGACAACTGCGCGGGCGCGCGTTTCACCGCGGACACCTCGACGGCCGCGCTGGACGCGGCGCGTGTCGATCTTGGCCGGGCCGGTGTGGAGGTGGAACCCCGCCGCATGTGGCCGACGGGACTCCCGGCGATCGGCATCGAGCTCAAAGGCCGTATCCCCGCCGCCGAACAGGCTGCCCCGGGGCGGGCCCTGGGACGTCTGTCGGACATCGGCTGGGGCAACCGGCTGCGGCCGATGTTCGCGTCCGGGGCCGCCGACGCGCCCGTACCGGACGACGTCGCACGAGCCGTGGTGGGCGTGCTGGCCGACTGGGCGAAGGGGCCCGGCGGCTGGGCCCCCGGCGCACCCGACGCCCAGGACCGCCCGGTGGGTGTCGTCACCGTCGCCTCGCGCACCAGGCCGCGGCTGATCGATTCCCTGGGCACCCGCATCGCGGAGATCGGCCGGCTGCCCCTGCTGGGCTCGGTTGCGTACGCCGGTGACGTGCCGCGCGCCTCCCGCAGCAACAGCGCGCAGCGCCTCAAGGCCCTGGACGGTGCGTTGACCGTGCCGCCGGAGCTCGCATCGGCCCTCGCCGGGGCGCAGGGTCCCGTCCTCCTCGTGGACGACTACACCGAGACGGGCTGGACCCTGGCGGTCGCGGCCCGGCTGCTCAGGAGGTCCGGCGCACAGGGGGTGTTGCCGCTGGTCCTCGCTCTCCAGGGCTGATCGTCCGCCCCTTGCGTCACCAGGCGACCCAATGGGTAGGGATATAAGTCACGCACCACCAGATAACAGTCGGTGGCCCCAATTGCTCGTTGCCGCATCCAAGTTCGACAGGAAGAATTGAGGTCCGCTCCCCGCACGGCTCGTCCGTGATCCGGCTGGGTTCTGCTGCGGTGCGCGCTCCCCCGAAATCCGACCTCGCCCGCAGTGTGGGCGCGTAGCCGAAGGGAGGAACGTGACCTTCGGATTCGCTCCGTCCTCGGCGGCATCGCTGTCGACGTCCGCGTCCGCCGCGTCCGCCAGTCGCCTGCTCGAGCCGGCGGAATGGGCCGCTGCCGGAATCCCGCTGCTGCGCAACCCCCGCGAGGTGGTCAGCGGGCTGCACGCCCGGCACCTTCCCAAGCCGGCCACCGCGATCGTGGCCGTCCTGGACCCGGACGACCGGTTGTGCGCCAGTGCCTCGTTCACCCGTCGCGCGGCCCCGGCCGACGGCTGGATGTTCCGCAACGCGCTGCTGGCGCAACTCCGCCGGGTCATTCCGCACGACCTGCGGCGCCGCACCCCGGTGCGCACCGCCGTGCTGCTCTACTGCCGCGAGGGGGACGCGCGTTGGACGGAGGAGGACGGCGCGTGGATGTGGGGCCTGCGTGACGCCTGCACGCTGCACGGGCTGCGCTGCGGGGCGTACATCACGCTGACCCGGGACGGCTGGCAGGTCCTCGGCGAAGGCCGCGGTGGACGCCGCCCGAACGCGGACTCGGCACCGGAGTCCCTCGCCGCCTCGGACCCTTCGCCCCTGCTGCCCCGTACCGGCGGCGCCGTCTCGGAGGTCCTTCGCCGCGCGGCGGCCCGCTGAGCGAGGCCCGTACGGGCAGAGGAGCTGTTACGGCACCCTCGTGACGCACGGCAGTCGCCTGTCGGCCAGGCGCTGCTCCGGTACTGCGCCGAGGGGAGCGTAGATTGGCGACTTCGCACTGCGGTGACGGTCACTCACCCGTGACAGTCGTTCTGCGGTGCCGGTCGTTCTGCGGTGACCTACGACGGCCACAGCCGCGTCGTACAACGCACGGAACCCCGCGCGCGATGTCCCCGCGCCGCGCCGCGCGGGGAGCGCCGCCTCCGCCTGTCACGCGGGCACGCCGAAGGCAGCACCGTGCAGGTGCCGCCGCGGCGGCACCACCGTCACCTACGCTGCCCCCGGACGGGCCGGACGCGGATCAGACGCCCGTGCCCAGCACCGAGTTGATCTGCTGCGGGTCACCGCAGACGATCAGCAGGGCACCCGCCCGCCCGTGAGCCAGCGGCAGTGCGGTGGCGGCAGTGGCGCTGGAACCGCCGTTGACGGCGACGACGACCACGGGGCGGGACGCGGCGCGGGAGGCCACGGCGGCGTCGGTGTAGAAGACGTCGTCGCCCGCGTCGTGCTGCGCCCAGTAGGAGGCATCACCGAAGGTCAGCTCATGGGCGGCCCACGGGTGCGGTTCGCCGGTGGTGATCACCAGCACCTCACCGGGGGCACGACCCGATTCCAGGAGCAGGTCCACTGCTTCCTCGGCAGCGTCGAGGGCACCCTCGGCGGAGGCGGGGATCAACTGGATCTGCGGGGTGGCCGTCGCGGTTGCGGCGGCAGCGGTCGGGCCCGACGGGCCTGGCTTGGCAGTGGCCGTGTCACGCGGCGTACGTTGCACCGGGGGCGCGGGCCGGAGAGGGCCCGGACGACCGGGACGCGACGGAGCCGCGGGGCGGGGGCCGGGTACGGGACGGGGGGTCGGCGCGGTACGGCCACTGGCCGGAGTGACGCGGGGACCCTGGGCACTCTCGTGAATCTGAGGCTCCTCGGGAATGAGAGGCATGACCTGATATTTATCAAACGTTGGTGCGGCTTGCGCAACTGGGTGGCACGTCAGTGCGAACGGAACGGTCAGAAATCGAAGCCGAGCTGACCCTCGATTTCCGGAACGCTTCCATCCGCCCAGCTGCGGACCTTCTTGAGGTGCCGCCACTGGGGCAGCGCATCAAGATACGCCCACGACAACCGGTGGTACGGGGTGGGGCCCCGCTCCTCCAGTGCGGCCTTGTGCACAGGTGACGGATACCCGGCGTTGTCCGCAAAACCGAAGTCTGCATGGTCGATACCCAGTTCGGCCATCATTTTGTCGCGCTGAACCTTGGCGATCACCGACGCCGCCGCGACAGCCACGCAGGACCGGTCACCCTTGATCACCGTGCGCACCCTCCAGGGCGCGCCGAGATAGTCGTGCTTCCCGTCGAGGATGACGGCTTCGGGTCGGACGGGCAGGGCCTCCAGGGCACGGACCGCGGCGAGCCGCAGCGCGGCCGTCATCCCGAGATCGTCGATCTCCTCCGGGGAGGCATGTCCCAGGGAGTAGGCCGTCACCCACTGGCGCAGTACCACGGAGAGCTCCGAGCGTCGCTTGACGGTCAGCAGCTTGGAGTCGGTGAGGCCCAACGGCGGACGGCGAAGGCCGGTGATCGCCGCGCAGACGGTCACGGGCCCGGCCCACGCGCCGCGCCCCACCTCGTCGACACCGGCAATGACCTTGGCTCCGGTCGTGGCTCGCAGTGAGCGCTCGACGGTGTGAGTAGGTGGTTCGTACGGCATGGCGCCCTTAGCCTACGCCGCCGAGATCGCTGCGCGACACCCTGGTTGCCCAACCGCGGCCGAGGTCGGTGCGGCCGGGGATCAGGGACCGATCGGCCGCAGCAGCGGAAGCATCAGTTGGTCGATCATCTCCTCCAGATCCCGGTCATTCCATTCGCTTCCGCCAACTTTTGAGCGATACATCATCATCGCCGGGATGGCGTCGAAGACATAGCTGTTCGCCGCGTCGGGCCGCACCTCTCCCCGCTCTATTCCACGGGTGATGACGTCACGCAGCAGCCTGACAGTCGGCTCTACGACACCGTTGAAGATCACACCGTGGAAGCGTTCCGCTTGCACGGGATCGCATTCGTGAATCACGGCACGCAGCGCGAACCCAGGGCGGGAGAACATGGCCCGGCGGGCCTGGCGGCAGAGCTCGAGCAGGTCCTCGCGGACACCGCCCAGGTCGGGTGCCTCCTCGAGGCGCGGCAGTCCGGCCTGCAGCGCGTCCACGACGAGGTCCTCCTTGGACGGCCAGCGGCGGTACACCGCCGCCTTGCCGGTCTGCGCACCGGCGGCGACACCCTCCATCGTGAGGCCGTTCCAGCCGACCGTACTGAGCTGTTCCAGCGCGGCGTCCAGGATCGCGCGTTCGAGTACGACGCCGCGCCGGCGGGGAGTGACCGGACGAGCGGGAGCAGCCGTCCAGCGCGAGGTAACCATCCGAGTTTCTCCAGGGAGCGGGGGGAGCGGGGATTCGGGCAACGAGGGAAGCGCCGCGCTACAGCAAGGGGGACGCAACGCGGCGACGAGCCAAGTGAACGCTTGCGTTCTCTATCGAGGACTCACTACCGTTGACGCAACAGTGAACGCGAGCGTTCACTAATGGCTTTGTGGGGGACCCAAGGTGACAACCTCTCAACTGATTCAGGACGACAAGCCCAAAGCGGCCCGCCGGGAGGGGCATCCCGGCATAGCGCTCACCGTCATCGCGGCCTGCCAACTCATGGTGGTACTCGACGCGACGATTGTGAACATCGCGCTTCCGCACATTCAAGGCGCTCTCAAGTTCAGCACCACGGACCTGACATGGGTGGTCAGCGCCTACACGCTCACCTTCGGTGGTCTCCTGCTGCTCGGCGCACGCGCCGGTGACATCCTCGGCCGCCGACGGGTGTTCATGACCGGAATCCTGCTGTTCACGTTCGCGTCGCTGCTCGGCGGTCTCGCGCAGGAACCCTGGCAGCTGCTCGCGGCACGAGCCCTGCAGGGCATGGGCGGCGCGATCGCGTCGCCCACCTCGCTGGCGCTCATCACCACCACGTTCCCCGAAGGTCCGGAGCGCAACCGGGCGTTCGGTGTGTTCGCCGCGGTCTCCGCGGGCGGCGGCGCCATCGGCCTGCTGGCAGGAGGCATGCTCACCGAGTGGCTCGACTGGCGCTGGGTGCTCTTCGTCAACGTGCCGATCGGAGTACTGATCGCCTTCCTGACACCGCTCTACATCAGCGAATCCGAACGGCACCCCGGGCGCTTCGACATCGCGGGTGCGCTGACCTCCACGGCAGGTATGGCGACGCTCGTCTACGGCTTCATCCGGGCGTCCGAGGAGGGCTGGCGCGACAGTCTGACCCTCGGGTCCTTCGGCGCCGCGGTGGTCCTGCTGCTGACCTTCGCCTTCACCGAGAGGCGGGCCAAGGAGCCGATCACCCCGCTGAAGATGTTCGCCGACCGCAACCGGTCGGGGACCTACGTGATCATGTTGAGCCTGGCCGCGGCCATGTTCGGCATGTTCTTCTACATCGTCCTGTTCGTCCAGAACGTACTGGGCTACAGCCCGATCAAGGCCGGTGTGGCCTTCCTTCCCGTGACGGTCGCCATCGCCGTCGGCGCGGGGCTGTCGCAGCGTTTCCTGCCCGTCCTCGGCCCCAAGCCGTTCATGACGGTGGGCTCGACGCTCGTGGTGATCGGGCTCGCCTGGCAGACCTTCATCAGCCCCGACAGCTCCTACCTCGGTGGAGTACTGGGCCCGATGCTGGTGTTCGGCTTCGGCATGGGCCTGAACTTCGTGACGGTGACGGTCACGGCGGTCTCCGGCGTCGCCCAGCACGAGGCCGGCGCGGCATCCGGGCTGCTCAACGCCACACAGCAGGTGGGCGGTTCGCTGGGGTTGTCGATCCTGACCACGGTGTTCGGGTCCGCCAGCAAGGATGAGGCGAAGAAACAGCTGCCGAAGTTCCTCGCCGACGGCACGTCCCAGCAGCAGGCCGCGTTCGCCAAGACGCATCAGCTGCCCGCCCCTTGGGGGCACGAGGTGCTGGCCCACGGCATCTCGACCGCGTTCGTCCCCGCTGCGGCGATGGCCGTACTGGCCCTGGCCACCGCCGGTCTGGTGATCAAGGTGCGCAAGAGCGACCTCGAGGCCCTCGCGGGCAGCACGGGCCCTGGCATCGGCTGACCCGACCGGGTCCGCCCATGGCCGCGGATGGCCGGCCCGAGCCCGGGGGACAGCCGGCAAGGGCGTCGGACCGGCCATCCGCTTCCCAGCCCGCGAGGCCGGCGAGCAGGCGCGGAGACGGAGCACGAAAAGGGCATGAGAAGGGCCATCACCGTGTGCCACGCCCCCACCTCCTGCTGCCCGCGCGACCCGATGACCGCGTGCCCTCCGCCTTCGCACGGCGACTGTCCGGACAACGCACGACGGTCACGCACAGTTCCCATCGAGCACGCAGCGTTTCCGCGTGGCTTCGGACGAGCCGTATTCAGGCGTCCTCGGGTGTCACGCGGTCGTCGGCGCCCAGTCCGGCAGCGGCTCCGTCCACTGCACCCACTCGGCAGGCGGAGTCCCCGCCTTACCGGCCGCCAGCACACCTCCGACGATGGCGCAGGTGGTGTCCACGTCACCGCCGACCTGGGCGGTGGTCCAGAACGCCGCTTCGTAGTCACCGAGGGAACGGGCGGCCGACCAGAGGGCGAAGGGCACGGTGTCATGGGCGCTGGTACGCCGACCGCAGCCCAGCACGGCGGCGACGGTGCCGGCGTCGCCGTAGTCCAGCATGTCTCGGGCGCGGCGCAGGCCCGCGCCGACGGCGCTCTTGGGGACGAGGGCGACGACCGAGTCGAGAAGTGCTTCGGGGCTCGGCGGACCGCCGGGGGCCGCGACCAGGGCGGCGGCGGCGGCGACGGCCATGGCACCGACGACGGCCTCGCGGTGCTGGTGCGTGGGATACGCGGAGATCTCCGCCTGGTGAGTGGCCTGCTCGGGGTCGTCCGCGTACCAGGCGCCGAGGGGCGCGATCCGCATCGCCGCGCCGTTGCCCCAAGAGCCCTGTCCCTTGAAGAGCGCGGCGGCCAGCTCTCGCCAGTCCTCGCCCTCCCGGACGAGACGCAGCAATCGGTTGACCGCCGGCCCGTAGCCCCGGTCGAAGTCGTGGTGGTGGGCGAAGGAGTGGGCCAGGGCGTCCTGGTCGATGCGTTGGTGGGCGGCCAGCACGGCGACCACCGAGCAGGCCATTTCCGTGTCGTCGGTCCACTGCCACGGCCCGGCGGGCAGCTCGCGGCGCTTGAGCAGGGGGTAGTGCGCCGGAACGAAGAACTGCGAGCCCAGCGCGTCCCCCACAGCGAGGCCGCGCAGGCTGGTCAGGGCGCGCGCCAGGCGGTCGAGGGGAGAGGATTCAGCGGTCATCGCCCTGTCACTCTAGCCGTTGATCCAGTACGGCATCGGTTCCCGCCAGCGTTCGAAGGGCCGGTCGAGGGTGTATCTGCCGTCGTCCCCGAGCACGAGCATGCGCATCTCGGCGTTCCCGGGGTTGGCCAGCGCCTCGAACTCCGCGACCGGCCAGTGGAACCAGCGCATGCAGAAGAGGCGCATGGCCAGGCCGTGGGTCACCAGGAGCACGTTCGGCGGATGGTCGGGGGCCTCGAAGCTACGGAACAGGCTCTCCAGGAAGCCGCCGACCCGGTCGTACACATCGGCACCGGACTCGCCCTGCGGGAAGCGGAAGAAGAAATGCCCGTAGGCGTCCCGGTAGGCCTTCTGGAGGCGTACGTCGTCGCGGTCCTGCCAGTTTCCCCAGTCCTGTTCGCGCAGCCGGGGCTCCTCCCGCACGCGTATGAGGTCCGGGTCGAGGTGGAAGGCGCGCAGCGTCTCGTGGGTACGCCGATAAGGGGACACGTACACGCTCACGCGTTCGCGTCCGAACACCTCGCGAAGTGTCTTTCCGGTCTCTTCCGCCTGCCGCCAGCCCCGCTCGGTGAGCGCGAGGGCGTGGTCGGGCTCCCGCTCGTACACGGAGTCATCAACATTGCCCGTTGACTCCCCGTGTCGGACAAGAACGATGCGCCGTGGTCGTGCCATGCCAGAACCCTAGATCGTATGAGAGCCGGTCGAGCACACGTACGGGCTCCATACGGCATAGGTCACATGATTCCCGCGCCACGGACCACACAAGCACACTCGGCTCGGGGCTGCGGGTGTCAAACCGTCCAGCTCGGCTCCAGTTCCACGATGTCACCGGTGAGGGCGGCGATGTCGGCCTCGGTCTGTGCGCGCAGGGCGAGGCGTTCCACACGCTCGGTGCGGTACTTGCCGTGCTCGGCCGCCGATCGCCACATGGACAACACCAGGAACTCCTGCCCCGGAGCCTCACCGAACATGCCACGGATCATGCCCGGTGAGCCGGCCATCGCAGGGTTCCAGACCTTCTCCTGCATGAGCGTGAAGTGCTCGACGCGCTCCTCGTGGACACGGCAGAGGGCCACGCGGATCAGATCGGTGTCCGTGAACCGTGGTTCGAAGCCGGTCTTCACGTCGAAGCGGTACTCGAACAGCTTGACCTGCATGTCCTTGAACGTGCCCGACTGCGACGCCGCCAGCCGGTCATGGGAGCGAGCCATGAAGGAGTCGTAGAAGGCACGGCTCTCCCAGAAGGCGAAGATGTGCGCCACGCCCGGCCGCTGTCGGCTCCACCCTCCCCCCTGCCCCCGAAATCCCGGCTCCCCCAGAAGCCCCGCCCACTTTCGCTGCCCCCGCTCGAAGCCGCGGCGGTCCACCACGGTGCAGCGAATCCACTTGACCAGCACCGCGCCATGGTAAGGCCACGGGGCGTGGCGCCGGTCACGCTCCGGCGGAGATCGCCCGCGCACACGCCCCCGCGCCCATGGCACGATGGACAACGACCTGTCGCTGCTCAGGAATTGAGGCAGTGAAGCCTCTAGGGGGAAGGGGACGCCTGGTGACCGACTTCAGCAAGGGAATCCGCAAGGTCGAGGTGGCACTCAAGTGGGACCCGAGTCCGGTCGGGCAGCCGCCCACCGATCTGGACATCGTTGCCGCACCGTTCCTCACGAGTGACCCGTACGGTGCTCCGGCGTATGTGGTGCACTTCGACAGCCGGTCCCCCGACGGCACCATCTTCCTCAATCGGGACAGCACCGACGGCAAGGGCTTCGGCTGGGACGAGGTCATGACCCTCGAGCTCGACCGGCTCGACACCCGGTACGCGCGCGTGGTGGTCGGTGTCGTGATCCAGCAGCGCCTCGTGGACCGGACCTTCGTCGGCGTCCTGAACCCCGCGGTGCGCATCCGGGAGGGTTACAACGTGCTCGCCGAGGACGACTTCGGATCGGTACTCGGGGCACCGGCCGCGACGGTCGCGGAGTTCGTGCGCAACGAGTCCGGCGGCTGGAACTTCCACCCGGGCGTGCACGGCTTCGAAGACGACCCGGCGACCTTCACCAGATCCATGGGCCGGATGCAACGGTAAGGGGCGCCGGCCCTGGGCCGGCGCCCCTTACCTCAGGCCATGCCTGTCATCAGCTGCAGCCGCTGGTCGAGCCGCAGCCCTCGCAGATGTAGCAGGAACCGGCCCGCTGCATCTTGGTGCCGCAGGAGAAGCACAGCGGGGCGTCGGCCTGGATGCCCAGCTGCATCTCCACCAGCTCTGCGCTGGTGTGGGCCTGCTTCGGGGCGGGCTTGGCCGCCTCGGACTCGGTCCTCGGGGTGGCGACGGCCTTCAGCTCCTGGGCGCGCGGCGCCGACTGGGCCAGGCCCTCGACGTCGACCTCGTCCTCGGTGGGCTCGTAGGAACCCGTCTCGAGGTGACGCTGGCGCTCCTCGGCGGAGTGGATGCCGAGCGCGGAGCGCGTCTCGAAGGGCAGGAAGTCCAGCGCCAGGCGGCGGAAGATGTAGTCGACGATCGACTGGGCCATCCGCACGTCCGGGTCGTCCGTCATGCCGGCCGGCTCGAAGCGCATGTTGGTGAACTTCGAGACGTACGTCTCCAGCGGCACGCCGTACTGGAGGCCGACCGAGACGGCGATCGAGAAGGCGTCCATCATGCCCGCGAGGGTCGAACCCTGCTTGGACATCTTCAGGAAGACCTCGCCGAGACCGTCGTCCGGGTAGGAGTTGGCGGTCATGTAGCCCTCGGCGCCGCCGACGGTGAAGGAGGTGGTGATACCGGGACGTCCCTTGGGGAGGCGCTTGCGGACCGGGCGGTACTCGACGACCTTCTCGACCGCCTCGCGGATGATCGCCTCGGCCTTCTCCGTGACCTCGACCTTCTCCTTCTCCTTGGTCTTGGCGGAGAGCGGCTGGCCGACCTTGCAGTTGTCGCGGTAGATGGCGAGGGCCTTGATACCCATCTTCCAGGCCTCGAAGTAGATCTCCTCGACCTCCTCGACGGTCGCCGACTCCGGCATGTTGACCGTCTTGGACAGGGCGCCGGAGATCCAGGGCTGGATCGCGGCCATCATGCGGACGTGGCCCATCGGGGAGATGGCGCGCTCGCCCATGGCGCAGTCGAACACCTCGTAGTGCTCGTGCTTGAGGCCGGGGGCGTCGATCACATTGCCGTGCTCGGCGATGTGGGCGACGATCGCCTCGATCTGCTCCTCCTGGTAGCCCAGGCGGCGCAGGGCCTGCGGGACGGTGCCGTTGACGATCTGCATCGAGCCGCCGCCGACCAGCTTCTTGAACTTGACCAGGGCGAGGTCGGGCTCGAGGCCGGTGGTGTCGCAGGACATCGCGAGACCGATGGTGCCGGTCGGGGCGATGACGGACGCCTGGGAGTTACGGAAACCGTTCTGCTCGCCGATGCGCAGGACGTCCTGCCAGGCCTCCGTGGCCGCGGCCCAGACCGGGGTGTCCAGGTCGTCCATGCGGACGGCCACGGCGTTGGCGTCGGAGTGCTGCTTCATGACGCGCTTGTGGGCGTCGGCGTTGCGGGCGTAGCCGTCGTACGGACCGACGACCGCGGCGAGTTCGGCGGAGCGCTTGTACGCGGTGCCGTTCATGAGGGAGGTGATCGCACCGGCCAGCGCACGGCCGCCGTCGGAGTCGTAGGCGTGGCCGGTCGCCATCAGCAGGGCGCCGAGGTTGGCGTAGCCGATGCCGAGCTGGCGGAACGCGCGCGTGTTCTCGCCGATCTTCTGGGTCGGGAAGTCGGCGAAGCAGATGGAGATGTCCATCGCCGTGATGACGAGCTCGACGACCTTGGCGAAGCGCTCGACCTCGAAGGACTGGCTGCCCTTGCCGTCGTCCTTGAGGAACTTCATCAGGTTCAGCGAGGCGAGGTTGCAGGACGTGTTGTCCAGGTGCATGTACTCGCTGCAGGGGTTCGAGCCGTTGATACGGCCGGACTCCGGGCAGGTGTGCCAGTGGTTGATGGTGTCGTCGTACTGGATGCCCGGGTCGGCGCAGGCCCAGGCGGCCTCGGCCATCTTGCGGAAGAGGGACTTGGCGTCGACCTCCTCGATGACCTCGCCGGTCATCCGCGCGCGCAGGCCGAAGGAACTGCCCTGCTCGACCGCCTTCATGAACTCGTCGTTGACCCGGACGGAGTTGTTGGCGTTCTGGTACTGGACGGAGGTGATGTCCTCGCCACCGAGGTCCATGTCGAAGCCCGCGTCGCGGAGGGCGCGGATCTTCTCCTCCTCCTTGACCTTGGTCTCGATGAAGTCCTCGATGTCGGGGTGGTCGACGTCCAGGATGACCATCTTGGCGGCGCGGCGGGTGGCGCCACCGGACTTGATCGTCCCAGCGGAGGCGTCGGCGCCGCGCATGAAGGAGACCGGGCCGGAGGCGTTGCCGCCGGAGGACAGCAGTTCCTTGGAGGAGCGGATACGGGAGAGGTTCAGGCCGGCACCGGAGCCGCCCTTGAAGATCATGCCCTCTTCCTTGTACCAGTCGAGGATCGACTCCATGGAGTCGTCGACGGACAGGATGAAGCAGGCCGACACCTGCTGGGGCTGCGAGGTGCCGACGTTGAACCAGACGGGGCTGTTGAAGCTGAAGATCTGGTGCAGGAGGGCGTACGCCAGCTCGTGCTCGAAGATCTCGGCGTCGGCGGGCGAGGCGAAGTACTTGTAGTCCTCGCCGGCCTTCCGGTACGTCTTCACGATGCGGTCGATCAGCTGCTTGAGGCTGACCTCGCGCTGCGGGGTGCCCACGGCACCGCGGAAGTACTTGCTGGTGACGATGTTGACCGCGTTCACGGACCAGAAGTCCGGGAACTCGACGCCACGCTGCTCGAAGTTGACCGAGCCGTCGCGCCAGTTGGTCATGACGACGTCACGGCGCTCCCAGCTCACCTCGTCGTACGGGTGTACGCCGGGGGTGGTGTGGATGCGCTCGATACGCAGTCCCTTGGTGGCCTTGGCGCCCTTGGATCGGGAACCTCGTGCCGGACCGCTCGCCGTCTCTGTCATGCCGCCTCCCTGTACGGGCAAAAACGCCCTGAAATGCCACGATGTTCCCGTGGCACGGTGTTGTGTCTTGTGTTGCGGACACCCTCACGCTGTGTTGCCCGCAACAGGTCTGTGTCGCCGCCGTCCTGCCGGAACCGGTGTCTCCGCCCTGTTCCGGCTCGCCGATCAGTCGGCGGCGTGGGCGGGCACGGGGACCTGGGAAGTCCCTCCGCGCCCGCGATCGTCTTCCTTGCTCCCCGCTCCCGCGTCTTCGTCGTCCGCGGCGGGGCCTCGCGTCGCCTCCCTGAGTTCCGCGATGGCGGCCTCGAAGTCCTCGAGCGAGTCGAATGCCCGGTAGACGGAGGCGAATCGCAGATAAGCGACGAGGTCGAGCTCCTGCAATGGGCCGAGTATGGCCAGCCCCACGTCGTGGGTGGTCAGCTCGGCGCTTCCGGTGGCCCGCACCGCCTCCTCGACCCGCTGGCCGAGCTGGGCGAGTGCGTCCTCGGTGACAGGCCGCCCCTGGCATGCCTTGCGCACGCCGTTGATGACCTTGGTACGGCTGAAAGGCTCGGTGACTCCGGACCGCTTGACCACCATGAGCGAGCATGTCTCCACGGTCGTGAAACGACGGGAGCAGTCAGGGCACTGGCGGCGCCTGCGGATCGACGTGCCGTCGTCGGTCGTGCGACTGTCGACCACGCGGCTGTCGGGGTGCCTGCAGAAGGGGCAGTGCATGATCTCCAACCCTCCTCACAGCAGACTGAACAGCCCCAAGAGACCTCATGGGCCCCTCGGAGCAGCCACAAGCATAGGGGATCACAGAAGCACCACGGACCCCGGGGACCACAACTTGTGGGTAGCTGTAGCAATCCAACCACTACATGTAGGGCTTGGCTCATACACCAACACGCACGCGTGTCGCAGACGTGTCGCGGGGGCGGATACGGAGATACCGTGGGCGCGGCACGGAGGACACGTAGGACTCCGGCACAGATGGGGTCCGGTACCCGGTTGACGGGCTTCCGGATGGCAGACTGGGGACGCAGCCCACGAGGTCATCACCCCGGCGGTGAAGAGTACAACAATGAGCCCTTTTGTCCGCCAGGTGCCACGTTGGCCATACACCTGCACACGTGATCGCGTCAGGTAAAACGCGTTTTTTCACTCGAACGTGTGTTTGGCGCAACCTTTCGAAAGCAACTACCGTTGTCCAGCAGGGAGACCATCGAGAGGGGCCGACGTGACCACCACCGCAGACAGTGCCACCATCACCGCCCAGGACCGCTCCCAGGGCCGACTCGAGCCGGTGCACGCGATGAACGAAGCCGCGAATCCCGAGGGACCCAAGCGCTCCCTACCGGGCCGACCTCCAGGCATCCGGGCGGACAGCTCCGGACTCACCGACCGGCAACGCCGGGTGATCGAGGTCATCAGGGACTCCGTACAGCGACGGGGCTACCCGCCGTCGATGCGGGAGATCGGCCAGGCCGTCGGCCTCTCCAGCACATCCTCGGTCGCGCACCAGTTGATGGCGCTGGAACGCAAGGGCTTCCTGCGCCGTGACCCGCACCGCCCGCGCGCGTACGAGGTACGCGGCTCCGACCAGGCGGTGACGGTGCAGCCCACCGACACCGCGGGCAAGCCGGCCGCGTCGTACGTCCCACTGGTCGGCCGTATCGCCGCCGGTGGACCGATCCTCGCCGAGGAGTCGGTCGAGGACGTCTTCCCGCTCCCCCGGCAGCTGGTCGGTGACGGCGAGCTCTTCGTCCTCAAGGTCGTCGGCGACTCCATGATCGAGGCCGCGATCTGCGACGGCGACTGGGTCACCGTCCGCCGCCAGCCGGTCGCCGAGAACGGCGACATCGTGGCGGCCATGCTCGACGGCGAGGCCACCGTCAAGCGCTTCAAGCGCGAGGACGGCCATGTCTGGCTCCTGCCCCACAACTCGGCCTACGAGCCGATCCCCGGCGACGACGCCACCATCCTGGGCAAGGTCGTCGCGGTGCTGCGGCGCGTGTGACGGCTGCGGCGGACGGCCGGAGGCGGCTCGTCCACTGACCGGGCCCCGGAACCCCTGCGCCGGTTCCGGGGCCCTGTGCTGTGCGGAGACCGGGGGCGTGGGGCTGTACGAGCCGGAGGCTCGACGTTTGCGTCAGAGGGACCCCGCCCCGGCAGGGGGCGGGCCCTTCTGATCAGTTCGCTTCCGCCTGCTTCGCCACCGCGTCGATGGCGGCCAGGGACTTCCGGACCTGATTGCGGTCCGTGGTGTACCAGAAGTCGGGCAGGGACGCCTTGAGATAGCCGCCGTACCGCGCGGTGGCCAGCCGTTGGTCCAGTACGGCCACCACGCCCCGGTCCCCCGAGGCCCGTACGAGACGGCCGGCGCCCTGGGCCATGAGGAGCGCGGCGTGGGTGGCGGCGACCGCCATGAAGCCGTTGCCGCCGGCGTCCTCCACCGCCTTCTGGCGGGCGCTCATCAACGGGTCGTCGGGGCGCGGGAACGGGATCTTGTCCATGACGACCAGCTGACAGCTGGGGCCGGGGACATCGACGCCCTGCCACAGCGACAGCGTGCCGAAAAGACACGTTTTCGGGTCCGCCGCGAAGTTCTTGATCAGTTCGCCGAGGGTCTCCTCTCCCTGGAGCAGGATCGGGAACTCCGGAATGCGGGAACGGAGCTCCTCGGCGGCGAGCTGGGCGGCACGCATCGAGGAGAACAGGCCGAGCGTGCGGCCACCGGCGGCCTCGATGAGTTCGGTCAGCTCGTCGAGCATGTCGACACGGTCGCCGTCCCGCGCGGGACGGGCCAGGTGCTTGGCGACGTACAGGATGCCCTGCTTGCGGTAGTCGAAGGGCGAGCCGACGTCGACCCCCTTCCACTGGGGGATGTCGTCACCCTCCGTACCCTCGGGGGCAAGCCCCACGGAGGCGCCGACGCCGTTGAAGTCACCGCCGAGCTTGAGCGTCGCGGAGGTGAGGACGACGGAGCGGTCCGCGAAGAGCTTCTCTCTCAGGAGGCCGGAGACCGACATGGGGGCGACACGCAGGGAGGCACCGAAACGGTCGTGCCGCTCGTACCAGACGACGTCCCACTCGGAGCCGTTGACGACGCGCTCGGCCACGTCGTGCACCGTCTCCACAGAGGCGAGGGCCTGCTTGCGGACCGCGTCCTCGTCCTGGACCGACTTGTCGCGGGTCGTGCCGATCGCCGAGATGACCGTGCGCGCGGCGTCCCGCAGGGCCATCAGAGCGTAGCCGAGGTCCTCCGGGATCTCCTCCAGGCGGCCCGGCAGAGCGAGCTCCATCAGCCGTTCGAAGCCCTCGGCCGCGGTCTGCAGCTGGTCGGCGGCCTTCTCGTTGACCAGCTTGGCGGCGCGGCGCACCGCACGGTTGACCTGGCCGGGCGTCAGCTCGCCCGTGGCGACACCGGTGACGCGTGAGACCAGTTCGTGCGCCTCGTCCACGATCAGCACCTCATGCTGCGGAAGCACCGGCGCGCCCTCGATCGCGTCGATGGCGAGCAGAGCGTGGTTGGTGACGACGACCTCGGCGAGCTTGGCCCGTTCGCGGGCCATCTCGGCGAAGCACTCGGCGCCGTACGCGCACTTCGTGGCACCCAGGCACTCCCGGGAGGACACCGACACCTGAGACCAGGCGCGGTCGGAGACGCCGGGCGTGAGGTCGTCCCGGTCGCCCGTCTCGGTCTCGTCCGACCAGTCACGCAGCCGCAGCAGGTCCTGGCCCAGCTTGCTGGTCGGAGCGGCGGCCTCGAACTGGTCGAACAGGCCCTCCTCCTCGTCCTGCGGCATGCCCTCGTGCAGACGGTGCAGGCACAGGTAGTTCGACCGGCCCTTGAGCATGGCGAAGTCCGGGCGGCGGCGCAGCAGTGGGTGCAGCGCCTCCACCGTGCGCGGCAGGTCGCGCTCCACGAGCTGGCGCTGCAGGGCCAGGGTGGCGGTCGCCACGACGACGCGCTCCCCGTGCGCGAGCGCCGGCACGAGGTAGCCCAGCGACTTTCCGGTGCCGGTGCCGGCCTGGGCCAGCAGGTGGGATCCGTCGTCGATCGCCTCGGCGACCGCTTCGGCCATGGTGACCTGGCCGGGGCGCTCCGTGCCGCCGACGGCTGCGACAGCCGCGTGCAGGAGTTCGGGGAGAGAGGGCTTCGTCATAGCGCGTCAACCCTACGGCCCAGCGCTGACAATCGGGCGATCAAGTCCGGAACCAGGGGTGGGAACGCGGAGGCGCGGGACGGGATCAAGCAATTTCCAATTCGTCCGGCCGGCTGGGAACCGGGGCGGCTCGGGCTTCGTTCCATCTGTGACGACGTCGTTACGTAGTGCTACATCAGATGGCGCAGGGTCCGGTCCCGGAGCATGAGGGCGGCCCGCTTGGCGGGCAGGTCGACCTCGGCGCCGAACCGGAAGCCGGCGCTCAGGAAAGCGGCCACGGAGGGAGTGTTGCGAAGGTCGGGTTCCGCGACGACGCGAGCGCAGTGCGGGCGGTGGTCCATGACCAGGTCGGCGACCGATCTGAGCAGGGCCGAGCCGAGGCCCCGCCCACGGTCGGCGACCGTGCCGATGAGGAGGTGGATCCCTGTGTCGTGCGGGCGGGCCGGGTAATGGCGGGCCAGCGGGTCCAGATCGGCCCGGTACACCTCCCAGTAGCTCATCGGGACACCGTCCAGCATGCCGACGCACGGGACGCTGCGTCCGTCGCCGTCCAGTTGGGCGTGCAGGTGTTCCTCGGTCCGCGCCGGGGAACCGGCCAGCCCCCAGAACGCGGAGACGGCGGGGTCGTTCATCCAGCGGCTGATGAGCGGCAGGTCGCGCTCGATGCGGATCCGGGCCAGCTGGAATCTGCCCACGGGTGTGACGGTCGGGCCCCAGCCTCCGACTCCGTCGAGCAGGTCTTCGGCGGACGGGGACAGCGCGCCGGTCTCCTTTGTGCCGCCGAGTACGCGCCGGCCCGCCGCCGCACATCCGCCGCGGGTCGCGGTGTCAGCCGTCTCCGCGGTGAAGAGAGCGACGAGTTCGTCGGGCAGCCGCAGTTCCAGTGTGTCCTCGCCGTCTCCGCCCGGATCGGGGCAGTCCGGGTGGATGGGGACGGGGCCGGCGTCGGTGCTCGCGTCGATGGGAGGCACGGCGCGCTCCTCTCAGGAGACGGGGTGGGTCATGTTCCTCGGAAGCGGATGAAGTCGGTGCTGTCGTGCAGTCGGTTCAGGAGTGAAGGGGGTTGGCGATGGTGACGTAGACGGACTGGGTGTCGACCGGGCCGACCAGCTCGTCGAGGCCGTGCAGCCGGGTCAGCAGGTTGGCCTTGCAGCGCAGGACGGGCGAGTCGAGCAGGAGGGCGGGCAGGGCGGTTCGCAGCGGGGCGGGGCCGGAGGCGATGTCGCCGAGGAACCGGCGGAAGGCGGCGAGCAGCAGGTGTTCGTCCGACAGGTGCTGGGCTCCGAACGCACCGATGAGACCGAGCACGTTGTTGACAGCGAGGTAGTACACGAAGCGTTCGTTCGTGACCTCGTCGGAGACGAAGGTGTCGCTGTGCACGCCGATCCCGGGCAGGCGCGCGTCGAGTTCGGCGCGCCGGGACTCGCGGAAGTAGTAGCCCTGGTTGTCGCGGTAGCGGCCGCCCGCGGGCCAGCCGTCGCCGTCCAGGAGGAGCAGAGTGTTCTGCTGGTGTGCCTCGAGGGCGATGCCCGCCTCGCTGTCCAGCCACAGGACGGGCCGCACGACCTGCTCCAGGTAGCGCAGGAACCACTCGGCGGCGACGGCACCACGAGGTCGGCCCGTGCGCTCGGCGAGCCGTGTGACGACTGCGGCCAGCCGGGAGCGGAGGGGCCACCTCCCGGCACGTGGGCGTTCGTCACCGGTGGCCGGGTGGCCGTCGGGCCGGGGTGAGACGAGTCCGGCGAGGCAGGAGACGTCGTCGGGCGGGGTGAACGGGTTGTGGCGGATCACCACGTCGAGCCCGGGCACGGGCCTGCCGTGCGGGTCGTCGACGGCCAGCCATGCCGGGTCCCGGACGATGTCGAAGCCCGGGTGCACGGCCTGCCACTGCCGGGACAGGCCGCCGCGGAGCAGACGGTGCACCTCGACGCCGCGGTGGAGTTCCTTGCGGAGGTTCTCGCGGCGGGAGTTGGTGATCCGCAGACCGAGGGACAGCTTGAGCATGGCGGCGGCGCCGGACTGGTGGACGGTCCGTACGGAGGAGGTGGGGTGCCACGGGGAGCCGTGGGTGCCGAGTGGCCTGAGCAGCCCGGCGTCGAGGAGGGCCGCGGTCGTGTCGCGGTGCCGGACCTCGCGCCACTGCCAGGGGTGCACGGGCAGGGCGGCGTATCCGTCGGGCAGGGGCAGCCCCTGTCCGGCGAGCCGGGCCGTGAGCCGGTGGGCCGGCACGGGGCGGCCGCTTTCGGTCCAGGCCGAGTCGGTCGCGAGCAGCGAGGGGGCGACAGCGATCCAGTGCAGGGGGAAGGAGCCGCGCAGTTCGGGTGAGTAGAGGAGGGCTTCGGAGTCGGTCAGGCCCTCGCGGCTCTTCGGGGTCGGGTGGAAAGGGTGCCCGAGCAGCAGTGCCTGTTCGGCGGCGAGGAAGCGGTCGGGGCCGTCGGCGGGGCGCGCGCGCCGGTCACGGATGAAGGTGACGGTACGGCGGAGGGAGTCGGCGACGCGTGCGACGAGGTCACCGCCGTCGGCGGCGACGGTGTCCGGGCCCGCGGCGGTACCGTCGGTTCGCCCGTGTGTCTCCCGGCCGATCCCGTGTGTCTCCCGGCCGATCAGGGACGCGAGAGTCACCGCGTCGAGCGGTGGGGCGGTCTCGGGGGCGTTGGTGAACCGGGGCGGTCCGAAGCGGTGCCAGCCGGTCGGGGACCAGTGGTGGACCGGGGCGATCACCGCGGTGCCGCTGGCGGGGAACGGAATGCGGAGGGCGCCGGTGTCCGGTGCCGGGAGGTCCGTCTCGCGTACCCAGCAGCGGAGCAGGTTCTCCACGGCGGCGGCCTGTGCGGCGGTGTGCGGGTCGGGGTGTTCCAGGAGGTCGGCGGTGACGACGCGCGCCGACTCGGCTTCCGGGGACCGCGATGTCAGACGGGGCACCGATTCGGCGGTCGGTTCGGGTGGGGCTGGTACGGGTGGAGAAGAGATGCGGTGGGCGCGAAGGTGTGGGACGTGGGCACTGCCGTTCGGTGCGGGGGTGGCGTTCAAGTCTGGTCCTCCGGAGTTCGTGCAGGGGGGCGCTCGGCGGCGCGGTGGGCGGAGGGGTATGCCTCAGGTCCGGGACCTGACGGCTCCGTTGCGGCGGGAGAGGCCGCGGGACACGGCCTCGACCGCGTCGGCGAGGCGGTCGAGAACGGCGGCGGCCTGCTCGTCGCTGATCGTCAGGGGCGGCAGGAGTCGTACGACGCTGGAGTGGCGGCCGCCGAGTTCGACGATCAGTCCGCGGCGCAGGCACTCCCGCTGGACGGCCGCGGCGAGTTCGGGTGCGGCGGGGTGTGGGCCGCGGAGGCTCCGTGGTCCGGCGACTGGCGCTGTCGGGTCACCTGCCGGACCGTCCGCCGGAGCGAGAACCTGTCCCGGCACGAGAGGGGCGTCGCCCTGCCCAGCCGCGTCCGTCTCCCCACCCGTCTGCCCGCCCGCCTGTCCTTCGCCTTCCGGATCCACCACTTCGACGCCGATCATCAGCCCCCGGCCCCGCACATCACCGACGCAGGGGAATTCCTCCTTGAGGGAGCACAGTTGGGACAGCATGCGCGAGCCGAGCTCGGCGGCGCGTTCGGCGAGGCTGTTCTCGCGGACGTGGGCGAGTGTGGCCGTCCCCGCGGCCATGGCGAGCTGATTGCCGCGGAAGGTGCCGGCGTGGGCGCCGGGTTCCCACACGTCGAGGTCGTCGCGGTAGACGACGACGGCGAGGGGGAGGCTACCCCCGATGGCCTTGGAGAGGACCATCGCGTCGGGCGTGACGCCGCTGTGCTCCACCGCCCAGAAGGTGCCGGTCCGTCCGACTCCCGTCTGGACCTCGTCGGCGATCAGCGGGACGGAGCGGGTGGCCGTGATCTGCCGCATGCGCCGCATCCAGTCGTCCGGGGCGGGAATCACTCCGCCCTCGCCCTGGACGGGTTCGAGGATCATCCCGGCGGGCAGTGGCACGCCCGACTTGGGGTCGTCGAGAACGGATTCGGTCCAGCGCGCGGCGAGTTCGGCGCCGCGTGGACCGCCGACGCCGAACGGGCAGCGGTAGTCCTGCGGGTAGGGCAGGCGGGCGACCCGTACGTCGCAGGCGCCGCCGGACGCGGCCAGGGCGCCGGTGGTCATGCCGTGATAGGCGCCGGTGAAGGCCAGAATTCCGGAGCGGCCGGTCGCGGCCCGGACCAGCTTGAACGCGGCCTCCACGGCGTCCGTACCCGCGGGACCGCAGAACTGGACGCGAGCCCGGTCCGCGAGGCCGGGCGGCAGGGTGCGGAACAGCTCGGTGATGAAGGCGTCCTTGACCGGGGTCGCCAGGTCGAGGACGGACAGGGGGGCACCCGAGTCGAGGACCTTGCGGATCGCCTCCAGGACGACGGGGTGGTTGTGGCCGAGGGCGAGGGTTCCCGCGCCGGAGAGGCAGTCGAGGTAGCGGCGGCCGTCGGCGCCCTCGATGGTCAGGCCGCGCGCCCGGACCGGCACGATGGGGAGGGCGCGTGCGTAGGTGCGCGCCGCGGACTCGCGCGCCGACTGGCGCCGCAAGATCCCCTCGTGTGCTCCGCGCGCTCCCCCGGACACCGATTCCGTCACGGCCACGGCCTTGTCCTCCCGCCGTCCAGAGGCGACTTGCTCCCTCAGGGGACCGGGCACAGGCAGCAGGCCCCCCCACCGCTACCAACCGCGGCCCGGCCGACCGGTTACGGGTTGCTTCAAGATCCTTGCCGTGACGGACCAACTCAGCGGCCCTCGCCACGGCGGCGCAACAGAACCTTCAGCGCTTCACGGGCATCACGGCGCCTGCCGGCACTGCGAGCCAGCGCGGCTGTCAAAGCCACCGTCCCATGTGCGGGGATTGTTCGGGGTTCATTTCGGACCGGCCGAACACCGAATGGCGGACGGGGGCGGTCTCGGTATGACGGAGGCTCGGGGCGATCCGGCACAGGACTTCTGGAGCGAGCTGCACGCCATCCACGTGGCCGCGGGCAGTCCGCCGTACTCGGCGCCGGCCCGTCGGGTGGGCGTGGTGCAGTCCGTCCTCTTTGACTGGGTGAACGGCACATCGATTCCCTCCGACAAGCGCAAGCAAGCGCTCAGCGTTCTGGTGTCCGTGCTGGGTCACATGGCTCCGGCGAAGCACCGGCGGCAGGCGGATCGCTGGTGGGAAGCCGCCCCCGAACGGTGCGCGAAATCCTGGGGCCCGGTCCCGCCGGAGGCGGAGTGCTGTCGGAGCTGTCGAGACTCTCACCGATCTGCTGGAGCATCGCAGGCGGGTGTTGGGCGAGGACCATCCGGACACCGTTGTCAGCAAGGACAATCTGGCGCTCTGGAAGGGGCGCTCGGGCGACACCGACGGGGCTGTCTCCGGGTTCGCCGACGTGGTGGAGGACGCGGCGCGCGTGTTCGGCGTGGACCACTCCAACTCACTGACGGCATGGGCCCAGTTCGCCCTCTGGAAGGGGCGGGCCGGTGATTTCTCCGGGGCGGCGGCCGCCTGTGCCGAGTTGCTGCAACTCCAGAAGCAAGCCATGGGCGAAGACCACGTCGCCATCGGTGTCACGCTGGCCGACATCGCCCGTTGGAGCGTGCGCGCAGGCGACCGCGAGGCGGCAGTCGCGGCGTACGACCGACTGATCGAGGACTTGGTGCGCCGATTGGGGCCGCACGACCCCACCGTTCTCGGCGCGACGGTCGGCCGTGCCAACTACCGGGGGCATCGCGGGGACTTCGCAGGCGCTGCTGACGACCTCACGGAACTGGTCTCCACCCTCAGGAGTCTGGAAGGCGCTGACCAGCCCCGCACGCTGTCCGCCTTGCACGGTGTCTTCATGTGGCGCATGGAGGCCGGAGACGCCGACGCGGCCACGCTCGTGTACACGGAGTTGATGGAAATCCTTCGACGAACCCTGGCGCACGGTCCACAACACCTGGTGCTGCGTCACAACCTCGCTTGCGGGCGTGGAGAGACGGGGGACAGGGCAGGAGCCGCGACCGCGTTCGTCGAACTGACCCGGCATGTCCAGCGTGCGCTCGGCGGCGACGCCTCACCGGTGTACATCGCCGCTGCCGCGGTGGCCTACTGGCGATGGCGTTCCGGCAGGGGAACACTGCTGGCGATCCGTTCGGCTCGGCAATCGGCTCGCACCGAGGCTCTCACAAGCGGCATCGCCGCCGGCCCGCCCGCTTGGTTCAGAGGAATTCAATAGCTCAATAGCCCTTCCGATGCGCCTGAAGCCACATCGGTCGCGGACCGCCGCACCTCCGCCGCTGCCCGCCCAACCCTGGCGATTGCCAGGTCAGACGGGTTGTAGCCGAACCGTTGCCGTTCCGTCGGAAGTCCCCCACAGCGAGCGCATAGTGTGTGGTGCCGTTCCCAGACGTCCGTGAGACAGCCGTGAACTCCCCATGAGTTCCGCCGGGTCACGCGGGCACAGCACCGAAGTTCCTTTACAGCAGGGGGAGTCAAGACCATGCGATCCATACGGCCGTCGTCCACCGTCCGCCGAGGGAGGGGCGGGCCGCGCAGAACCTCCCCCGTGCTGGCGGCCGTCGCCCTCGCCTCGGCGCTGGCGCTGACCGCCACCGCCTGCAACGGCGACGGTGACGCCAAGGCCGACGGCACGCCGACCGCCGCCGCGACCAGCGGCGACGGAAAGATCAAGATTCCGGACGACATCAAGAACAAGCTCAAAGAGCACGGGATCGACATCGACAAGTGGAAGCACGGCGCCTGGAAGAACTGGGACAAGGACGACTGGCTGCGCGAGGCCAACGACTTCATCAACCCGATCATCAAGGGCCTGTGGGACCCGGACCGCATGCGCGACGCCAACGACCCGGACAAGGGTGTCGACGACAACGACATCTCCGGTGACCAGGGCGTGACGGACCCGACGCCGGCTCCGGTCAAGGCGCAGGCGGTGCGGCCGCCGTACCACACCAGCGCGGCCACGGCCGGCAAGGTCTTCTTCGATTCCCCCGAGGGCACGATGGTCTGCTCGGCCACGGTCGTGAAGGACCCGGCGCACCCGGGCAAGTCCAACCTCATCTGGACGGCGGGCCACTGCGTGCACGCCGGCAAGAAGGGCGGCTGGTACCGCAACATCGCCTTCGTGCCCTCCTACAACGACGCGGGCAAGACGGCCGACCAGCTGAAGAACGCCTCCAGGGCCGCGGTCGCCCCGTACGGCGTCTGGTGGGCGGATGCGGCGCAGACGTCCCAGCAGTGGATCGAGCAGGGCGGTGAGACGGGCGGGAACGGCGCGTCGTACGACTTCTCCGTCATCCATGTCACGCCGGAGCAGGGCAACGGCGGCAAGTCGCTGGAGGAGACGGTCGGTTCGGCGCTCCCGGTGAACTTCACCGCGCCGGCGGTACCGAAGGTGCAGAGCATCACGGCGACCGGCTACCCGGCCGCGGCGCCGTACGACGGCCAGCTCGCGTACCAGTGCCAGGACAAGCCGGGCCGGCTGTCGATCCAGAAGTCGGACCCGACGATGTACCGCATCGGGTGCACGATGACGGGTGGTTCGTCCGGCGGCGGCTGGGTGGAGACGGGCTCGGACGGCAAGCCCGCGCTGGTCTCCAACACCTCCATCGGCCCGGTGTCCGCGGGCTGGCTGGCGGGTCCGCGGCTGGGGGACGTGGCCAAGGGCGTGTACGACTCGGTCAGCAAGAAGTTCGCCGGTCAGTAGGGCCCGGTGAGCCGGCCTGAGGCCGGTGTGCGAAAGGCCCGCCCCCGGGTGATCGGGGGCGGGGCCCTCACTGTGGTGCGGCAGAACGGTTGTGCGTCAGAGCGCGGGAGCGGGCGTGTACGGCGCGAGGTCCGACGCCAGCTCCTCGTGCACCCGCACCTTGAGCAGGGTGCCCTCCGCGGTGTGCTCCTCAGAGATCACCTCGCCCTCGGTGTGGGCACGGGCGACCAGCTTGCCGTGCGTGTACGGCACCAGCGCCTCGACCTCGACGGACGGCCTGGGCAGCTCGTTGTCGATGAGCGCCAGCAGCTCGGTGATGCCCCGGCCGGTGCGGGCCGAGACGGCGATCGAGCGCTTCTCCATCCGCATGAGCCGCTGGAGCGTCAGCGGATCGGCCGCGTCCGCCTTGTTGATCACGACGATCTCGGGCACGTCGGTGGCGCCGACGTCCCGGATCACCTCGCGCACGGCAGCCAGCTGCTCCTCCGGGACCGGGTGCGAACCGTCCACGACGTGCAGGATCAGGTCGGAGTCGCCGACCTCCTCCATGGTGGAGCGGAACGCCTCGACCAGGTGGTGCGGCAGATGCCGCACAAAGCCGACCGTGTCGGCCAGGGTGTACACACGGCCGCTCGGGGTCTCGGCCCGGCGCACGGTCGGGTCGAGGGTCGCGAACAGGGCGTTCTCGACCAGCACGCCCGCGCCCGTGAGGCGGTTGAGCAGGGAGGACTTGCCGGCGTTGGTGTAGCCGGCGATGGCGACGGACGGCACCTTGTTGCGCCGGCGCTCCTGGCGCTTCACCTCGCGGCCGGTCTTCATGTCCGCGATCTCCCGGCGCATCTTCGCCATCTTCTCGCGGATCCGGCGCCGGTCCGTCTCGATCTTGGTCTCACCGGGGCCACGCGTGGCGAGGCCGCCGCGACCGCCACCCATCTGCCGGGACAGCGACTGACCCCAGCCTCGCAGCCGCGGCAGCATGTACTGCATCTGCGCGAGCGCGACCTGCGCCTTGCCCTCTCGGGACTTGGCGTGCTGGGCGAAGATGTCCAGGATCAGGGCAGTACGGTCGATGACCTTGACCTTGACGACGTCCTCCAGCTGGATCAGCTGGCCCGGGCTCAGCTCACCGTCGCAGATGACGGTGTCCGCGCCCGTTTCGAGGACGACGTCACGCAGCTCGGCGGCCTTGCCGGAGCCGATGTAGGTGGCCGCGTCGGGCTTGTCGCGGCGCTGGATGACGCCGTCGAGCACGACCGCACCTGCGGTCTCCGCGAGGGCGGCGAGCTCCGCTAGGGAGTTGTCGGCGTCCTGGGCGGTCCCGGTGGTCCACACCCCGACGAGGACGACGCGCTCCAGGCGGAGCTGGCGGTACTCGACCTCGGTGACGTCCTCGAGCTCGGTGGAGAGGCCCACGACGCGGCGCAGGGCCGCCCGCTCGGTGCGGTCGAACTGGTCGCCGTCCCGCTCTCCGTCGATCTCGTGGCTCCAGGCGACGTCCTCTTCCATCAGGGCATCGGCCCGAAGACCTTCGGGGTAGGCGTGCGCGAAGCGCTTGGTGTCCTGGGAAGGGGAAGAAGAGGAGGTCATTTGATCCTTACGTCGATGGAGAATCCGATGGGCGGCCCACGGTGTGATCCGTCCGTCACTGTGTTCAACGCACGAGTACCCGGAGAGATTCCCGTCTCCGTGCCGCGCCGACCCGAAGATGGTCGCACGGAACGACCCGTCTCGTCACCGCCTTATTCCGCGGCGGCGGGACGACAGCGGGCCCCCGTCACGGCCCCTCCTCCGGCCTCACGAGCCCCTACTTCTTCGCCACCCGCCGCGGCGCCGCCGCCTTCCAGTCCGGGTGACCGGGCATGGGCGGGGTCTTCTCGCCGTACAGCCAGGCCTGGAAGAAGTCGGTCAGGTCGTGGCCGGCGAGGTCGGAGGCGAGGCGGGTGAAGTCGGCGGTGGTCGCGGTGCCGTCGCGGTGCTGACCCACCCAGACCCTCTCCAGGCGTTCGAAGGCGGGCCGGCCGATCTCCTGGCGGAGGGCGTAGAGGACCAGCGCGGCTCCGTCGTACACGTTGGGCCGGAAAATGCCGATCTTCTGGCCCGGCTCGGGCGGCTTGGGCAGCGCGGGCGGGCCACCGGAGGCGCGCCAGCGGTCGGAGGAGCTGTAGGCCGCCTTCATGCGGTCGACCATGGGCTTGTGCGCCTTCTCCTCCGCGTAGAGGGCCTCGTACCAGGTGGCGTGCCCCTCGTTGAGCCATACGTCGGACCAGGTGCGCGGGCTCACGCTGTCGCCGAACCACTGGTGGGACAGCTCGTGCACCATGATCGACTCGATGTACCACTTGGGGTAGGCACCATCGGTGAACAGGCTCTTCTCGAAGAGGGAGAGGGTCTGCGTCTCGAGTTCGAAGCCGGTGGCGGCCTCGGCCATGAGCACGCCGTACGTCTCGAAGGGGTAGGGCCCGATCTTGCTCTCCAGCCAGGCGATCTGGTCCGGGGTCTTCGCGAGCCAGGGTTCGAGGGTCTTGCGGTCGGCGGCGGGGACCACGTCGCGGACCGGCAGTGCGTGCGGTCCGGTGCGGTGCAGCACCGCGGAACGGCCGATGGACACCTGTGCGAGTTCGGTGGCCATGGGGTGCTGGGTCCGGTACGTCCAGGTGGTGGAGGCGCCGGCCCGGGTCACGCCGGCCGGGATGCCGTTGGCGACGGCCGTGTAGCCCTTGGGCGCCGTGACCCGGATGGTGAACATCGCCTTGTCGGAGGGGTGGTCGCTGCACGGGAACACCAGGTGCGCGGCGTCGGCCTGGTTGGCCATGACCAGCCCGTCGGCCGTCCGCACCCAGCCGCCGTCCCGGCCCTCGACGGCTCTGGGATCGCTGGTGTGCCGCACGGTGATCCGCGTCCAGCTGCCCTCGGCCAGCGGCGTCTCGGGCGTGACCACCAGGTCGTCGCCGTCGCCGGTGAACGCGGCGGGCCTGCCGTCCACCTGGACGGACTCGACGGTGCCGTGCGCGAAGTCGAGGTTGAGCCGTTCCAGCGGGGCGGTCGTCCAGGCGTGGATCGTGGTCACGGCCTGGAGGGGCTTGTCGTTGGCGCCGGGATACGTGAAGGAGAGGTCGTACGACGCCACGTCGTATCCGGGGTTGCCCAGGTAGGGGTAGAGCCGGTCGCCGACGCCCAGGGGGACGGCGGGGGCGCTCGCGGCGAGGAGACAGGCGGAGACGGCGGAGGCGAGGAGGACGGCGGCCCTCCTGCGGCGGCGGGGGGCGGGTCGGGCACCGGGGGTGCCGGGGCGCCGATCCGGCATGCGGGGCGTGAGCAGCATGGACCACGGCTACCAGCACGCGCCCGCCCCGCCGCGACGGCGCGCGACCGGCCCACCCGAACGGGGGCCGCCGGGTTGCCGGGGCGCATGTCTCAGGAATCGGATCCGGTGCGCGTGTCCCAGGAATCGGATCCCTGGTGCTGCGCCCGGCCGACGTCGTACACGCCCGGCACGTTCCGCATGGCGCGCATGAGAGCCGGGAGGTGGGCCGCGTCGGGGAGCTGGAGGGTGTAGGTGTGGCGGACGCGCTGCTGACTCGGCGGGGCGACGGTGGCGGAGACGATCTCGGCGCCTTCGAGGGCGATCGCCTCGGTGAGGTCGGCGAGCAGATGGGGGCGGCCGAACGATTCGGCGACCAGCGTGACCCGGCACTCGGTGGTGTCACCCCAGCGCACGCCGACCTCCGCACGCCCGACGCTCTTCATGCGCGCCGCTCCGGCGCATTCCACGCGGTGCACGGTCACCACCCCTCCGCGTACGGCGAACCCGGTGACCTCGTCGGGCGGTACGGGCGTACAGCACCCGGCGAGCCGCACGGTCGCCCCGGGCCGGTCCACGACGGCACTGGCCGCCGCGGGGCGGGGGGAAGAGACATCGGCGGCGGGACCGGTCACGGGGCGGAAATCCCGGTCGGCCGCCGCTTCGGAGTGCTGGCCCGTGGTGCCGTCCGCCCCGCCCGGGGACTCCGCGCCGCTCCAGCGGCCCTTGCCGGCCTCCCGTGCCGCCGCGTCGCCGCCCTCCGGGTGGGCCGCCAGCCACCGCTGGATGGCGATCCGGGCGGCCGGGGTGTGGGCGTGGTCCAGCCACTCCCGGGAGGGCTCGGAGGCGGGGTCCTGGCCCATGAGGAGCTGAACGGTGTCGCCGTCTCTCAGCACGGTGCTCAGGGTCGCCAGCCGGCCGTTGACGCGCGCGCCGATGCAGGCGTGCGCGTCCTCGCCGTACTGCGCGTACGCGGCGTCCACGCAAGTGGCGCCCTCGGGCAGGCCCAGCGTGCCGCCGTCGGGCCGGAAGACGGTGATCTCGCGGTCCTGGGCGAGGTCCTCGCGCAGGGTGGACCAGAAGGTGTCGGGGTCGGGTGCCGCCTGCTGCCAGTCGAGGAGACGGGAGAGCCATCCGGGGCGGGTGGGGTCGACACGCTCGTCGCCCGCGGCCTGCTCCTCCGAAGGAGGCGCGTACGGGTTGCCGAGCGCGATGACACCGGCCTCGGCGACCTTGTGCATCTGGTGGGTGCGGATGAGGACTTCGACGACCTGCCCGTCCGCGCGGGCGACGGCGGTGTGCAGCGACTGGTACAGGTTGAACTTCGGTACGGCGATGAAGTCCTTGAACTCCGAGACGACGGGGGTCATGCAGGTGTGCAGCTCGCCCAGCACGCCGTAGCAGTCCGCGTCCTCGTTGACCAGCACCAGCAGGCGGCCGAAGTCCGCGCCGCGCAACTGCCCGCGCTTGCGTGCGACGCGGTGGACGGAGACGAAGTGCCGGGGGCGGATGAGGACTTCCGCCTGGATGCCGGCGTCACGCAGGACCGCGCGGGCCTCGTCGGCGACCTCCGCGAGGGGATCGTCGGGACGGCTCGCGTTGCCGGAGATCAGCTCGTGCGTGTGTGCGTGCTCCTCGGGGTGGAGGATCGCGAAGACGAGGTCCTCCATCTCGGTCTTGAGTGCCTGGACACCGAGACGCTCGGCGAGCGGGATCAGGACGTCCCTGGTCACCTTGGCGATGCGCGCCTGCTTCTCGGGGCGCATGACGCCCAGGGTGCGCATGTTGTGGAGCCGGTCGGCGAGTTTGATCGACATGACGCGGACGTCGTTGCCGGTCGCGACCAGCATCTTGCGGAAGGTCTCGGATTCGGCGGCGGCCCCGTAGTCGACCTTCTCGAGCTTCGTGACCCCGTCGACGAGATAACGAACCTCCTCGCCGAACTGTTCCCGCACCTGATCGAGGGTCACCTCGGTGTCCTCGACGGTGTCGTGGAGCAGAGAGGCCGTCAGGGTGGTGGTCTCGGCGCCGAGTTCGGCGAGGATCAGGGTCACGGCGAGCGGGTGCGTGATGTACGGCTCGCCGCTCTTGCGCATCTGGCCGCGATGCGAGGACTCGGCCAGGACGTAGGCGCGGCGCAGGGGGTCGAGGCCAGCGTCGGGGTAGTGGGCACGGTGCGCCTCGACGACGTGGCCGATGG
The DNA here is from genome assembly GCF_040644935.1 of Streptomyces sp. NPDC046915. NCBI lineage: Bacteria > Bacillati > Actinomycetota > Actinomycetes > Kitasatosporales > Streptomycetaceae > Streptomyces > Streptomyces sp. NPDC046915. The sequence goes on along the minus strand of NZ_JBEYXB010000004.1, from coordinate 58,179 downwards.
CGTCGGGCAGCTTGTCGCGGGCACCGGGGCCGAGCAGCGCGGCCCGGCCGAGTCTGCGCAGGTCGATCCGGGGGCGGGCCTTCCTGCGGGGCACTGTAGGGGCTACAGGGCCAGGGGTCGCAGGGTTCGTGGCCTCCGCACTCATGGGCACCTCCGGCTCGTGGACCGGCGGACGGGCCCCCAGGGCATACACGGCTCAGGGATGGCTACGTTCCCCCGTCCGTGCCGGTGCTTGATGCTACCGAGCCCACCACGCCCGACTGACCGCCTCTCGCCGAGCGTGAAACGGATCACCCATTCGTGCGACGGCTGAGAGGTTTACGGTTTTGCGCCACGTGGTCGTCGGCCTGCCGTCGTTTCGCATCGAACCGGCCGTCGGAAGGCGTGATTCGGATGTCCGGGGCCGACCGGGGCCACGGTTCATATGGTCAACGGACCGCGTTTTCCAGCCATTCGGCGTCGATCTCACCCTCGGCGACGATCACGGCGGGTCCGGTCATCTCGATCTGGCCGTCCGGTCGCTCGGTGATCACCAGTCGCCCGCCGGGTACGTCGACCGTGTAGGTCGCCCGGGTGCCGGTGACGGACGGGTCGGCGCCGTCCCGGCGCGCGGCCGCCACGGCGACGGCGCAGGCGCCGGTGCCGCAGGAGCGGGTCTCGCCGGAACCGCGCTCGTGCACGCGCATCGCGACGTGGCGGGGGCCGCGGTCGACCACGAACTCGACGTTCACCCCGTCCGGGTAGGCGGCGGCAGGGCTGAAGGGCGGCGGCGCGAACAGGTCACCGGCGTGCGCGAGGTCGTCGACGAAGGCGACCGCGTGCGGGTTGCCCATGTTCACGTTGCGCGCGGGCCAGCTGCGCTCGCCGACGCTCACCGTGACGTCCCCCTCGGGCAGGCGCGCGCTGCCCATGCCGACGGTGACGTCCCCGTCCTTGGCGATGTGGACGCTCTTCACGCCCCCGCGCGTGGCGATCGCGGTGTCCCCTTCGGCCACGTGCCCGGCGTGCTGGAGGTAGCGCGCGAACACCCGGACTCCGTTGCCGCACATCTCCGCGATCGAGCCGTCGCCGTTGCGGTAGTCCATGAACCACTCCGCCTCGCCAGCCATGTCCCTGGCCTCCGGGTGGGCGGCGGACCGCACGACGTGCAGCACGCCGTCGCCGCCGATGCCGGCGCGGCGGTCGCACAGGGCGGCCACGGCGGCCGGGGTCAGGCCGATGACGTTCTCGGGGTCCGGGACGATCACGAAGTCGTTCTCCGTGCCGTGACCCTTGAGGAAGGCGATCCGCGTGCTCATTCCTCGATCGTACGGGAGCGGGAGCGCTCCGCCGGGGGCCGGTGGGACGGTGCGGGCCGGGAGGAACAGTGCCGGCCGTCTGTGGCCGGTCGCGCCCACTCGGCGGAGCCGCATGCCGATACCGGACCGGCGCCCCTGTCAGGGGCGCCTCAGCGCAGCCTTGCCACGCGCCACACGGCGAGAACCGCCACCACGGCCACCAGCAGCACGTACCCGAGCACGACCCGCCAGTCGGCGCGGCGGTCCGAGCCTCGCGCCGGCAGGCCCGGCCAGGTGTAGCCGACGCGGCGCGCGGCCATCATGCCCCAGCCCGCGGCGCAGGAGCAGATCAGCAGGCCCAGCATGGCGATGACGGCGCCGCTGTCGCCGAAGTCGAAGGCCAGCGGGAAGGCGAACATCAGGGAGCCGCCCGCGGCCAGGCCCACGATGGGGGCGAGCTGCCAGATGCGCAGCCTGCGCTGCGGGCGCAGCTCGACCTCGACCTCCGGGCCGCCCGCGAACATCTCCTCGGGCTCGGGGCCGTCGTCGGTCACACCGTCCGGCGTCTCGTCCGGTCCGTCGGGGCTGAGTCGGTCCTCGCCCTGTTCCGGTTCGCCGCCGTCGGTGGTGACGTACTCGGTGCTTCGTGCGGTGTCGCGAGGGCCGGCCTCCATCGCCACGCGCCCTCCCAACTAGGACTCCACTTGGTCGATCGAAGCTCGATGATGGCACGGCGCCGGAGGCCGAGATGACCGGCGGCGCATCCCGATGCCATGACGTGATCAGGCTGTGACCGGTCGTTCGACCAACGCCAGGGCGAGCTGCGGAAGTTCCTTGCGGTCCGCCACTGCCCCACTCAACCACTGCACCCGGGGATCGCGCCTGAACCATGAATCCTGGCGGCGCGCGAAGCGTTTGGTGGCGCGTACGGTCTCGGCCCGGGCCTCCTCCTCGGTGCACTCCCCGGCGAGCGCCGCGAGGATCTGCTGGTAGCCGAGCGCGCGCGACGCCGTACGCCCCTGGCGCAGGCCCCGCGCCTCCAGTGCGCGCACTTCGTCCACGAGCCCCGCCTCCCACATGCGGTCGACCCGGCGCGCGATGCGCTCGTCGAGCTCGGGGCGGGCCACGTCCACACCGATCTGGATGGTGTCGTAGACGGAGTCGTGACCGGGGAGGTTGGCGGTGAAGGGCTGGCCGGTGATCTCGATCACCTCCAGGGCCCGGACGATTCGGCGGCCGTTGCCGGGCAGGATCGCGCGCGCGGCCTCGGGATCGGCGGCGGCCAGCCGCGCGTGCAGCGCCCCGGAGCCGCGCAGCGCGAGCTCGTCCTCCAGGCGGGCTCGGACCTCGGGGTCGGTGCCGGGGAACTCGAGGTTGTCGACCGCTCCCCGGATGTACAGGCCGGAGCCGCCGACCAGGATGGGCCAGCGCCCCTCGGCGAGCAGCGCGTCGATGCGGGCGCGGGCCAGCTTCTGATACTCGGCGACGGACGCCGTGACGGTGATGTCCCAGATGTCCAGTAGATGATGCGGGACGCCGTCACGTTCCTCGGGCGTCAGTTTGGCGGTGCCGATGTCCATCCCTCGGTAGAGCTGCATGGAGTCGGCGTTGACGACCTCGCCGCCGAGCTGCCGGGACAGGAAGACGCCCAGATCGGACTTTCCGGCCGCGGTGGGTCCGACGACGGCGATGACGCGGGGGGCGGGGGATGCACTGCTCACCGCACCAGTCTCGCAAACCTCCCGGCCGTGCCTCGAACGAGTTACGTGACGACCCGGGTCCGGGGTCGTTGCCCGTTGCGAGGTACCTGCCGCCCGCTTCCGGAGGCGGTGAGCCGGGTCGCGCAAACGGGCGCACCGGGCTTCGCGGGATTCGCCCGCACGAGTAACGTATGGAGTGGATATGGGTGTTTTTGCGCGACTTTTGCGGAGGTCGAAGGCGACGGATGAGGCGTCGGCCACCGAGCCGCTGACCGGTGCGGAGTCGGGCGGGCCCGAGACGGAGGAATCACCGGAGGAGGCGACGGCGTCGGCGACGGCTGCGTCGACTGTGTCGTCCCAGAGCGGGGCTACCGAGATCGGGCCGACGGCGGCGGAGGCTGCGTCCTCGGACGGCGGGGAGACCGGCCGGGCGGCCGCGGCCGAGGCCACCGAGATCCCGAAGCAGCAGTCCGCCGAGGAGGCCGCCGACAACGAGGCCGGTGACGGCGCCCGTACGTGACCGCCCCGCGAGGGAAGGTGGATCAATGGGTCTCTTGCACAATCTGAAGAGCAGGCTCGCCCCGGCCAAGGACAGGATGTCGCACTTCGCGCAGCAGCACGGGGACACGATCGACAAGATCGAGCACGGCATCGACAGGGCCGCGAAGGCCGTGGACGAGCGGACCAAGGGCAAGTACAGCGACAAGATCCACGCCGGTACCGGGAAGGCCAAGGGCGCCATGGACCGGTTCGCGCACAAGGGCGGCACCGAGGCGACCGATGACGGGCCCGGCACGGGACCGGACGTGCCGCCGCCGGTTTCCTGAGCGGCAGCGACCCATCGATCGGCGGACGGCCGCAGAGCGGGACGGCTCCCGGCCGTCCGCCGTTCGCGCCACCCACCGTTCGCGCCACCCACCGTTCGCGCCGCCCGGCGTTCGCGCCACCCACCGGTCCGCCGAGGCCGGCCCGCTAGGACCAGGCCGCGACCATGTACCCCACGCCGTACGGCGCGTCCTCGTACAGCAGCGTTCCCGTCAGACCCGCGTTCTCGGCCGCGCCCGCCAGGACCTGCCAAGGGGCGCGGCCCGACGCCTTCAGCTCGTACGCCAGGCCGGGATCCAGCGCCTTCAGCGCCGCCACGTCCGCCGACCCCAGTGCCCGCGCGACCCCGGCGTCGAAGGGCGCGGCACGTTCGTCGAGGTAGCCCGGTGCTTTGACCGTGCGGCAGGCGCTCGCGTCGCCCATCACCAGCAGCCCCACCCGCTCCCGCCGCGCGCCGATCTCCCTGCCCGCCTCGACACACCGCTCGGGCGCCAGGGGCTCCCCCACGCCCAGTCCCTCGATCGGCGCGTCCGCCCAGCGCGTGCGCTCCAGCAGCCAGCCGGCGACGGCGAGCGACGGCGGCAGCGTACGGTCGTACGCCGTTCCCTGGCCGGGACCGAGCCGTACGTCGAGGTCCACGCCGAAGCCGCGGAAGGACCCCGGGGTGCCCTGCGGGTGCGGTCCGCGCCCGCTCTGCTCGGCGGGCCCGACCACTACCAGCAGGTCGGTGCGGGCGGCGGCGAGCACACCGAGCGCGTCCGCGCACGCGGCACGCGCCGCGTCCAGCTCGGGTGCGGCTCCCGCGGCGACCTGCGGCACGAGCAGCGGCGGACAGGGGCAGAGTGCGGCGGCGACAAGCATGACCGGCAGGGTAACGCCGGGTCCGGGCCTCAGTCGCAGCCGCAACCGCTCGCGGCGACGGGCAGCGGTGCCGGTACGCCGATCTTCGGCAGCCCGAGCAGCACACCCGCCGGCTTGGCGGCCTCCGCGGCGTTGCGCTTCTCCCAGGCGTCGCCCGCGCGCGTGGGACGCACGGCGAGGACGGGGCCCTCGGCGAGGAGGTGGTGCGGGGCGGCGTACGTCACCTCGACCGTGACCACGTCGCCGGGGCGCACCTCCTGCTCCGGCTTGGTGAAGTGGACCAGCCGGTTGTCCGGGGCGCGGCCGGACAGCCGGTGGGTGGCGCCGTCCTTGCGGCCCTCGCCCTCGGCGACCATCAGCTCCAGGGTGCGGCCGACCTGCTTCTTGTTCTCCGCCCAGGAGATCTCCTCCTGGAGGGCGACGAGACGCTCGTAGCGCGCCTGGACGACCTCCTTGGGGATCTGGTCGTCCATGGTCGCGGCGGGCGTGCCGGGCCGCTTGGAGTACTGGAAGGTGAACGCCTGCGTGAACCGTGCCTCGCGCACCGCGTGCAGGGTCTGCTCGAAGTCCTCCTCGGTCTCGCCGGGGAAGCCCACGATGATGTCGGTGGTGATCGCGGCGTGCGGGATGGCGGCGCGTACCTTCTCGATGATCCCGAGGTAGCGCTCCTGCCGGTACGACCGGCGCATCGCCTTCAGGACGGTGTCCGAACCGGACTGGAGCGGCATGTGCAGCTGCGGCATCACGTTCGGGGTCTCGGCCATGGCGGCGATGACGTCGTCGGTGAAGTCGCGCGGGTGCGGGGACGTGAAGCGCACGCGCTCCAGGCCCTCGATCGCGCCGCAGGCCCGCAGCAGCTTGCTGAAGGCCTCGCGGTCGCCGATGTCGGAGCCGTAGGCGTTGACGTTCTGCCCGAGCAGCGTGATCTCGGAGACGCCCTCGGCGACCAGGGCCTCGACCTCGGCGAGGATGTCGCCGGGACGGCGGTCCTTCTCCTTGCCGCGCAGCGCCGGGACGATGCAGAAGGTGCAGGTGTTGTTGCAGCCCACGGAGATCGACACCCAGGCCGCGTACGCGCTCTCGCGCCGGGTCGGCAGCGTGGAGGGGAAGGCCTCCAGCGACTCGGCGATCTCGACCTGCGCCTCCTCCTGCACGCGCGCGCGTTCCAGCAGGACCGGCAGCTTGCCGATGTTGTGCGTGCCGAAGACGACGTCCACCCAGGGCGCCTTCTTCACGATGGTGTCCCGGTCCTTCTGCGCCAGACATCCGCCGACCGCGATCTGCATCCCGGGGCGCTGCGACTTCTTCGGCGCGAGCCGGCCCAGGTTGCCGTAGAGCCGGTTGTCGGCGTTCTCCCGGACCGCGCACGTGTTGAAGACCACGACGTCGGCGTCCCCGTCGGATCCCTCGGGCGCGCGCACGTACCCGGCCTCTTCGAGCAGCCCGGACAATCGCTCGGAGTCGTGGACGTTCATCTGGCACCCGTAGGTGCGCACTTCGTACGTCTTGGATGAGGGGACGTCCACCGCGGGGCTCCGGTCGCTGCTGCTGGTCATTCCTCAAGGGTAGGCGGTCCCGGACGTGCCCCGAGCCGGGCGTGGCCCTGCCGTGCCGGGGTGGGTGCCGCTGCCCAGTTGGTCCGCCAGGCAGGCGAGGTAGAGGGCGGTGGTGGTGCGGTGGTCGCGCAGTGGGCGGCCGGTGAGCTGCTCGATCTTGTTCATCCGGTAGACGACTGTGTTGCGGTGGACGTGCAGGGCGGTCGCGGCCCGTACGAGGGTGAAGCCGCTCTCGCACCAGGCGGTGATCGTTTCGCGGAGGGCCGGCCAGTCCGGCTGGGCGCGCAGGTCCGCCGCGGTGGACTCGAGCAGGCGATGCCGGGCGGACTGGCTCACCGCCGCCAGGATCTGGTGGACCCGCAGCCCGTCGATCGGATGGACGCAGGAGCCGTCCGACCGGCGGGAGCCGAGGCGGAGCGCCTCGCACGCGTCCTGGTAGGAGTCGTGCAGACCGCCGACGGAAGCGGCCGGCTCGCCGATCCCGGCGCGGGCGGCGAGGCCGTCCTGGGCGCGGACGGCGTCGATGACGCGCCGGCAGTCGACCGTCAGGGAGTCCATCGGACGCCGGTCCGGGAAGCGGTGCAGCACGCCGATCCATCCCAGAGCCGTGGCGGCGACGATGTCCTGGGGGTCGGCGAAGACCTCACGGACCGTGCGGAGCAGTTCGGAGCGGACCAGCGCCATGTCCCGGTGCGGGGTGCCCTGGCGGCGGGCCGCCGTGTAGGGCGCGGTCACCTCGAAGGCCACCGCGACCCGGCGCAGTCTCAGGTCGAAGCCGAGTTCGGCGGCCCGGAACACAAGGGTGTCGTCCTCGATGACCTGCGGATCGTACGAGCCGATGTCGGTGAGCAGCTTCTCGGCGGCCCGCTCGGCGAGCAGGCGGGACCGCAGCATCACGGATTCCCGCAGCAGGATCTCCGTCTGGCGCTTGACCAGCAGTCCGAAGCGGCGCACGTGCGCGGGTGTGCCGGTGATGCCCACGGTCCCCACCGCCTGACCGCCCGCGACCAGGGGCAGGGTGACGCCGGGGCGTACTCCCCGCAGCAGCTGAGCCTGCGACGCGGTGTGCGTGGCGGGCTCCTTGGTGCGGATGACCTCGACGGACGCCTCGTGGAACGAGCCGACCCGGCTGCTGTCGCCGCTGCCGATGACCACGCCCTCGGCATCGGTGATGAGCACGTTGAAGCCGATGACGGCGGTGGTGTCCCCGGCGATCTCCTGGGCGAGTGACGGGCTCAGCACAAGCGGTCCTCCCGTCGAAGGGCGGGCTGGGCTTGGACGGACCGTACAGGGGATCGAGCGATTCCAGCCACACATTCGTACGAAGCGAACGGTGACGCGTGGCAGCGCGATGCCTAGCGTATGGGCCCAATCACATCCCCGCCGGGGACACAGCCCGGTGAACGGCGGGGTCCTCCAGTACCGATACGGAAGGCCCGTGCCGATGCTCCGTGTGCGCTCACTCGTCCTGGCCCTGTCCGCCACGCTCATGATGTCCACGGTCGCCGCCTGCGGTTCGGGCGGCGACGACGCCCCCAAGAACGTCTCCGCGAAGACCGCGGCGCTGGGCACGCTCACGCCCGGCGTCATCAAGGTGGCCGTCCAGCCGTACGCGCCCTACACCAGCGTCCAGGGCGGGAAGATCGTCGGCCTCGACGGCGACATCCTCGGCTACGTCGCCAAGAAGCTGGGCCTTCAGATCAAGCCACAGGTCACCGACTTCGCCGGCATGCTCGCCGGGGTGCAGGCCCGCCGCGTGGACATCACCATAGGCGGCGTCGCCTGGTCCGCCGACCGGCAGAAACAGGGCCTGTTCACCGACCCGCCCTACTACTCGCCCCCGGCGATGGCCGTCCGCGACGGGAAGACGTACAAGACGGTCGACGACCTGAAGGGCCTGAACCTGGGCACGGTCGAGGGCTACGTCTGGGTCAAGTCCATCCAGTCCGTGCCCGGCGCCAAGCTGCACGCCTACCCGGACGCCAACGGGGTCTTCGACGATCTCGGCGCGGGCCGCGTCGACGTCGGCTTCCTCGACCCGCTCATCATCATCGCGGCGCAGAAGCAGCGCCCGGACCTGAAGATGACCACGGAGTACCTGACACCGCCGACCGCTGCCGAGGTCAAGGCCAAGCCCGCCTACCAGTACTTCCAGCCGTACCAGACCGGCTTCTACCTCCCGAAGAAGGCGACGAAGCTGGAGAGCGCGATCTCCGCGCAGATCGACGCCATGTACAAGAACGGCGAGATGGCGAAGCTCGTCGAGAAGTACGGCGGCGATCCCGAGCAGTTCCTCAAGCCCTCCGCCGACGTCGCCGCCGCGCGGCGCGGCGTGGACCGGCCGCAGGACTGGACGCCGCCGTCCATCGGACAGTGAGGGGATGACATGTCCGGTCTCTTCCAAGTCCCCTGGTCCGACTACAAGTACGAGCTCTGGCAGGCCCTGGGACGCACCGTGTCCTACACGGCGGCCGGCTTCACCGGCGCGGTCGTCCTCGGACTGGCCGTGGCGCTGCTCCGGCTGAGCAGGGCCTGGCCGGCACGGGCGCTGGCCGCCGTCTACACCGAGGTCTTCAAGAACGTCCCGCTGCTGGCCATCATCTTCCTGACCTACTTCGGCCTGGCCTCGGCCGGGATCCGGCTGGACGTGTTCACGGCCGGCTGCCTGAGCCTCGTCGTCTTCTACGCCGCCTACCTGTCCGAGATCTTCCGGTCCGCGATCAGCGGAGTGCACACAGGGCAGACCGAGGCGGGCGAGGCCCTGGGCCTGGGCAGGGCCGGGATCTTCACCCACGTGATCCTGCCGCAGGCCGTCCGGCAGGCCCTGCCCGGCACCAACACCATGCTGGTCGACCTGCTCAAGTCCACCTCGCTGCTCGTGACGATCTCCGCCGCCGAGCTGATGTCGGAGGGGCGGCTCATCACCTCGGCGACTTTCCGCGCGCTGGAGGTGTACCTGGTCATCTCCGCCGTCTACTTCGCCCTGTGCTACCCGCTCTCCCAGCTCCTTCTGCTGCTGGAGCGGAAGGTACGGGCGGGTGTCCCGCTGTCCCCCTGGCGACGGCGCCGGGTGCGTGCGGCTCGTGCGCTGCTCGCCGCCGATCTCGGCGGGGCAGCCGAACGGAAGGAGGTGACGGCATGACCGAGCCCGTCACCACGGCGAAGACCCTGCCACCCGCCCGTACCGAGGCCGTCGTGCGGATCGAGGGGCTCGGCAAGTCCTTCGACGGCCGCCTGGTCCTCGACGACGTGAGCCTGGAGGTCGACCGCGGCCGTATCGTGAGCGTCATCGGACAGAGCGGCGGCGGCAAGACCACCCTGATGCGCTGCGTCAACCTGCTGGAACGCCCTGACCGGGGCACGGTCGAGGTGGCCGGCGAAGTAGTGCACCAGGGCGGCCGGACGGTCTGCCGCGACCTGCCCCGGCTGCGCCGCAGCGTCGGCATGGTCTTCCAGCGCTTCAACCTCTTCCCGCACCTCACGGCCGTGGAGAACATCGTCCTGGCCCAGCGCAAGGCCGGTGTCCCGCAGCAGCAGGCGCTGGAGACGGCCGTCGCGCTGCTGCGCCGGGTCGGCGTGGCCCACCGCGGGCTCGCCCAGCCCGATCAGCTCTCCGGCGGCGAACAGCAGCGCGTGGCCATCGCCCGGGCGCTGGCGCTCAAGCCCGCGGTCCTGCTCTTCGACGAACCAACGTCCTCCCTGGACCCGGAGGCCACCCGGGAGGTGCTGAGCGTGATGCGGGAACTGGCCGCGGAGGGAATGACGATGCTGCTGGTGACCCATGAACTGCCCTTCGCCCGCGAGGTGTCCGACCACGTCGTGTTCGTCGACGGCGGCCGGATCGTGGAGGCGGGCCGGCCCGAGGACGTGCTCGACCACCCCGCCCACGCACGGACCCGGGAGTTCCTCGCCTCGTACGGATCCGCCTCATGAGCGCTGCGCCCGGCGCGGCCGGCGGGCTCGGCGACGGCCCGGTCGTGGTGGTCGGCGGCGGCGTCGTGGGCCTGTGCACGGCGTACTACCTGGCCGCGGCCGGTGCGCCGGTCGAGGTCGTGGAGCGACGGGACCTGGGCTCGGGGGTGTCGCGGGGCAACGCCGGGTGGGTCTGCCTGAGCCATTCCACGCCCGTCCCCGCGCCGGGCGTGGTCCGCTACGCGCTCCGGTCGCTGGGCCGCCCCGACTCACCGCTGTATCTGCGGCCCCTGCCCGATCCGGCGTTCGTACGGTGGCTGTGGCGGTTCTGGCGCAGCAGTACACCGGCCGCCTTCCGGCGTGGCTACACGGCGATCGCCGAGCTGAACCGCGACACCTTCGGCCTCTTCGAGGGGCTGCGCGAGGCCGGGGTGGAGACGACCCTGGCCCGACCCGGCATGGTGCACGCCTTCCTGTCGCCGGCCGAGGCCCGTCATCACCTCGCCGTCCAGCGGGAGATGGCGGACGGCCGCTACCGGCTCCCCGACGACGTGACCACGGGGGATGACGCCCGGCTGCTGGACGACGCCCTGTCGCCCCGTGTGCGGGCCGCGTATCTCGTCGAAGGGGAAGGCGTGGTGGATCCCGAGGCGTTCGCCCACGGACTCGGCGATGCGCTCGCCGCCTCGGGCGTGAAGATCCACGAGCACGCGGAGGTCACCGGATTCCGCGTCGCCGGGGGGCGCGTCACGGCGCTGCGCACCACCCAGGGCGAGCTCCCCTGCGCGGCCGTCGTCATCGCGGCCGGCATGCGCTCCCCCGACCTGCTGGACCTGCTCGGGCAGCCGCTTCCCCTCCAGGCGGGCAAGGGCTACAGCTTCTCCGTGGACCTGGACCCGGCGCCCCGGCACACCCTGTACTTCGGCGAACGCCGTGCCGTCGCCTCGCCGATCGGCAACACCACGAGGATCGGCGGCACGATGGAGCTGAGCGGCAACAACAACCGCCTCGACTGGCGCCGTGTCGTCGCCGTGGCCCTGGCCAGCCGCCACTACCTGGGCCGCTGGTTCGACGACCCGGACGATCTGGTGGGCCTGATCCGCGACCCATGGGTCGGAGGGCGGCCCTTCCTGCCCGACGGGCTCCCGGTGATCGACCGTGTGCCGGGACACGACAACGCCTTCGCGGCGACCGGCCACGGCATGCTCGGCGTCACGCTCGGCCCCGTCACCGGCCACAGGCTCACCGAGTACGTCCTCACCGGCCGCCGCCCGGAAGTCCTCACGCCCTTCCGCTTCGACCGGCTGCGCCACTGAGCCGCCACTCCGGCAACGGGCCCGAGAGACGCGTGATGCAATGGGGCCACTGAGCGGATCTCGGGCTGGAGTGAGGCGTGTTGAGCGAGGGCGGGGCCGATACGGGGAGTTTCGAGCCGCTGGAGGACGGTGATCCGCGGGTCATCGGCGGGTACCGGCTGATGGCGCGGCTCGGGTCCGGCGGGATGGGGCGGGTGTACCTCTCGCACACGCCGGGCGGGCGGGCCGTCGCGGTCAAGGTGATCCGGCCGGAGCTGGCCGAGAACGCCGAGTTCCGCAAGCGGTTCCGGGCCGAGGTGGCGGCGGCGAGCCGGGTGCACGGGCTCTATACGGCTCCGGTCGTGGACAGCGACACGGAGGGAGCCGTGCCGTGGTGCGCGACCGCCTATGTGCCGGGGCCGTCCCTCGCCGACGCGGTCCGCGACCACGGGCCGCTGCCCGTCGGCACGGTGCTGCGGCTGATCGCCGGTGTCGCGGAGGCGTTGCAGGCGGTGCACCGCGAGGACATCGTGCACCGTGACCTCAAGCCGTCGAACGTGCTGCTCGCCGCCGACGGCCCGCGGGTCATCGACTTCGGTGTCGCGCGGGCCGCGGACGCCACGTCGGTGACACAGAGCGGCGCCACCTTCGGCACGGTCGCCTACATGGCGCCGGAGCAGGTGCTCGGCGGGGTCGCCGCCGCCTCCGCCGACGTGTTCGCCCTGGGGCAGACCGCAGTGTTCGCGGCGACGGGTGCCGGCGCCTTCGGGGACGGGGATCCGCACGCGGTGCTCTATCGGGTGGTGCACGAGGAGCCCGACCTCAGCCGTGTGCCCGAGGAGATACGGGAGTTGGTGGCGCGGTGCCTGCGCAAGCCCGCCGCCGAGCGGCCTTCCGTGGAGGAGGTCATCCGCGCCGTCCAGACGATCCAGGCCGACCGCGGTGACGACGCGCGGCTCGCGTCCGGGGCGTGGCTGCCGGGCGAACTGGCGGCGGGGATCGCGGCTCGGGTGGAAGGCGCTGATCAGGGCCGGGCGGGCGTGGGGGCCGGGCCTGGAACGGCGGCGGGAGCGGGAGCGGCTGAGGGCGCGCAGGCCTCCGCCGGTGCGGGGCCCGTGAGTCCGGGGGAATTCGGGCCTGCGGGTTCCGGCGGTTTCGGACCCGCGGGCAGTCCCGGCGGTTACGGTGCCGTGAGCGGCCCGGGTGGTTACGGCCCCGCCGCGGCCTACTCCCCCACCTCGCCGTCCCCCGCCGTGCCGCACGTGCCCTTCGCGACGCAGCCAGGAGCCGCACCGAATCCGTACGCGCCGTCCCCCTGGGCGCAGTCGCAAGAGGCGGCCTTCGCGCAGACCGCCCCGCAGACCTCTTCCGGACCCACGGGCGGAAAGGGCCGCCGGGCCCGGGTCTGGATGCTGTCGGCGGTCGCCGTCGCCCTCATCGCCGGTGGGGCGACCGTCGCACTGGCGTTCGCCCCACGGGAGGGCGACAAGAGCGACGGCCGGGTGCAGGAGGCGGGCACGTCCCGGTCGGCCACGGCAACCGCCACCGAGGCGTCGCCGTCGGCGTCCGGCTCCCCGTCCACCCGGGCCTCGAAGAAGCCGAAGCCCACCAAGTCCGCTCCGCCGCCCAGCCCTTCGGGGCCCGCGACGCCCACACGGACCGCGACCTCGGCTCCCCCGACTGCCGCGACCGGCGAGCCCGCGGCCTCGAAGGCCCCTGTCGCGACCGCGTACTCCGGGATCCGGATGACCGCGAGCCACGACCTGTACCTGGCGGACTCCCCCGTGCGGTCCAAGGCGGACACCGGGACCTCCGACGAGGATCTGACGTACGCCGTCTACTCCTCGGGCGCGGTCCTCGCCCCCGGCACCGACTCCGGCAGCTCCCTCGCGCTGCTGCCCGCGGGACGGCAGGGCGGCCTCGACGCGTGCAAGGCCGCGACCGGCTACAAGAGCTACATCTGGGTCAAGGACCTGGCCGTCGGCCAGCAGATGTGCGTCATCAGCGGGACGGGGCACGTGGGGCTGGTGACGTACCGGGGCTCGTCCGGGACGACGTACGCGACCCTGGACGTGAAGGTGTGGCGCGACGCGGCCTGAGGCCACGGACCGGGCGCGGCCTCGTGTCGGTCAGGCGCCGTCGGGGGCCCACCCCTGGCGGCGCAGGACGGCCGACACGTCCGGCGCCCGGTAGTGCTCGCCCTTGAGGACCTTGCCGTCGGCGCGGCGGGCTATCTGTCCGTCGGGACCCAGCTTGCTCATGTTGGCGCGGTGGATCTCGGCGATCACCTGGTCGAGGTCGACCCCGTGCACCAGGGCCGTGCCGTACGCCACGTAGACCACGTCGGCCAGTTCGTGCGCGAGCCGGTCGAGCGGGCCGGTGACCGACACCTCGGCGACCTCCGCGGCCTCCTCGGCGAGCAGTTCCCCGCGGTGCGCGGCCAGCTCGGGTGCCACCTCGGCCGGCGCGGTGCGGGCGTCGAGGCCGAAGGCGCGGTGGAACTCACGGACGAGGTCGGCGGGCGAAGAACTCATGTGGCGACTCTAACGGCCACCACTGACAGTCCCCCGTCGCTCGCCCCGCGCTGGTCAGGACCGCGGGCGGCTGGCAGGATCGCGCGCATGTCCAAGGTGTTCCCCCGTATCAGCAGGCGCCGGGCCCTCCAGGGCGCGGCGGCCGGCTTCGTGGTCTTCGGGCTGCTGCTGTGGTGGCTGCTGCCCCTGGGCGAGAACCCGCCGAGCGGGACGATCACCTTCAGCACCGGGGGGTCCCGGGGTGTCTACCAGGAGTACGGCGACCGGCTGCGCAAGGAGTTCCGCAAGGACATGCCGGGGCTGAAGGTGAAGCTGCTGGAGAGCGCCGGTTCACAGCAGAATGTGCGGCGCGTGGCCACGGGGAAGGCCGACTTCACCATCGCGGCGGCCGACGCGGTGGAGACGTACGAGCTGGAGCACCGCAGTGGCGCCGGGCAGTTGCGCGGTGTGGCGCGGCTCTACGACGACTACGTGCAGCTGATCGTGCCGCGCGACTCGGACATCACGACGGTTACGGACCTGCGGCACAAGCGGGTGGCGATCGGGCTGCCCAACTCGGGTGTCCGGCTGATCGCCGACCGGGTCCTCAAGGCCGCGGGGATCGACCCCGACAAGGACATCACCCCGATGTCCGACGGCATCGACACCGGCCCCGGCCGGCTGCGGCACGACAAGATCGACGCGTTCTTCTGGTCGGGCGGGCTGCCCACCAACGGCCTGGTCGAGCTCGCCAGGAAGTTCCCCTTCCGGTTCATTCCGATCGACGGCGGGGTGGTCACCAGGCTGCACGCCGAGGGGGACGTCGCCCGCTACTACCGGACGACCAACATGCCCCAGTCGGCCTATCCCTCCCTGCGGCAGAGCTCCACCGTCCCCACCATCGCGGTGTCCAACCTGCTGATGACCCGCAAGGACATGGATCCCCGGCTCACCGAATGGATCACCCGCATCGTGATCAAGAGCCGTGACGGCATAGGCGCCCACGTCCACTCCGCCCAGCTCGTCGACCTGCGGACAGCGATCTACACCGACCCCCTCGCCCTGCACGAGGGCGCGCGCCGCTACTACCGGTCGGTGAAGCCCTAGCGGTGTCGTTCGGATCAGCCCCGGTGCGCGGGTCCGTTCCTCGGCACCGTGACCGTCACCCGCAGTCCCTGCTGCTCGTGGTGGGCGTACGTGATGGAGCCGCCGGACGCCGTGAGCAGGGCGCGGCTGATGGACAGGCCCAGGCCCGAGCCCTTGACGTTCTGATGGCGGCCGCTGCGCCAGAAGCGGTCGCCGACCCGGGCGAGTTCCTCGTCGGTGAGGCCGGGGCCGGTGTCGGTGACGACGACCGTCGAGGTCTCGCCGTTGGAGGAGACGGCCACCTCGACCTTGCCTCCCTCGGGGGTGAACTTCACCGCGTTGTCGATCACGGCGTCCAGCGCGCTGGACAGCGCGATCGGATCGGCCCAGCCGGTGGCGGGCGGACAGTCGCCGGCCAGCCGGACGGCCTTGACCTCGGCGGCCGGCGCCCAGGCGGCCACTCGCTCGGCGGCCAGCTGGCCGATGTCGGTGAGCCGGACGTCCGCCTCGGCGTGCTCGGCCAGCGCCAGGTCGAGCAGGTCGTCGAGGACCTGCGCGAGACGCTTGCCCTCGGTCCGGACCGAGGCGATCTCCTCGTTGTCCTCGGGCAGTTCGAGGGCGAGCAGTTCGATGCGCAGCAGCAGCGCCGCGAGCGGGTTGCGCAACTGGTGCGAGGCGTCGGCGACGAAGGCGCGCTGCTGCTCCAGCACGTCCTCGACGTTGTCCGCCATCTCGTTGAACGACCGGGCCAGCCGCCTGAGTTCCGGCGGGCCGCCGGCCACCGCGACGCGGGACTTCAGGCGTCCCGTGGCGATGTCGTGGGTGGTGGCGTCGAGGACCCGTACGGGCAGGAGCACCCAGCCGGTCAGCCGCAGCGCGGCGCCGACGGCCAGCAGCATCGCGGCGATCTCGCCCGCGCCGATGAGCAGCCAGCCGTGCAGGATCCGTGAGCGCATCGCACCGGTGGGCGAGTCGGTGACCACCACCGCCACGACGTCGCCGTCCCGGATCACCGGCGAGGCGACGACGAGACGCGTGCGCTGCCAGGGCCACACCTGCCTCGGGTCGTGGCTGCGCCGGCTGAGCAGGGCCTCCTGGAAGGCGTCCCGCATCACACCCTGGTCGGGCAGAATCCAGTCGTCGGGCGCGTTGGCCATCGCCGAGCCGTTGCGGTAGAAGACGCCCGCGCGAATGCCGTAGACGCCGTAGTAGCTGGCGAGTTCGCGGCGCAGGGTCTCGGTGCGCTCGTCGACGCCCGTGGGGCTGGATCCGCCGGCCCCGTCGGTGACGAACTGGGCGAGCGCCGCGAAGCGGGCCGTGTCGTCGATCCGGTCGACGACCACGCGCTGCTGCTGGGCCGCCGCCACACTGACGGCGAGCGGGAAGCCGAGGGCCAGCAGTACGGCCGCCATCAGCACGATGAGCAGCGGGAGGAGCCTGGTGCGCACCCGTCCCCGCTAGGCGGCCGGGGCGACGAGGCGGTAGCCGACGCCGCGTACGGTCTCGATCAGCGCGGGCATGCGCAACTTGGCGCGCAGGGAGGCGACGTGCACTTCCAGGGTGCGTCCCGTGCCCTCCCAGCTCGTCTGCCACACCTCGCTGATGATCTGTTCCCGGCGGAAGACCACTCCGGGGCGCTGGGCGAGCAGGGCGAGGAGATCGAACTCCTTGCGGGTCAGTTGGACGACCGAACCGTCCACGCTGACCTGGCGGGTGGGCAGCTCGATGTGTACGGCACCGAGTCGCAGCACGCTCTCGCCGTCCGGCCCGGCTTCCTCGTGGGCGGTGCGCCGGCTGACGGCGTGGATCCGGGCGAGCAGTTCCCCGGTGTCGTACGGCTTCACCACGTAGTCGTCGGCGCCGAGATTGAGGCCGTGGATGCGGGAGCGGACGTCGGAGCGGGCGGTGACCATGATCACCGGGGTGCTGGTGCGCTTGCGGATCTTGCCGCAGACCTCGTAACCGTCCTGGTCCGGCAGGCCCAGGTCGAGCAGGACGACGCCGAAGCCGTCGCCTTCCGGGACGAGGGCCTGGAGGGCCTCCTCGCCGCTGCGCGCGTGGGTGACGTCGAACCCGTGCCGCTTGAGGACCGCGGACAGAGCTGCGGCGACATGGTTGTCGTCCTCGACGAGCAGCAGTCTCATCCCGGCCCCCTCCGGTTCGAACGGTCGTAGTCTCTGGTTGTAGAAATCCGTAGAACATCGCGTGCACGCGCGCGTGCACCAAGGCAGTCACGCTGATGGACGACTACGGCGTCAAGAGGGTTCCGGTTGCCCGCGACTTCCGTTACCCGGCCGATACGCACACCCGTCGCAACTGCTACGACACGTGTCCGATTGCTATCGGATCGTGATGCTCAGATTCCCCTCAGATGTAATGACGCAGGTCATTCGGCCTCACTACTGTCCTCCGAAACCGAGGAGGACGGAGCCTGAAAGCGATGACCGAAGTATCGGTGGCCAAGGAAGACGTGGCCGCGACCGGCGAACTGGTCGTCCTGAAGAGCGTCAACAAGCACTTCGGCGCGTTGCACGTGCTCCAGGACATCGATCTGACGATCACCCGCGGCGAGGTCGTCGTGGTCATCGGGCCCTCCGGGTCCGGCAAGTCCACCCTGTGCCGCACCATCAACCGGCTGGAGACCATCGACTCGGGCACCATCACGATCGACGGCAAGCCCCTTCCCCTGGAGGGCAAGGAGCTGGCGCGGTTGCGGGCGGACGTCGGGATGGTCTTCCAGTCCTTCAACCTCTTCGCACACAAGACCGTGCTGGAGAACGTGATGCTGGGCCAGATCAAGGTCCGCAAGACCGACAAGAAGCAGGCCGAGGACAAGGCCCGCGCCCTGCTCGACCGGGTCGGTGTGGGCACCCAGGCCGACAAGTACCCCGCGCAGCTCTCCGGCGGCCAGCAGCAGCGCGTGGCCATCGCCCGAGCGCTGGCGATGGGCCCGAAGGTCATGCTCTTCGACGAGCCGACCTCGGCCCTCGACCCCGAGATGATCAACGAGGTCCTCGAGGTCATGCAGCAGCTCGCCCGGGAGGGCATGACGATGGTCGTCGTCACCCATGAGATGGGTTTCGCACGATCGGCTGCAAACCGAGTGGTCTTCATGGCGGACGGCCGCATTGTCGAACAGGCTGCGCCCGACCAGTTCTTCAGCAATCCGCGCAGTGACCGGGCCAAGGACTTCCTGTCGAAGATCCTGCACCACTGACGGCTCGCGGCGCGCCTCACGCTCTGTGTTCACCCGGGCCGAGGGCCCGCATCTCCTCACCACACGAAGGATGTTCACCATGAAGCTCCGCAAGGTCACCGCCGCCTCGGCCGTCGTGCTCGCCCTCGCCATGGCCGCCACGGCGTGCGGCGAGAACAAGAAGGACAAGGAGAGCGGCTCCTCCGGCAGCGGTGGCGGCAACAAGATCGCCATCGGCATCAAGTACGACCAGCCCGGTATCGGCCAGAAGACCCCTCAGGGCTACTCGGGCTTCGACGTGGACGTGGCGACGTACGTGGCCAAGAAGCTCGGCTACAACGCGGACCAGATCGAGTGGAAGGAGTCGAAGAGCGCCGACCGCGAGACGATGCTCAAGCGCGGTGACGTCGACTTCATCGCCGCCTCCTACTCGATCACGCCGGAGCGCCAGAAGCTGGTCGACTTCGCCGGCCCGTACCTGCTCGCCCACCAGGACGTGCTGGTCCGCGCGGACGACAACAGCATCAAGTCGCCCTCGGACCTGAACAAGAAGAAGCTCTGTTCCGTGACCGGCTCCACGTCGGCGCAGAACGTCCACGACAAGCTGGCCCCCAAGGCGCAGCTCCAGCAGTACCCGACCTACTCCGCGTGCCTCACCGGTCTGCAGAACAAGGCCATCGACGCCCTGACCACCGACGACTCGATCCTCGCCGGTTACGCCTCCCAGGCGCAGTTCAAGGGCAAGTTCAAGCTCGGCGGTCTCAAGATGACCAACGAGAACTACGGCATCGGCGTCAAGAAGGGCAGCGACCTCAAGGCCAAGATCAACAAGGCGCTGGAGTCGATGGTCTCCGACGGTTCCTGGCAGAAGGCCGTGGACAAGAACTTCGGTCCGGCCGGCTACAAGAACGAGCCCGCCCCGAAGATCGGCGACGTCAAGAGCTGAGGCAGTGCCCGCCGGTGCGCCGTCCGGCGACGGCGCACCGGGGGCATCCCTACACGCGGAAGCGCGGGAGATCGTGTTCGACTTCGTTGACAATTACGACGTGCTGGGAGCCTTCTGGACGACGGTGCAGCTGGCCCTGCTGTCCGCCGTCGGCTCCCTGATCTGGGGCACCCTGCTGGCCGCCATGCGGGTCAGCCCGGTGCCGCTGATGCGCGGTTTCGGGACCGCCTACGTGAACATCGTGCGGAACATCCCGCTCACGGTGATCATTCTGTTCACCTCGCTCGGCCTCTTCCAGACGCTGAACGTCACCCTCGGCGCCGGAGACGACTTCAAGACGGCCAACTTCCGGCTGGCCGTGCTCGGCCTGATCGTCTACACCTCGGCCTTCGTGTGCGAGGCGCTGCGCTCCGGCATCAACACCGTCCCGGTCGGGCAGGCGGAGGCGGCGCGGGCCATCGGCCTGAGCTTCACTCAGGTGCTGGGACTGGTCGTCCTTCCACAGGCCTTCCGGGCCGCGGTCGGCCCGCTGACCAACGTCCTGATCGCGCTGACGAAGAACACGACGGTGGCTGCCGCGATCGGCGTGGCGGAAGCGGCGTACGTGATGAAGGAAATGCTCGACAAAGAAGCCCAGCTGATGGCGATCTCCGCGGTCATCGCCCTCGGCTTCTGCTGCCTGACGCTGCCGACCGGTCTGATCCTCGGCTGGGTGGGCAAGAAGGTGGCGGTGAAGCGATGAGCTCGGTCCTGTACGACGCCCCGGGCCCAGGCGCCAAGCGGCGCAACATCCTGTACACGGTGGGCTTCCTGGTGGCCTTCGCCGCCGTCGTGTGGTGGGTCTACAGCGCCCTCTCCGACAAGGGCCAGTTGGAGTGGGTGCTGTGGAAGCCGTATCTCGGCGGCAGCACCGAGGCCTATTCCACGTACATCTGGCCCGGTCTGCAGAACACGCTGAAGGCCGCGGCACTGGCCATGGTCATCGCGCTGCCGCTGGGTGCCGTCTTCGGCATAGCCAGGCTCTCGGACCACGTCTGGATCCGCGTACCGGCCGCGGCCGTGGTCGAGTTCTTCCGGGCCATCCCCGTGCTGATCCTGATGATCTTCGGGAACGCCCTGTACGCCGACTACACCGACATCAGTTCGGACGACCGTCCGCTGTTCGCGGTCGTCACGGGCCTCGTGCTGTACAACGCGTCGGTGCTCGCGGAGGTCGTCCGGGCGGGCATCCTCTCGCTGCCCAAAGGCCAGTCCGAGGCCGCGATGGCGATCGGGCTGCGCAAGAACCAGATGATGCGGCTCGTCCTGCTGCCGCAGGCT
This sequence comes from Streptomyces sp. NPDC046915, assembly GCF_040644935.1. Lineage (NCBI taxonomy): Bacteria > Bacillati > Actinomycetota > Actinomycetes > Kitasatosporales > Streptomycetaceae > Streptomyces > Streptomyces sp. NPDC046915. Next base: position 37,692 of record NZ_JBEYXB010000004.1, on the reverse strand, counting down.
GTCACCGTCATGCTCCCGGCGATCGTCAGCCAGCTCGTGGTGATCGTGAAGGACACGGCTCTCGGCGGCGCGGTCCTCACCTTCCCCGAGCTGCTCTCCGCGGCCAACACGATGAGCGGCTACTACGGTGCCAACACCATCGCCTCCTTCACCATCGTGGCCTTGATCTTCCTGGCGCTCAACTTCTCCCTCACGAGCTTCGCGACCTGGCTGGAGGGCCGGCTGCGACGCGGCAAGAAGTCCACGGGCGCGGTGCTGGCGCCCAACGACGCGTCGATCGAGGGCACCGCGGGGACGGGCGCCGGCGGTGCGGGAGGCCCTGGCATGGGCGCACTCTGACGTTCTTGAGTCGGTCCCCGGGGTCCTTGACTCGGTCCCCGGGCCAAGTCCGGTCGTCCAAGGGGTGGCACGCATGAGTGCCACCCCTTCTGATCTTCCCGACCGCCACCCCACTCCGTCGCTTGACGCAAACACCGCCAATGGGTTGCATACGTTCTGTGATCGTGCACCCTGCTCCACCTTTTTGTTCACACTCATCCTTCAGGGCACCGCTGCGGGCAGGGGGCGACGCGCCGTGGACCCGGTGATCATCGTCGGAGCGGGACCCGTCGGGCTCACGCTCGCGCTGGCGCTGGCCCGCCAGGAGGTGCCGTGCGTCGTCCTGGACGAGGGACCGGGCAAGGACGAACCACGGCTCGCGCGTACGGTAGTCCTGCGTGAGGACACCGCCGCACTGATGGAACGGCTGACCGGCGTCCCGCTCGGCGAGCGGGGTGTCCACTGGGCCGGATGGCGGTCGATGCGGCGCAAGCAGGTGATGCGTGAGATCACCTTCGGCCTTCCGGCCGAGGCAGCCAAGGACGCCGAGGCCACCGGGGCGGGCGAGGTCTCCGAGGAAGGGGCAGACGGAGGAACCGGTCCCGCCCCGCTGCACCTCGCCCAGCATGAGCTGACCGGCGCGCTGCGTGCCGCTGCTGCCCGCGAGCCGCTGGTGAAGGTCGCCGTGGACAGCCGCGTGGACGCGATCGAGCAGGAGCGTTCCGGCGTCGCCGCGCACACCCGGGGGCCCAGCGGCACCTGGTGGCGCGGCAGTTACCTGGTCGGCTGCGACGGCCCGCGTTCTACCGTGCGCAAGCTGCAGGACATCCGCTTCCCGGGCCGGACGGCGGTGGAACGACACGCCGTAGCCGCCCTGCGCGTGGAACTTCCGCGGCCGGGTCGTGCGTTGCTCCATCGGATGCCGCCGTGGCGGACGTCCGGCCCCTCGGCCGCGGAGGTGACCGCCCGCCCCCTCCCGGACGGGGTGTGGCGTCTGGACTGGCTGCTGCCACCAGGCAAGGACCTGGTCACGCCCGAGCTGCTGGTAGCCCGCGTCCGCGAGACCCTCGCGGGCTGGACGGACGGCACCACACCGCCGTACGAACTCCTCGACACCGGAGTCCACACGGTGCACCACCGGCTGGCCCGCCGGTGGCGCGTCGGCCGGGTCCTCCTCGCCGGGGACGCGGCCCATCTGCTCGGCGCGCTGGGCACCCAGGGTCTGGACGAGGGGCTCCGGGACGCCGACAACCTCGCCTGGAAGCTGGCGCGCGTCTGGCACCACGGCCCGCACGAGCCGCTGCTCGACAGCTACCAGGCCGAGCGGCGCGCCGTGATCGCCGCCAGGCTGCGCGCCGCCGACCAGGCGCTGCCGGTGCTGCGCGGCGGCGGTGGGCTGCGCGCGTACGTCCCCGGCACCGCCCGGGGGCACGACGCACTGCTCATGGACGCTCATCTCGGGCGTGGGCCGCTCGGCGCGCCGGGGACGTACGTCGACTCGCCGCTCGCGCCCCCGCACATCGAGGGCGAGATCACCGTCGGCACCCCGCCCGGCGCGCAGGTGAGCGACGTTCGGGTCACGGCGGAGGACGGCACCTTCGTACGGCTGCGGGACCGGCTCGGCCGCGGCGCGCTGCTCGTCGTCCTGATCGCGCCGGGCACGGGTGTGTGGGACCGCAAGCACTGGGTGACCGCCGGGGTCATGCCCCGGCTCGCGGGCGCGGTGACCGCGCTGCCGCACCCCGCCGAGCTGCTGGTCGCCGAGAGCTATCCGGGTGCGCCCGCGCACAGCGTGCTGCTCGTACGCCCGGACGGCCACCTGGTGACCGCGCTGAGCGGGGTCCGCCCGGCCGATCTGTACACGGCGGCGGAGGCGGCGGTGGGCGGCCCGGCTGCGGCGAAGGGTGAGGAGGACACGGACGCCGATGTCGGCGCGGAAGCGCAGGCCGGGGCGGGCTCCGGCGCGCGTTGAGCGCACATACAGTCACACTGTGGTCCACATAGTGACTGTGAGTTGACCGGTGGACGCCGCCAATGGTGTACTCCGGACCATGACCGACACCGATGTGCGCCTGTGGCGGAGGGTCCATATGGACCTCGTCCGCTATGCGGGCTGCGTGTGTCGCCCGTCCTGCTGAATTCGCTTCCCCTTTTCTCTCCGGGCGCCCCGTTGGGCGCCCCTTCGGCGAACGTTCTTCAGGACGGTGCACGTGTCTGTCTCTCCCCCCGTGTCCGCGGCCGTTTCGGCACCCACGCAGGCGGATCTCCTCGACTTCGTACGGCGTACGGCCGCCGACGCCGAGCTCGTCGCCTCGCTCCCGCTCGACCCGGAGGGCCGCACCTGGGTGCGGCTCGAAGGCCCTGGCGGCAGTGAGGCCTGGCTGATCGGCTGGCCGCCGGGCACCGGCACCGGCTGGCACGACCACGCCGACTCGGTCGGCGCGTTCCTCACCGCGGCCGGCGAGCTGAAGGAGAACTCGCTCGCCGCCCGGCTGCCCACCGACGGCTGGAAGACCCTGGAGCTCAGCGACGACGTGGACCGCGAGCGGCGGCTGCCGGCCGGCAAGGGCCGCTCCTTCGGCCGCCACCACGTCCACGAGGTGCTCAACGAGTCCACCGAGCGGCACGCGATCTCCGTACACGCCTACTACCCGCCGCTGCCCCAGATCCGCCGTTACAGTCGCACCGGACAGGTGCTCCGGCTGGAGCAGGTCGAGCGCCCGGAGGACTGGCAGTGAGCAGGACAGGACAGCCGCCCGGCATCGACGAATTGCTGGAGCGCGTGCGCGCGGACTACCGGCGCATCGAGGCGCGGGAGGCGTACGAGGCGGCGCAGGCGGGTGACGCGCTCCTGGTCGACATCCGGTACGCCGCCCTGCGCGACCGGGACGGCCTGATTCCCGGCGCCCTGGTCATCGAGCGCAACGAACTCGAGTGGCGCCTCGACCCCCGAGGCAGCCACCGGGTTCCCGAGGCGACCGGTCACGACCGGCACATCGTGGTGATCTGCAACGAGGGCTACGCGTCCAGCCTGGCCGCCGCCTCCCTGCACCAGCTGGGGCTGCACCGAGCGACCGACCTGGTCGGCGGGTTCCAGGCGTGGAAGGCGGCGGGGCTGCCGGTGGTGCCGGAACCCGCATGACGGCCTGGCCGGCTACTCCCTCGCCGTCGCCACCCTCACCGCGGGCACCCTGAGGGCCACGCGTCCCGGCAGGGCGGTGGCCACCAGGGCGAGGAGGGCGGCGGTCGCGACGACCGTGACGTACAGCAGGGGCGTGACCGCGGGCGCGGCCCGGCCCGTCATGCCGACGCTGAACGCGGTCAGGACGGCGAGGGCGATACCGCTGCCGAGGGAGGTGGCGAGGAGCAGCACCGACAGCGCCTCGGTCCGCAGCATGCGCAGGACCTGACGGCGGGTCGCCCCGGCGAGGCGGAGCAGGGCGAACTCCCGGACCCGCTCGGACACCGACATGGCCAGCGTGTTCACCACGGCGATGGCGGTGAAGGCGAGGACCAGCCCCATGGCCAGGAAGTTGACCGCGGCGTTGGCCTGTTGCCGTTCCGCCTGGAGGGAGTCCGCGGCGGCCGGGGAGAGAATTCGGATTCCCGGGAACTCACGGAGTGTAGTCGCGAGTTGTGTCTGTGTACGGGTCGTGGCGACGAGGACGGAGGAGGCGAGCGGGTTGTCGACGTGGTGTGCGACCAGGTCGTGCGCGAAGGTCAGGTCGCCGAAGCCGAGACCCCGGCGGTAGACGGCGGCGACGGTGAACGTGGCGGGCGTGCCGTCGCCGAGCGTGAGCTTCAGGGTGCTGCCGGGCTTCAGATGCTGCTGGTCCGCGGCCAGTTGACTGACGGCGACGGTGCGCGCGGTGAGCCGGCTGAGGGAGCCGGCGGTGACGTCCGGGTCCCACGTGCGGGTGAGGCCCGCCGGGGTGACGCCCTGGGCGGGGTATTTGTCCAGGCCGACGCGGACGGTCGTGCGGACGACCTCGGTGACGGCGTCGTCGTGCGTGCGCAGCAGACGGGCGGCCTCGGCCGGGACGCCCGGTCCCTGGGCCGCCACCACCCAGTCGGCACGGACGCCCTCGCGAGCCTGAGCGCGGGCGGCGTCGCCGAGGGTCGACTGGACGAACAGGACGGTGCAGGTCATGCCGATGAGCAGGGTGAGAGGGGTGACGACCGAGGCCATCCGGGCGGCGTTGCCGCGCAGGTTGGCGGTGGCGAGCCGACCGCCGGGGCCGCTGAGCCGCAGCGGATTGGACAGCAGCAGCGTGGCCGCCCGCACCAGCAGCGGGCCGAGCAGGGCGACGGAGGTGGACAGCACGATGACGGTCAGGAAGGTCACCGGCGTCGAGGCGGGCTCGGTGCGCAGACCGGTGAGCACGACGACGAGGACGACACCGCCGCAGAGGAGCAGCAGGCCCGCGACGATCCTTCCCCACGCGGGGCGGGTGCCCTCGGTCCTTGCCTCGGCCAGCGCCTCGGCCGGACGGATACGGGTGATCCGGCGGGAGGCGACCCGGGCGGCGGCCCATGCGCCGAACAGGGTTGCGGCGAGGGCGGCGAGCGGGGGGTAGACACTGGCGGTGTGCTGGAGGGTGGCGGGGACGGCGCCCTTGGCGACGAACCTGGCGTGCAGCCAGCCACCGAGCGGCAGTCCGAGCAGCGCGCCCACCACGCCGGCGGCGGCGCCGACGATCAGGGCCTCCCGGCCGAGCAGCTTGCGGATCTGGCCGGGCGTGGCGGCGATGGCGCGGAGCAGGGCGAGCTCCCGGTGACGCTGCCGCACGCCGAGCGCGAAGGTTCCGACGACCACCAGGACGGCCACCAGCAGTGAGGTGCCGCCCATCGCGCCGCCCATGCTGACCAGCCGGACTCGGGCCGCGGCCGCGTCCAGGAACTCGACGGGGCCGCGGGCGTCACCGGCGCTGACCTGAGCGGTGGTGCCGTGCAGCGCGTCGGCCACGGCCTGCTCGATCCGGCCGGTGTCGGTGCCCTGGGCCGGGATCACGCCGAACGCGGTGACCTGCCCCGGGTGCGCGGCCAGGCGATGGGCCTCGCCGGTGGAGAAGAACAGGGACGTCTGGTGGCTCACGTCCGCGGCCGGGGCGGCGATGCCGGTGATCCGGTAGCTGCGCGGGGCCCGGGTCGACTGGACGGTGAGGTGGTCGCCGGGCTCGAGACGGGCGCGTGCGGCGAGGTAGCGGTCGATGACCAGGTCGGTGGCGGCCTTCGGTGCGGTGCCCGCGGTCAGCCGGTACGGGGTGAGCGCGGCGGATTGCCAGGCATGCCCGTAGGCGGTACGGCCGCCCGTGCCGGCCGAGGTCAACGGCTGGGCGAGGAAGGTGAGTTCGGGGACGACGCGGGCCACTCCGGGGGTGCGGGCGAGGGTCTGCTCGAGGTTCGCCGGCAGCCAGGCGCGCTCGGCGATGGGTTTCGCCTTGTGCTTGACTTTCGTCTTGCCCTTCTTGTGCTTGACGATGGTCCGGTGCACGTTCTGGTCGCCGGAGACCACGACGGGGGCCGCCGCGTAGCGCTCGGTGCGGATCGTGCCGCGCAGGCCGGTCTCGAGCAGGGTGCCGCAGGCGGTGATGAGAGCGGCCGCGCACATGAGGGCGAGGAAGGCCCCGAGGAAACCCGCCTTGCGGGCACGGACGGTCTGTAAGGCGTAGCGCAGCATCATGCGTACACGGTCGTCGACGCACAGGTGTCCACACACTCCGGTGCCCCGGCGTCTTGGGCGGGGGTTAGCCCCACCCCCGTCACCGGGAAACCCGATCTCCTCGAAGACGGCCCGGCCGCCCGCCGAACGCCGGTCAGTAGCCCTCGTCCTCGAGGAACTCCGTGTCCTCGCCCTCTTCCTCCAGCGCCTGCCGGACGACCCGGAGGGCCATGCCCTCGGGGTAGCCCTTGCGGGCGAGCATGCCGGCGAGGCGTCGGATGCGCTTGTCGCGGTCGAGGCCACGGGTGGCCCGTAGCTTGCGGGCGACGAGCTCGCGGGCCGTCTCCTCCTCCTGATCGGAGTCGAGCTGGGCGACCGCGTCGTCGATCAGCGCCGAGTCGACGCCCTTGGTCCTCAGTTCCCGGGCGAGCGCGCGCCGGGCCAGCCCCCGGCCGTGATGCCGGGACTCCACCCAGGCGTCCGCGAACGCCCCGTCGTCGATCAGCCCGACCTCCTCGAACCGTGACAGCACCTCCTCCGCCACGTCCTCGGGGATCTCCCGCTTGCGCAGGGCGTCGGCGAGCTGCTTGCGCGTACGCGGGGTCCCGGTGAGCAGGCGCAGGCAGATCGCCCGCGCCCGCTCAGCCGGGTCCCCTGAAGACTCCCCCCGCTCGGCCCTCGACGAGGAAGGGGCGCCTTCGTCTTCCCGGGGCGCGGACGGCTCCCCGAAGCCGCGCCGACGGCGTCCGCGCCCACCACGGGGCCCGGCGCCGTGCGAGCCGTCGTGGGCCCGCTCTTCCCCGTACCCGCCGTCCCCGTACCCGCCGTCACCGTCCGGGGCGGAGCCTGTGTCGCCCCCGGTGCCCCTCCCCCGTGGAGCACCGGGGGAGGCGTGTTCGTACTCGGCCCAGTCGGTTCGTCGTGTCACGGGTCAGCTCTTGGCAGCGGCGGCCTTGGGCTTGGTGGCCTTGGTGGCCGCCGGGGCGGGCACCGTCTTGGCGGCGTCCTCGGTGGCGGCACCGACGGCCGCGTCCGCGCCCGGCTCGGCGGCGGGCTCCTCGGGCCGCACGCCCACGCCCAGCTTCTCCTTGATCTTCTTCTCGATCTCGTTGGCCAGGTCGGGGTTGTCCTTCAGGAAGTTGCGCGCGTTCTCCTTGCCCTGGCCGAGCTGGTCGCCCTCGTAGGTGTACCAGGCACCGGCCTTGCGGACGAAGCCGTGCTCGACGCCCATGTCGATCAGGCCGCCCTCGCGGCTGATGCCCTGGCCGTAGAGGATGTCGAACTCGGCCTGCTTGAAGGGCGGCGCGACCTTGTTCTTGACGACCTTGCAGCGGGTGCGGTTGCCGACCGCCTCCGTGCCGTCCTTCAGGGTCTCGATGCGGCGGATGTCGATGCGCACCGAGGCGTAGAACTTCAGTGCCCGGCCACCGGTCGTGGTCTCCGGGGAGCCGAACATCACGCCGATCTTCTCGCGGAGCTGGTTGATGAAGATCGCCGTGGTCTTGGACTGGTTGAGCGCGCTGGTGATCTTCCGCAGGGCCTGGCTCATCAGACGGGCCTGCAGACCGACGTGGCTGTCGCCCATCTCGCCCTCGATCTCCGCGCGCGGGACGAGCGCGGCGACGGAGTCGATGACGATGAGGTCGAGGGCGCCGGAGCGGACCAGCATGTCCACGATCTCCAGGGCCTGCTCACCGTTGTCCGGCTGGGAGAGGATCAGGTTGTCGATGTCCACGCCGAGCTTGCGCGCGTACTCGGGGTCGAGGGCGTGCTCCGCGTCCACGAAGGCGACCTGGCCGCCGGCCTTCTGCGCGTTCGCCACCGCGTGCAGGGTCAGGGTGGTCTTACCGGAGGACTCCGGCCCGTAGACCTCCACCACACGGCCGCGCGGCAGGCCGCCGACGCCGAGGGCGACGTCGAGTGCGGTCGACCCGGTCGGGATGACCTCGATGGGCTCCATCGACCGGTCGCCCATGCGCATGACCGCGCCCTTGCCGAATTGCCGTTCAATCTGTGCGAGCGCGGCGTCGAGCGCCTTCTCGCGGTCGGTTCCTGCCATGGGTTCCACCCGGTTTGCTTGAGTCGATCGCTTCACGTCAAAGACGCTAACGCCTGCCACTGACAATGCGCCCCGACGCCGGCCCGGCCTGTGGATAACTCGGGCACTTCTCCACTCAAACCGTGTCGAAATCCCCGCCCGGAGCCTCGCCTGAGCTTCCATAAGAATGGATGTTCGATTTTCGTGTCAAGCGCCCCCAGCGCACCACGGGACGCATCACGCGGCAGGCGTCCCGCTACTCCCCGGGGCGTACGAGGGGTGCCTTCGGCCGGACGACGACCGCGCGAGGGCGCTCCCGGGAGCCTTGGCCCCATGAAGAATCCGCGTCCCGCCGAGCGCCTCTGCCACGCGACCGGTGTGCTCCTCGTCCTCTCCGGCCTCGCGCACCTGCTGGTGTTCGCGGTCGACGGCGGGCCCTGGGAGGGGCCCGTCTCCTGGCGCAAGCCCGTCACCTTCGGGCTCTCCTTCGGTGTGACGCTGATCGCGGTCACCTGGGTCACGTCGTACCTGCGCGTCGGCCCGCGGCTGCGTACCGCCCTGCTCGTCGTGTTCGCCGCCGACTGCGTGGTGGAGGTCGGCGGCATTACCCTCCAGGCCTGGCGCCGGGTGCCCTCGCACCTCAACATGGAGACCCCCTTCGACACGGCGGTGTCCATGACCCTCGCGGTCGGCGGCGGTGTCCTGGTGGCGCTGCTCACCGTCTTCGCCGTGGTGTCCTTCCGGCACCGGCCGACGGGCCCCGTCGGCATGCCGCTCGCGGTGCGGTCCGGGTTCGCGATCCTGCTCGTGGCGCTGGCCTCGGGCGCCGCCATGATCGCGCGCGGTGTGGTGCTCACCCGGACCGGCCATCAGGAGGCGGCCTACCACTCGGCGGCCCCGCTCAAGCCGCTGCACGGGGTGAGCCTGCACGCCGTCCTGGTACTGCCGGCGCTGGCCTGGCTGCTGTCCCGGACCTCGTGGAGCGAGCGGGCCCGGCAGCGGGCCGTGAGTGCGGCGGTCGGCTGCTACGCGGCCGCCGTCGCCGGGGCCGGAGTGTGGGCGGTCCTCACGTACTGAGGTCCTCACGCACGAGGGACGCGCTCAGGATCCGCCGCTCTCCTCGGCGGCCCGCGTCTCCGGCGGCCGCGTCCACAGCCGGCGCGCACGCGTGAGCAGGCCCGGCCCGCCCGGACCCCGTCCGCGGTGCCCGTGGACCCGGGGATCGTCCGTGACGGCGTAGCGCTTCACGTACGCGCCCAGGAACGCCTGGAGCGTGGCGACCGCGGGGATGGCGATCAGCGCGCCGACGGCGCCGAGGAGGGCGGTGCCCGCGATGACCGAGCCGAAGGCGACCGCCGGGTGGATGTCGACGGTCTTGGAGGTCAGCTTGGGTTGCAACATGTAGTTCTCGAACTGCTGGTAGATCACGACGAACACCAGCACCCACACCGCGTACCAGGGGTTGACGGTGAACGCGATCAGCATGGGCAGCGCGCCCGCGAGATAGGTGCCGATGGTGGGGATGAACTGGGAGACCAGGCCCACCCAGACGCCCAGCACGGGTGCGTACGGCACGCCCAGGGCCTGGAGCAGGATGTAGTGGGCGATCCCCGATATGAGCGCCATCAGGCCGCGCGAGTACAGGTAGCCGCCGGTCTTGTCGACGGCTATCTCCCAGGCGCGCAGCACCTCGGCCTGGCGGGCGGGCGGCAGGACGGAGCAGAGCGCCCGGCGCAGTCGCGGCCCGTCGGCGGCGAAGTAGAACGAGAACAGGGTGACCGTCAGCAGCTGGAACAGGCCGCCGAGCACCTGGGCGGACACGTCGAGCACACCGGCGGCACTGTTCTGCGCGTACTTGCGCAACCAGTCGGAGTGGAGCAGGCCCTCCTGGACGTCGACCCGTCTGAGCTCGGTGTGGAAGGTCTGGTTGACCCAGTGGATGACCGAGTCGAGGTACTGCGGGAATCCCTCGACCATCTTGATGATCTGGCCCGCGAGCATCGAGCCGAGCAGTGTGACGAACCCCGCGGTCGCGATCATCAGGCCGAGGAAGACCAGGAAGGTGGCGAACCCGCGACGCATGCCGCGGGCGGCCATCCGGCTCACCGCGGGTTCTATGGCGAGGGCCAGGAAGAACGCGATGAGTATGTTGATCAGCAGGCCGGTCAGCTGGTGGAAGGCCCAGCTGCCCAGCTGGAAGGCGGCGACGAGGCCGAGCGCGAGCACCATGGCGCGCGGCAGCCAGCGCGGCATGCGGACGACCGGCGCGGGGGCGTCGGCCGGGGGCCGGGGGGACGGCGTCGTACCGGAAGGGGATGCCTGCTGGGCGGTCTGCCCTGTGTCGTCAGTCGGTGCCACGATGCAAGTCTCGCCCACGCCGCCGACAACCCGGCACACCCCTGCGATCTCCGTGACGGATCAGTGCCTCTCCCCCGGAACGTTCATGACGGCGCAGACCACGCGCCACACCTCCTTGGCCTCCCAGCCGTCCGCGAGCGCCTGGTGCACCGTGCGTCCGCCGAGTTCCGCCATCACGTGGTCGCGCGCGAAGGTGTCGGCGTACCCCGCACCGAAGTGATCCGCCATCCGCTGCCAGAAGACCGTCAACCGCATGACACCAGTATCCCGCCCCTGGGGGTGGGCCCCGCCCGGGACCGCATGCCGAGACCGCTTTCCGCCCTACGGTCTGACGCATGCCCGAAACAGGAGCTTCCCCACTCCCCCCACTCCCCTCTGCCCCCTCGGCGCACTCCCCGCTCTTCCGTGCCGAGCATTTCGTCTGGCTCACCGCGCGCGTGCTGGAGCAGCGCCTCTTCGCGTACCACTTCCTGAACGGCGGCGCCGATCCGGTGGAGGCGGCGCTGGACGCCTACCGCAACGAGGACGGCGGGTACGGCCACGCGCTGGAACCCGATCTGCGAGGTCCGGTCAGCCAGCCGCTGCACACCGGCCACGCGCTGCGTGTGCTGGACGCCGTCGGGCGGTGCGGCGGACAGCGGGTGGAGCGTGTGTGCCGGTACCTGACCTCCGTCTCCACCGCGGACGGCGCGCTGCCCGCCGTCCGTCCCGGCCAGCGCGGCTATCCGGCGGCGCCCTTCATCCCGATCGTCGACGACCCGCCCAGCGAGCTCCTCGCCACCGGGCCGGTGGTCGGCCTGTTGCACCGCAACGGTGTGTGGCACGCCTGGCTGTTCCGGGCCACCGACTTCTGCTGGCGGGCCGTGGAGTCCCTGGAGAAGTCCCACCCCTACGAGATCGAGGCCGCCGTGGCCTTCCTCGACTCGGCACCCGACCGCCCGCGCGCGCAGGCGGCCGCCGACCGCCTCGGCCGTCTGGTGCGCGAGCACCGGCTCGCCGCGCTCGACCCGGAGCGCCTCGGTGAATACCCGGTCGCTCCCGGCTACGCACCGGGCGAACACCACTTCCCGCACGACTTCGCCAGGACCCCGCAGTCCCTCGCGCGCCCCTGGTTCACCGACGACGAGATGGCCCGCTCCCTGGACTTCCTCGCCGCGGACCAGCGGGAGGACGGCGGCTGGCCCGTCCGGTGGCGCCAGTGGGCGCCCGGCACCGCCCTGGAGGCCCGCCCCATGGTGACGATCGACGCCCTGCGCACGCTCAGGGCCCACGGGCGATTCGTGGGCTGATCCGCGTCGTCCTCCCCACCCGCCCACGACCGCTCGGCGGAACGCGTTTCCCCAGGTCAGGGCGATTGTCAGAGCCGGGGTGCAGGATGGACGCATGGTCAGCTCCGCACACCGGGCCCTCGACGGCTTCTCCCCCGCGACCCGCGGCTGGTTCACGGGGGCCTTCTCCGCGCCCACCGCGGCCCAGGCGGGGGCGTGGCGGGCCATCGGGGAGGGCTCGGACGTGCTGGTGGTCGCGCCGACCGGTTCGGGCAAGACGCTGGCAGCGTTCCTCGCCGCACTCGACCAGCTCGCCTCGACGCCTCCGCCGGCGGACCCGAAGAAGCGCTGCCGCGTGCTGTACGTGTCTCCGCTGAAGGCCCTCGCGGTCGACGTGGAGCGCAACCTGCGCAGCCCCCTGACCGGCATCCGCCACGAATCCGTGCGGCTGGGCCTGCCCGAGCCGGAGGTCAAGGTCGGCATCCGCTCCGGCGACACCCCGGCCGCCGAGCGCCGAGCCCTGTCCACGCGACCGCCGGACATCCTGATCACCACCCCGGAGTCCCTGTTCCTGATGCTGACGTCGGCCACGCGCGACGCGCTGACCGGTGTGGAGACGGTGATCCTGGACGAGGTGCACGCGGTCGCGGGCACCAAGCGCGGCGCGCATCTCGCGCTCTCCCTGGAGCGCCTCGACGAGCTGCTGCCGAGGCCGGCCCGCCGCATCGGCCTGTCCGCGACGGTCCGCCCGGTGGACGAGGTGGCCCGCTATCTCTCGCCGCGCCGCAAGGTGGAGATCGTCCAGCCGGAGTCCGGCAAGGAGTTCGACCTGTCCGTCGTCGTCCCGGTCGAGGACCTGGGCGAGCTGGGCGGCTCCCCGGTCGCCGACGGCAGCGAGGGCGCGGAACGGCCGTCGATCTGGCCGCATGTCGAGGAGCGGATCACCGACCTGGTCCAGGCCCACCGCTCCACGATCGTCTTCGCGAACTCCCGGCGGCTCGCGGAGCGCCTGTGCAACCGGCTCAACGAGATCGCGTACGAGCGGGCGACCGGCGAACCCTTGGACGAGCACCACTCGCCGGCCGAGCTCATGGGCGGCTCCGGCGCGGCCCACGGCGCGCCCCCGGTCATCGCGCGCGCCCACCACGGCTCGGTCTCCAAGGAGCAGCGCGCCCTGGTCGAGGAGGACCTCAAGGCCGGCCGTCTCCCGGCCGTGGTCGCCACCTCCAGCCTCGAACTGGGCATCGACATGGGCGCCGTCGACCTCGTCGTCCAGGTCGAGTCCCCGCCCTCCGTGGCCTCCGGCCTCCAGCGTGTCGGCCGCGCGGGGCACCAGGTGGGCGCGGTCTCCACCGGTGTGGTCTTCCCCAAGTACCGAGGAGACCTGGTCCAGGCCGCGGTGGTCACCGAGCGGATGCGCACCGGCGCCATCGAGTCCCTGAAGGTGCCCGCCAACCCCCTGGACGTCCTCGCCCAGCAACTGGTCGCGATGACGGCGCTGGACAGCTGGCAGTTCGACGACCTGCTCGCCACGGTCCGCCGCGCCGCCCCCTTCGCGTCGCTCCCGGAATCGGCGTTCACGGCCGTCCTGGACATGCTCGCGGGCCGCTACCCCTCCGACGCCTTCGCCGAGCTGCGCCCGCGCGTGGTGTGGGACCGAGTGACCGGCACCGTCACCGGCCGCCCGGGCGCCCAGCGCCTCGCGGTCACCTCCGGGGGCACGATCCCCGACCGCGGGCTCTTCGGTGTCTTCCTCGCCGGTGCCGACCCCAAGAAGGGCGGCGGCCGGGTCGGCGAACTCGACGAGGAGATGGTCTACGAGTCCCGGGTCGGCGACGTCTTCACGCTCGGCACGAGTTCCTGGCGCATCGAGGACATCACGCGCGACCGCGTCCTGGTCTCCCCCGCGCCGGGCGTGCCGGGCAGGCTGCCCTTCTGGAAGGGCGACCAGCTGGGCCGCCCGCTGGAACTGGGCCGCGCGGTGGGCGCGTTCCTGCGCGAGGTCGGTTCACTGTCCAAGGACGACGCCCGGCTGCGGCTCCTCGCGGCGGGCCTCGACGCGTGGGCGGCGGACAACGTCCTGTCGTACCTGGACGAGCAGCGCGAGGCCTGCGGTCACGTCCCGGACGACCGCACGATCGTCGTGGAGCGCTTCCGCGACGAGCTCGGCGACTGGCGCGTGGTCGTGCACTCCCCCTTCGGCGCCCAGGTGCACGCCCCGTGGGCGCTGGCGCTCGGTGCCCGCCTGTCCGAGCGGTACGGCATGGACGCCCAGGTCATGCATGCCGACGACGGCATCGTGCTGCGCCTGCCGGACGCCGACCTCATGGGCCTGGACCTGCTCGACCGGGAACCGACGAAGGCCGACGGGTCCCCGGGTACGGAGTACGACGCCGACCAGGCCCCCGTGGGCGCGGCGGACGTCGCCTTCGACAAGGGCGAGGTCGACCAGGTCGTCACCGACCAGGTCGGCGGCTCGGCGCTGTTCGCGTCCCGCTTCCGCGAGTGCGCCGCCCGCGCGCTGCTGCTGCCGCGCCGCAATCCCGGCAAGCGCACACCGCTGTGGCAGCAGCGCCAGCGCGCCGCCCAGCTGCTGCAAGTGGCCAGCGAGTTCGGCTCGTTCCCGATCGTCCTGGAGGCGGTCCGCGAATGCCTCCAGGACGTCTTCGACGTCCCCGGACTCGTCGAGCTGATGGGCGACCTGGAGTCCCGCAAGGTCCGCCTCGTCGAGGTCACCACACCCGAGCCCTCGCCCTTCGCCCGTTCCCTGCTCTTCGGATACGTCGCCCAGTTCCTGTACGAGGGCGACTCCCCCCTGGCCGAGCGCCGCGCGGCCGCTCTGTCGCTGGACTCCCGGCTGCTGGCCGAACTGCTGGGTCAGGCGGAGCTGCGCGAGCTGCTGGACGCGGAGGTGCTGACCGAGCTGGAGCGGGAGCTTCAGTGGCTCACCGAGGACCGCCGCGTCAAGGACGTCGAAGGCGTCGCGGACGTACTGCGGGTGCTCGGCCCGCTCACGGACGCCGAGCTCACCGAGCGGGGCGCCGAGCCGCACTGGGCGCGGGAGCTGGCCGGCGCCCGCCGGGCCATCCGGGTCCGCGTCGCGGGCGCCGATCACTGGGCGGCGATCGAGGACGCGGGCCGCCTGCGCGACGCCCTCGGCACGGCGCTGCCGGTCGGTGTCCCCGAGGCCTTCACCGAGCCGGTCAAGGACCCGCTGGGCGACCTGCTCGCCCGCTACGCCCGCACGCACGGCCCGTTCACGTCGGCCACGGCGGCGGCCCGCTTCGGCCTGGGCGTGGCGGTCACGGACGGCGCGTTGCAGCGGCTGGCCGCCAACGGACGTGTCGTCCAAGGTGAGTTCCATCCAGCGGGCATCGGCCAGGAGTGGTGCGACGCGGCCGTGCTGCGCCGTCTGCGGCGTCGGTCCCTGGCCGCCCTGCGGCACGAGCTGGAGCCGGTGCCGCCGGCCGCGCTGGCGCAGTTCCTGCCGCAGTGGCAGCACATCGGCAAGGGCCACGGCCTGCGCGGGGTCGACGGACTGGTGCGCGCCGTGGAGCAGTTGCAGGGCGCGTCCGTGCCCGCATCCGCCCTGGAGAAGCTGGTGCTGCCGTCCCGCGTGGCGAACTACACCCCGTCGATGCTCGACGAGCTGACCGCCGCGGGAGAGGTGGTGTGGGCGGGCGCGGGCGCGCTGCCCGGCAAGGACGGCTGGGTCTCCCTGTACGTGGCCGACGCGGCCCCGCTGTTGCTGCCGCCGCCCCACCCGCTGGAACTGACCGCCCTTCACCAGTCCGTCCTGGACGCCCTCTCGGCGGGCTACGGGCTGTTCTTCCGTCAGATCGCCGACCAGGTCCGTGCCACCACCCACCCCGATGTCACCGATCCCCAACTGGCCGACGTCGTCTGGGATCTGGCCTGGTCGGGGCGGCTCACCAACGACACGCTCGCCCCGATGCGCTCCCTGCTGGGTTCCGGCCGCACCGCCGGCTCCACGGCCCACCGCGCCAAGCGCGCCGTCCCGCGCGGGCGCTACGGCTCGCTGACGGCCGCCGCACGCCCCGCCTCCCGCAGCGGACCGCCGACCGTCGCCGGCCGCTGGTCCCTGCTCCCCCAGCGCGAGCCGGAGCAGACCGTGCGTGCCCACGCCCTGGCCCGCGCCCTCCTCGACCGGCACGGCGTGGTCACCCGGGGCGCGGTCGCCGCGGAGGGCGTCGAGGGCGGCTTCTCGGCCGTGTACCGGATCCTGTCCGCCTTCGAGGAGACCGGACAGGCCCGGCGCGGCTACGTGGTCGAGGGCCTCGGCGCCGCGCAGTTCGCGATGGACGGAGCCGTGGACCGTCTGCGCGCGGTGTCCAACGCACGCGAGCGGGGCGAGGGGCTGCCCGGCCCGGGTTCCGGCGGCGCCGGTCCCCAGTCCTTCGGCACGCCCGGCAACCCCCCGGACCCGGACCCCTTCGGCCAGGGCGACGGCGAACACGGCATCGCGGACTTCGCCGACTTCGACTGGCCGGCCGACCATCGCGCCGGCCCGGGCGACTACGTCTCCCCGCGCGACGCCGCCGCCGATCTCTCCTCGCCCGGCTTCGGCGGCCCCCGGGGCGGTCCTGTCTCCCCGTACGGCTCCGGCTACGGCGCCCCGCGTACCCGTACGCCTTCGGCCCCCGACTCCCGGGCGGTCGTCCTGGCCGCCGCCGATCCCGCGAACGCCTACGGCGCGGCCCTGTCCTGGCCCGAGCCGCCGGACGGGGCGGGGCACAAGCCGGGCCGCAAGGCCGGCTCGCTGGTGGTGCTCGTCGACGGCGAGCTGACGCTGTACATGGAGCGCGGCGGCAAGACGCTGCTGGCCTGGCCCGGTGCGCCGGACAGGGAGGCGACCGACGACCCCCGCCTCCGCTCGGCCGCGGACGCCCTGGCGGCGGCCGCCCGCGCGGGCACACTCGGCACGGTCACGGTGGAGCGCGTCAACGGCGCCTCGGCCCTCACCTCCCCCGTCGGCGCCCTGCTGGAAGGAGCGGGGTTCATCGCCACCCCGCGCGGCCTGCGGCTCAGAGCCTGATCCGCGGGACGACCGCACGGTCCGCCGCGGGCCTGATCCGCGGGCCTGATCCGCGGGGCACCCGCGCGGTCCACCGCAGGTCACCCCGTCGTGTCACCCTTGACGCATGCCCGAGGGTGACACGGTCTGGCAGACCGCGAGGCGGCTGCACGGCGCGCTCGCGGGCAAGGTGCTGACCCGCAGCGACTTCCGGGTGCCGAAGTACGCCACGGTCGACCTCACCGGCCGGACCGTCCTGAGCACCGTCCCGCGCGGCAAGCACCTCTTCACCCGGATCGAGGGCGGCCTGACGCTGCACACCCACCTGCGCATGGAGGGCGCCTGGAAGGTCTACGGCCGGGACGAGCGGTGGCGGGGCGGACCCGCCCACCAGATCCGGGCCGTCCTCGGCACCACCGACCACTCGGCCATCGGCTACCGCCTTCAGGTCCTGGAGTTCCTGCGCACCGGGGAGGAGGAGCGCGTCGTAGGACACCTCGGCCCCGATCTGCTCGGCCCGGACTGGGACCCCGAACGCGCCCTGGCCAACCTGCTGGCCGACCCCGCCCGCCCGCTCGGGGAGGCCCTGCTCGATCAGCGCAACCTCGCCGGCATCGGCAATATCTACAAGAGCGAGCTCTGCTATCTGCTCGGCGTGACCCCGTGGCTGCCCGCCGGCGCGCTCCCGGCGGACCGCGCCGCCCAACTGCCCGCCCTCGCCAAGAAGCTCCTCGAGGCGAACCGCGACCGCCCGGTCCGGCAGACCACGGGCGTGCGCCACCACGACCTGTTCGTGTACGGCCGCGCACCCCGCCCCTGCCTGCGCTGCCACACGCCGGTCCAAGTGGCCGACCAGGGCGACGGCACCCAGGAACGCCCCACCTACTGGTGCCCCACCTGTCAGAAGGGCCCGGCTCCCGTGCCGGGAGCACCACAGAAGTGGCGGGACCGCTATCGACGCACGCCCAATTGACGACCCGTCAGAAACGCTCGTACCGTCGCTGCATGCCCGTCAAGGCGTACGACCTCACCGGACGCACCGCATTCGTCACCGGCGCCGCCAGTGGCATCGGCCGGGCCTCGGCCGTCCTGCTCGCCGAGGCGGGCGCGACGGTGCACTGTGCCGACCGGGACGCGAAGGGCCTGCACGAGACGGCGGCCCTCATCGAGGACCGCGGCGGCACCGCCCGCACCCACAGTCTCGACGTCACGGACCGCGCCCGGCTCGGCGAGGCGGTCCGCTCCTGCGAGCGGCTGGACGTGATGGCGGCGATCGCCGGCGTCATGCACAGCAGCCCGGTCCTGGAGACCCGGGACGAGGACCTCGACCGGGTGCTGAACGTCAACTTCAAGGGCGTGCTGTACGCCTGCCAGGAGGCGGCCCGGCTGATGCTCGCCCGGCACACCCGGGGCAGCATCATCACCATGGCCTCGGGCGCGATCGACACCGGCGGACCGGGGCTGCTCTGCTACGGCGCGGCGAAGGCGGCCGTGGTCCAGCTCACCAAGACGCTGGCGGCCGAGGTCGGCCGGCACGGCATCCGCGTCAACGCGGTCGCCCCCGGCTGGATCCGCACGCCGATGACCGACCGCCACGACCACGAGGCCCAGGCGCACACCGAGGCCCTGATGGCCCGCATGTCCCCGCTCGGCAGGGTCGGCGAGGCCGACGACATCGCGCACGCCGTGCTGCACCTGGCGTCCGACGCGTCGTCCTTCACGACGGGCCAGATCCTGCGTCCGAACGGTGGGGTGGCGATGCCCTGGTGAGGTTCCCCGCCGCCCGTCTCTTCGGCACACAGTGCACCGGCAGCAGACTGAGCCCCCACCCCCCGGTGACGACCGCCCCCTCGACCACGCCGCCGTCCCCCACGGCGACCCGCACCACGGCCCACCACCACACCGTCCCGAGTCCCAGGACGACTCCCCAGCGCACTGTCCGCCCCACCATGGCCGCCTCCTCCAGCCGGACGCTAGAACGCCACCGAACCCGCCGGGGAGGCGCACCAACGGCTCACTGATGCAAGGCCGGGGAAGTCGTCAACCCAGGCGTCAACCCGAGGCGTCAACGCCGGGCGACGACATCCCCCGGCCGGCTCACCCGTTCTCGGCCTGGAACATCCAGTGGTGCTTCTCGAGATCCGCGGTGATGGTGATGAAGATGTCCTGGGACACCGGATCCGGGTCCCCGGTCGCCGCCACCCGGCCCCGCATCCGCGTGATCACCGCGCCCAGCGCGTCGACGAGCGCCCGCACCGCGTCGGTGTCCTTGATCCAGCCCGAGGGCGCCGCCGCGATACCGCTGCCGGCCGCCACGGTCGCCGCGCGGCCGTCGGGCGGCACGCCCAGCGTCGACGCCCGTTCCGCCACGGTGTCGGAGTGGGTGCGCGCGGAGGCGACGACCTCGTCGAGCTGGAGATGGATGGAGCGGAATCTGGGGCCGACGATGTTCCAGTGGACCTGCTTGGCGACCAGCGACAGGTCCACCAGGTCCACGAGGGCGCCCTGCAACGCCTCCGAGACGGTCTTCAGGTCCGCGTCGGGCAATGGGCTCTTCACGACGGACATGCGCACCCTCCGATGCCTCGACCCCGTCACGTCCCTCCACCATGACCGCGCCACCGGACACCGGCAAACGGAGACAGCAGCACGAAGGCCCCGGCCGGGGGCTCCTCCAGGTCTCCCCGGAGACGGCCCCGGCCGGGGCCTCAGACGTGTCGCGTCAGGCGGCGACGACATCCACCGCCTCGGCGGGCGCCTTGATGGTCACCCGTTCCGGTGGCACGCCGGTCACCGACACGGAACCCAGCATCGGGCGAACCGGCGTGGGTACGGGCTCGGTGGCCGCGGCAGACCGGGCCAGCTCGGCGAGGGCGAGCTCGTCGCTCACTTCCCGCATGAGCTCGGACATCCGTACGTCCAGCGCGTCGCAGATGGCGGAGAGCAGTTCGGAGGAAGCCTCCTTCTGCCCCCGCTCCACCTCGGAGAGATAGCCGAGCGAAACTCGGGCGGACGAGGAGACTTCGCGCAGAGTACGGCCCTGGCGCTGGCGCTGCCGACGCAGCACGTCACCCAGCAGGCGACGGAGCAGAATCATCGGTGGCTCCCTCCTCGGACCGCGTAGCCGCATCCTTCTCGCCCCACCGTACCGCCTCGCGCTGCGGCCGTGCGGGGAGCGATGTCGTGTTCACTCAGGGCTGCAAACATCAAAACCCCCCGTTCCGTTCCGTATCCTGTGCCCGCTCATTTCCGCTGTGTTCGCTCGCGAGCTGCTCGAGAAGCAGTGCGAGCACGCTCCGTACACTCTCCATACGAATTTCCGCACGGTTGCCGTTCAACCGCAGAGCTGTGACTTTTCCGCCACCGGCAGAACCGGAACCGGTCCCGAACGGCCCCTCCACGGCCACGAAGACCGTGCCGACGGGCTGTCCGTCCTGCGGGTCCGGGCCGGCGACCCCCGTCGTCGCCAGCCCCCAGTCGGCGCCCAGCGTCTTGCGCACCCCGGCCGCCATCTGGGCCGCGACCTGCGCGTCCACCGCCCCGCGCTGGGCCAGCAGGGTGGCGTCGACACCCAGCAGCCGCTGCTTCAGGTCGGTGGCGTAGGCGGTGACCGAACCCCGGAACACCTTGGACGCCCCGGGGACGGTCGTGATCTCGGCCGCCACCAGACCACCGGTGAGCGACTCGGCGACGGCGACCGTCTCGCCCTTCACCGTCAGTAGTCGCACCACTTCAGTGGCCGGGGAACTCACGCTTCCGACTCCTCCAACGCCGCCCGGCGCTCGGCGATTCCCTGCCGGCGCAGCACAATGGCCTGTCTCACATAGTCGAGACCGGTCACAACGGTCAGAACGACCGCCACCGCCATCACCCAGAACCTCAGGGTCGCCAGCCATCCCGTCAGTGCCAGCACGTACATCCCCACGGCCACGCCCTGGGTGAGCGTCTTCAGCTTGCCGCCGCGGCTCGCCGGGATGACGCCGTACCGAATGACCAGAAAACGCAGGAGCGTGATCCCGAGTTCCCGGCCGAGGATGACGGCCGTGACCCACCACGGCAGATCGCCCAGCGCGGACAGACAGATCAGTGCCGCCCCCATGATCGCCTTGTCGGCGATCGGATCGGCGATCTTCCCGAAGTCGGTGACGAGGTTGTACGTGCGCGCCAGGTGACCGTCGAACAGGTCGGTGATCATGGCGACGGCGAAGGCGGCCCAGGCGAGCGAGCGCCACGCCGGGTCGTACCCGCCGTCGGCCAGCATCAGGGCCACGAAGCCGGGCACCAGGACCAGCCGGAGCATGGTCAGCAGATTGGCGACGTTCCAGACGCTGGCCTGGTTGACGGCCGCCGCCGCCAGCTTCGCGCCCCGGGGCGACTTGCCCGCGCCCTGCGCACCCTCGGCGGAGCCACCGGGAGCGGTGGTGCCGGAGCCCGAGCCGGCCGCCGCGCCGGAGGCACCGGCGGAGCTCGCGGCGCCCTGAGCGCCGGAGGAGCCGCCCGCGGCGGACGCCGGGACTCCGGTCATCTGTCCGCCTCCTCACTACACGCGAGCGAGCCCTCGAGCGGCTCGGCCACCAGGTCGACGCCTTCCGTACCGACCACCTTCGCCTCGACCATACGGCCGACGCTCAGGCCGGCGCCGCTCGTGAGCAGCACCTGGCCGTCCGTCTCCGGGGCCTGGTGTTCCGCACGGCCGTACACGCCCTCCTCGTCGTCCACGGACTCCACGAGGACGTGCACGGTCTCACCGACGCGCTCCTCGGCCCGCTGCGAGACGAGTTCCTCGGCCAGCCGGGAGATGTGCGCCAGCCGCTCGGCGACGACGTCCTCGTCGAGCTTGCCGTCGTAGGTCGCCGCCTCCGTGCCCTCCTCGTCGGAATAGCCGAAGACGCCGATGGCGTCCAGTCGCGCGCCGTTCAGGAAGCGCTCCAGCTCGCCCAGGTCCGCCTCGGACTCGCCGGGGAAGCCCACGATGAAGTTCGAGCGCACGCCGGCCTGCGGGGCCTTGCTCCGGATGGTGTCGAGCAGCTCCAGGAAGCGGTCGGTGTCGCCGAAGCGCCGCATCGCACGCAGCACGTCGGGCGCGGAGTGCTGGAAGGACAGGTCGAAGTAGGGAGCGATCTTCGGGGTGGAGGTGAGCACGTCGATCAGGCCCGGACGCATCTCGGCCGGCTGGAGGTAGCTGACGCGCACACGTTCGATCCCGTCGACCTCCGCCAGCTCAGGAAGCAGGGACTCCAGCAGGCGGATGTCGCCCAGGTCCTTGCCGTAGGAGGTGTTGTTCTCGGAGACCAGCATGATCTCCTTGACGCCCTGCTCAGCCAGCCAGCGCGTCTCGTTCAGCACGTCGCTCGGGCGGCGGGAGATGAAGGAGCCGCGGAAGGACGGAATGGCGCAGAAGGAGCAGCGCCGGTCACAGCCGGAGGCGAGCTTCACCGAGGCGACCGGGGCGCCGTCCAGCCGGCGGCGCAGGGGTGCGCGAGGGCCCGACTGCGGGGCCAGGCCCTCCGGCAGGTCGGCCGGGGCGCCGTGCCCGGGCAGGGCCACATCGGTCGCCGCCTGCCGCTCGGCCGGGCTGATCGGCAGCAGCTTGCGGCGGTCGCGCGGGGTGTGGGAGGCGTGGATGCCGCCGGAGAGGATGGTCTGGAGGCGGTCGGAGATGTCCGTGTAGTCGTCGAAGCCGAGCACACCGTCGGCCTCGGGGAGGGCCTCGGCGAGCTCCTTGCCGTACCGCTCGGCCATGCAGCCCACCGCCACGACGGCCTGGGTTCTGCCGTGGCCCTTGAGATCGTTGGCCTCCAGAAGGGCGTCCACGGAGTCCTTCTTGGCGGCCTCCACGAAGCCACAGGTGTTGACCACGGCGACATCGGCGTCCCCGGCGTCCTCGACGAGCTGCCAGCCGTCCGCCTCCAAACGGCCTGCGAGCTCCTCCGAGTCCACCTCGTTACGGGCGCAGCCGAGAGTGACTAGTGCGACGGTACGGCGTTCAGGCATGGGCTCAAGACTACTTCGTCCCGCTGACACCCCACGTCGACGGGGTTGGCCGATCTTGGCCAACCCCGTGCGAAGACGCCCTCTCCGGGCCGCTCGTGCCCAGCGGGCCCTAGCCGACCTCGGGGTCGCCCTTCGTGTACGTCAGCCGCTCCACGGCCCCGGGCTGGAAGTCGTCCTCGATCTTCTTGCCGTTGACGTAGAGCTGTATGGCGCCGGCGTCACCCAGGATGAGGTTGATCTTCGAGCTGTCCTGGAAGGTCTTGGACTCGCCCTTGTTCAGGAGCCCGTCGAACAGCATGCGGCCGTTGTGGTCCTTGGCCGAGATCCAGCTGCGCCCGCCCGCGGCGCTGACCCGGACGGTCACCTTGTCCTGGGGCGCGGCCGCGATGGCGCTGTCGGACGGGTCGGCCTTCTGGCCGGCGGGCTTGTCCTTCTTGGGCGTGGGCGAGGCGGCCTTGCTGATCGTGGGTGTGGCACCTTCGTGCGCCTGCGCCTTGGCGTCGTTGCCGGAGTCACCACCCTTGACGACCGTGAACCCGACGAAGCCGATCACCGCGACGATCGCGGCGACCATTGCGGCGGTCCAGTTCGGCCCACGCCGCTCGGGGCGGATACGTTCCGCCTCGAACAGCGGGGCGGCCGGGGTCGGGGCGGGGCGCCCGCCGTGCTCGGCGTCGAACTGGGCCAGCAGCGGGGCGGGGTCGAGGTGCACGGCCCTGGCCAGGGTCCGGATGTGCCCGCGGGCGTACACGTCGCCGCCGCAGGGTGCGAAGTTGTCCGCCTCGATGGCGTGCACGATGGCGATGCGGACCCGAGTGGCGCTGCTGACGTCGTCGACGGTGAGCCCGGCGGCGATGCGCGCCTGCCGCAGCGTACGGCCGATGGAGGTACGGGCTTCCTCGGAGACGTCGGAGAACGGACGCTCGTCTTCAGGAGAGTTGCCGATGGACACGGGGGCGCCTTTCGAGCGTGTAGCCACCTGTGCTGGAAGTTCAGTCTAGGGGGGGTGCAAAAGGGTGGGGCAACCGGGCGGTTGGGCTTTGTACGCCATCGGTATGGCCCGACATACCGACGACGGGCCAGGCACGAACCCCAGAATGGAGCCCGCACCTGTCCTCTCGCTCAACTTGACGTGCGACAAGGGGAAACGGTTGCCCGCCGCTCTCTAACAGGTGGATCACGACGAGGCAACCGTCCGGCTCCATCCCGGCCACCGGACGACCCGTGTCCCTTCGGGACCAATCCCTACCCCTCAGACTCCCCGCGTATCACCGCGAGCACGCCGTCCAGGTCATCGGGTTTCACAAGAACATCACGCGCCTTGGACCCCTCGCTCGGTCCCACGATGGCGCGCGACTCCATGAGGTCCATGAGCCGGCCGGCCTTGGCGAAACCGACGCGCAGCTTGCGCTGGAGCATGGACGTGGACCCGAACTGCGTGGAGACCACCAGCTCGGCGGCCTGGCACAGCAGGTCGAGGTCGTCGCCGATGTCCTCGTCGATCTCCTTCTTCTGCTTGGTGCCGACGGTGACGTCTTCCCGGAAGACGGGCGCCATCTGGTCCTTGCAGTGCTGGACGACGGCGGCGACCTCGTCCTCGGTCACGAACGCGCCCTGCATACGGGTCGGCTTGTTCGCCCCCATCGGCAGGAACAGGCCGTCGCCCTTGCCGATCAGCTTCTCGGCACCCGGCTGGTCGAGGATGACCCGCGAGTCGGCGAGCGAGGAGGTGGCGAAGGCGAGCCGGGAGGGCACGTTGGCCTTGATCAGGCCGGTGACGACGTCGACCGACGGGCGCTGCGTGGCGAGCACCAGATGGATACCGGCCGCGCGCGCGAGCTGTGTGATACGCACGATCGAGTCCTCGACGTCACGCGGCGCGACCATCATCAGGTCGGCCAGCTCGTCGACGATCACCAGCAGGTACGGGTACGGATGGAGCTCCCGCTCGCTGCCCTCCGGCGGCTTGGCCTTCCCCTCGCGCACGGCACGGTTGAAGTCGTCGATGTGCCGGTAGCCGTAGGCCGCCAGGTCGTCGTAGCGCAGGTCCATCTCGCGTACGACCCACTGGAGCGCCTCGGCGGCCCGCTTGGGGTTGGTGATGATCGGCGTGATGAGGTGCGGGATGCCCTCGTAGGCGGTCAGCTCCACCCGCTTGGGGTCGACCAGGATCATCCGGACGTCCTCGGGGGTCGCCCGGATCATGACCGAGGTGATCAGGCAGTTGATGCAGGACGACTTGCCGGAGCCGGTGGCGCCGGCGACCAGCATGTGCGGCATCTTCGCCAGCGAGTGCATGACGTAGCCGCCTTCGACGTCCTTGCCGAAGGCGACCAGCATGGGGTCGTCGTCCTCCGCGGACTCCGCGAGGCGCAGCACGTCGCCGAGGTTGACCATCTCCCGGTCGGTGTTGGGGATCTCGATGCCGACCGCGGACTTGCCGGGGATCGGGCTGATGATCCGGACGTCGGGGCTGGCGACGGCGTACGCGATGTTCTTGGTCAGTGCGGTGATCCGCTCGACCTTCACGGCGGGGCCGAGCTCGACCTCGTAGCGGGTGACCGTCGGGCCGCGGGTGAAGCCGGTGACGGCCGCGTCGACCTTGAACTCGGTGAAGACGTTGGTGAGCGAGGCGACGATCGCGTCGTTGGCGGCACTGCGTGACTTGCCGGGGCCGCCGCGGGTGAGCAGGTCGAGGGAGGGCAGCGCGTAGGTGATGTCGCCGGAGAGCTGGAGCTGCTCGGCGCGCGACGGCAGGTCCCGGGGCGCCTCGGGGGCCGACTTGGTGAGGTCGGGGACCGGGCCGGACGTGACCTTCTCCTGCTTCGGCCGTCCGGCCGGGGCCGGGACGGGCGGCGCGGTCCGCTCCGGAGCCGGCGTGGGGGCCGGTACGGGCGTCGGCGTCGTGTCCTCCCGGTCGCCGACGCTGACCCCCTGGGTGAGGTCGGCGACGATCCGCGAGGGCGGCATGCCGTGCAGGACGGCGCCGTCGAGGTCGGCCGCGGCGGCCGCGGCGATGTCCACGGCGTCCATGTGCCGGTCCATGGCGGGCTGCGGCACCGCCGAGCGCCTGGGGCGGCCCCGGCGCTTGGCGAGTGCCTCCTGCTCGGCGCTGTCGGGGTCGTACGCCTCGGGGGCGCTCCGGCGCCTTCGGGGGCGCGCGGGCATCGCCTCGCGCCACTGCTCCTCGTACCGCTGGTCGTCGTCGGTGAACTCGTCGAACTCGTCGTCGGCGAGGTCGGGCAGGAGCCCCAGGCGTACGCCGAGCGCGCGCAGCCGCTGCGGGATGGCGTTGACCGGGGTGGCGGTGACCACCAGCAACCCGAAGATCGTCAGCAGCACGAGCAGCGGTACGGCCAGGACGTCGGTCATGGCGTACGTCAGCGGCGTCGCCGCGCCCCAGCCGATGAGGCCGCCGGCGTCCCTTATGGCCTGCATGCCGTCGCTGCGGGCGGGCGAGCCGCAGGCGATGTGGACCTGGCCCAGCACGCCGATGACGAGCGCGGACAGGCCGATGACGATCCGGCCGTTGGCCTCCGGCTTCTCGGGGTGCCGGATGAACCGCACGGCGATGACCGCGAGCAGTATCGGCACCAGCAGGTCGAGGCGGCCGAAGGCACCGGTCACCAGGATCTCCACGAGATCCCCTACGGGGCCGCGCAGATCGGCCCAGGTGCCGGCGGCGACGATCAGTGCGATTCCGAGCAGCAGCAGCGCGATGCCGTCCTTGCGGTGGGCCGGGTCGAGGTTCCTCGCGCCCTGTCCTATGCCCCGGAAGACGGCGCCGACGGCGTGCGCGAGGCCGAGCCAGAGGGCGCGCACCAGCCGGTAGACGCCCCCGGTGGGGTTGGGGGCGGGTTTGGGCGCGGGCGCGGCTTTCTTCGCCGCGGCCTTCTTGGCGGGCGCCTTCTTCGCCGGAGCCTTCTTCGCGGCGGCCTTCTTCGCCGGAGCCTTCGCCGCAGCGGTCGCCTTCTTGGCGGGCTGCTTCTTGGCTGCGGAGGGACGTGAGGCCATGGATGTGAGGTTACCGGTGGAGACGACGGTGGACACGCGCGCCCAGAGCTTCACCCGTTCGTGTCGCCCTTGGGAGTGCACGGAACTGACGCCCGCTCATTCGCAAGTACGGCCGCCGCGGGCGTCAGTTCTGCGACGGCATCGGCGCGGCGCCGCCCGTACCCGGCTCCAGGGCGTCGAGTGCGCGGCGCAACCCCGTGAGTTTGCGTTCGAGATGGGCCGCGGTGGCCACCGCGGCGGCGTCCGCCGACTCGTCGTCAAGCTGCTTGGACAGGGCCTCGGCCTGCTCCTCGACCGCCGCGAGCCGGGCGGAGAGCTCGGCGAGGAGTCCGGCCGACTCCTTGCCACCGCCGACCGCGCCCTTGCCGTTGCCGCCCTCCAACTGGAGCCGCAACAGCGCCGCCTGCTCCCGCAGCTGGCAGTTCTTCATGTACAGCTCGACGAAGACGGAGACCTTCGCGCGCAGCACCCAGGGGTCGAACGGCTTGGAGATGTAGTCCACCGCGCCCGCCGCGTAGCCCCGGAAGGTGTGGTGCGGGCCGTGATTGATGGCGGTGAGGAAGATGATCGGGATGTCCCGGGTCCGCTCTCGCCGCTTGATGTGCGCCGCGGTTTCGAAACCGTCCATTCCCGGCATCTGGACGTCCAGCAGAATGACCGCGAAATCGTCCGTGAGTAGTGCTTTGAGCGCTTCCTCCCCGGAGGATGCCCGCACCAGCGTCTGATCGAGCGCAGAGAGGATGGCCTCCAGCGCCAGCAGATTCTCCGGCCGGTCATCGACCAGGAGGATCTTGGCCTTCTGCACCATGGCCCGCCCTCCTCGCCCCGGCGGTACACCGGGCGCCGCCCCAGGGGACGACTCCGTTTCGCCGCCCGTCCTTGTGCCGGTCATGGTAGCCGCACCCCGCCTGTCGCCACACCCTGTCACCGCGATGTCACTGTGCACATAGCAGAAACGCGGCGGGAGACCAGAAGGTTCCCCGATTCCCGCACTTCCACACCTACGCGGCCACCCTGCGTCAACAACTTCGCACACGCATCGCCGGTTCCCGGCACCTTCACCCGACTTTCACCCGGGCCCGCCGACACGGTCACTCAGCGCTCATGCGCCGCTCATGCGAGACCCGCCCGGCGCTCATTCCGCGCTCATCCACTGCTTCATCACCGCCAACAGGTGATCGGGGTCGACCGGCTTCGTCACATAGTCGGAAGCGCCCGACTCGATCGCCTTCTCCCGGTCGCCCTTCATCGCCTTGGCGGTCAGCGCCACGATCGGCAGCCCGGCGAACTGCGGCATCCGGCGGATCGCCGTGGTGGTCGCGTACCCGTCCATCTCGGGCATCATGATGTCCATCAGCACGACCGCCACGTCGTCGTGCTGCTCCAGGACCTCGATGCCCTCACGGCCGTTCTCCGCGTACAGCACGGACAGGCCGTGCTGCTCCAGGACGCTGGTGAGCGCGAAGACGTTACGGATGTCGTCGTCGACGATCAGCACCTTCTCCCCGCCGAACCGCACCGGCCGGTGCGACGGGTGCGCCGCCTCCTGCTGCTCGGCGACCGGCCAGAGGTCGGTGCGCAGCTCGTTCGTCGGAGCGCCCCGGCGACGTCGCCGGAAGAGCGCGGCGGGGCCGTTCTGGGTCTCCCGGTACGACTTCACCTCGGCCGGCGTCTCGATCTCCACGGGGGACAGCTCGGTGGAGTGGCCCTCCGAGGCGACCAGGTCGCCCGCCTCCAGCGCGGGCAGGGACTGCTGGTAGCCCTGTGGCGGCAGTTCGCTGGGGTGCAGCGGCAAATACAGCGTGAACGTCGAGCCGCGTCCCGGCTCGCTCTGCGCGTGGATCTCACCGCCGAGCAGCTGGGCGATCTCCCGCGAGATCGACAGCCCGAGGCCCGTACCGCCGTACTTGCGGCTGGTGGTGCCGTCCGCCTGCTTGAAGGCCTCGAAGATCACCCGCATCTTGCCGGCGGCGATGCCGATGCCGGTGTCGGTCACGGAGAACGCGATCAGCGGCGCGTCCGCGTCGGTCAGCGACCCGGCCTCCAGCAGCTGCTCCCGGATGCGCACCGGCACGTCCGATCCGGCCGGCCGGATCACCAGCTCGACCGAGCCGGAGTCGGTGAACTTCACCGCGTTGGACAGCAGGTTCCGCAGCACCTGGAGCAGCCGCTGCTCGTCCGTGTGCAGCGTGGCGGGCAGCTCCGGCGAGACCCGCACGGACAGGTCGAGGCCCTTCTCGGCGGTCAGCGGCCGGAAGGTGGCCTCCACGTAGTCCACGAGCTGGACCAGCGCGATACGCGTCGGGGAGACGTCCATCTTGCCCGCCTCGACCTTCGACAGGTCGAGGATGTCGTTGATCAGCTGGAGCAGGTCGGAGCCCGCCCCGTGGATGGTCTCGGCGAACTCGACCTGCTTCGGGGAGAGGTTGCCCTCGGCGTTGTCCGCGAGCAGCTTCGCCAGGATCAGCAGCGAGTTCAGCGGCGTACGCAGTTCGTGCGACATGTTGGCCAGGAACTCGCTCTTGTAGCGCATGGAGACCGCGAGCTGCTCGGCGCGCTCCTCCAGGACCTGCCGCGCCTCCTCGATCTCGGTGTTCTTCACCTCGATGTCGCGGTTCTGCTGGGCCAGCAGCTCGGCCTTCTCCTCCAGTTCGGCGTTGGAGGCCTGGAGCGCCTTCTGCCGCTGTTCCAATTCCTCCGAACGCAGCCTGAGTTGCTCGGTCAGCTCCTGCGACTGCCGCAGCAGCACCTCCGTCTTGGTGTTGACGGAGATGGTGTTGACGCTGGTCGCGATCATCTCGGCGAGCTGGTTGAGGAAGTCCTTCTGGATCTGCGTGAACGGCGTGAAGGACGCCAGCTCGATGACGCCGAGGACCGTGTTCTCGAACAGCACCGGCAGCACGACCACCTGTGCGGGCGGCGCCTCGCCGAGCCCCGAGGAGATCTTCAGGTAGCCGCTGGGGGCGTTCTCCACGATGATCGTGCGCCTCTCCTGGGCGGCCGTTCCGATCAGCCCCTCACCCGGCCGGAACGACGTCGGCATGGACCCCATCGAGTAGCCGTACGAACCCAGCATCCGCAGCTCGTACGCGTCCTCGCTCTCGGCGCTCATGTCCTTGCCGTCGACGAGTGGCATCGCGAGGAAGAACGCGCCGTGCTGCGCCGAGACCACCGGTGTCAGCTCGCTCATGATCAGCGAGGCCACGTCCTCCAGATCGCGGCGGCCCTGCATCAGCGCGGAGATACGGGCGAGGTTGCCCTTGAGCCAGTCCTGCTCCTTGTTGGCGATCGTGGTGTCGCGCAGGTTGGCGATCATCTTGTTGATGTAGTCCTGCAACTCCTGGATCTCGCCGGAGGCGTCGACGTCGATCTTCAGGTTCAGGTCGCCGCGGGTCACCGCGGTCGCCACGCGCGCGATGGCACGCACCTGCCGGGTCAGGTTCCCGGCCATCTCGTTCACGGACTCCGTCAGGTCCCGCCAGGTGCCGTCGACGTCACGCACACGCGCCTGACCGCCCAGCTGCCCCTCGGTACCCACCTCGCGGGCCACCCGGGTGACCTCCTCGGCGAAGCTGGACAGCTGGTCGACCATGGTGTTGATCGTCGTCTTGAGCTCGAGGATCTCGCCACGGGCGTCAATGTCGATCTTCTTGGTCAAGTCACCCTTGGCGATGGCGGTGGTGACCATGGCGATGTTGCGCACCTGGCCGGTCAGGTTGGACGCCATCTGGTTCACCGACTCGGTGAGGTCCTTCCACGTGCCGGCCACACCCGGCACGCGCGCCTGGCCGCCGAGGATGCCGTCCGTGCCCACCTCGCGGGCCACCTTGGTGACCTGGTCGGCGAACGAGCTCAGCGTCTTGACCATCGTGTTGATCGTGTCGGCGAGCTGCGCCACTTCACCGCTCGCCTCGATCGTGACCTGCCGGGTCAGGTCGCCGTTGGCGACCGCGGCCGACACCTGGGAGATGTTGCGCACCTGCATGGTCAGGTTGTTGGCCATCAGGTTGACGTTGTCGCTCAGGTCCTTCCAGATGCCCGTGACACCCGGCACGCGCGCCTGGCCGCCCAGAATGCCCTCCGTGCCCACCTCGCGGGCCACCCGGGTCACCTGCTCGGCGAAGCTGGACAGCTGGTCGACCATCGTGTTGACCGTCGTGACGAGCTCAAGGATCTCGCCCTTGGCGTCCACAGTGATCTTCTTCGACAGATCGCCCTTGGCGACCGCCGTGGTGACCTCGGCGATGTTGCGGACCTGGATGGTCAGGTTGTTCGCCATGAAGTTCACGGACTGCGTGAGGTCCTTCCAGGTGCCCGCGACCCCCTGGACCTCCGCCTGACCGCCGAGCATGCCCTCGGTGCCCACCTCGCGCGCGACACGCGTGACCTCCTGGGCGAACGACGACAGCTGGTCGACCATCGTGTTCAGCGTGTTCTTCAGCTCGAGGATCTCCCCGCGCGCGTCCACGGTGATCTTCTGCGACAGGTCACCCCGGGCCACCGCGGTCGCGACCTGCGCGATGTTGCGCACCTGGGCGGTGAGGTTGCCGGCCATGCCGTTCACCGAGTCGGTCAGGTCGCGCCACACACCGGCCACGCCGGGCACCTGCGCCTGACCGCCGAGGCGGCCGTCCGTACCCACCTCGCGGGCCACCTTGGTGACCTGGTCGGCGAAGGCGGAGAGCTGGTCGACCATCGTGTTGATGGTGTTCTTCAGCTCGAGGATCTCCCCGCGCGCGTCGACGTCGATCTTCTGCGACAGGTCACCCCGGGCCACCGCGGTCGTCACCTGGGCGATCTGCCGCACCTGCGAGGTGAGGTTGCCGGCCATGAAGTTGACGGAGTCCGTCAACTCCTTCCACGTACCCGACACGCCGTCCACACGCGCCTGTCCGCCCAGGCGGCCCTCCGTGCCCACGTCCCGCGCCATCCGCGTCACCTGGTCGGCGAAGCTCGACAGCTGGTCCACCATCGTGTTGACGGTGTTCTTCAGCTGGAGCATCTCGCCGGAGACGTCCACCGTGACCTTCTGCGAGAGGTCACCGTTGGCCACCGCCGTCGTCACCTGGGCGATGTTGCGCACCTGACCGGTGAGGTTGCGGAACGCCGTGTTGACGGAGTCCGTCAGGTCCTTCCACGTACCGGCCGCCCCCGGCACCTGCGCCTGACCGCCCAGCTCACCCTCGACACCGACCTCCCGCGCCACGCGGGTGACCTCGGCACCGAACGCCGACAACTGGTCGACCATCCCGTTGACGGTGTTCTTCAGCTCCAGCATCTCGCCGGCCACGTCGACCGTGACCTTCTGCGAGAGGTCACCGCTGGCCACCGCCGTCGTCACCGCCGCGATGTCCCTCACCTGTGTGGTCAGATTCCGGAACACGGTGTTGACGGAGTCCGTCAGGTCCTTCCAGGTGCCCGCCGCGCCCGGCACGTTCGCCTGGCCGCCGAGCTGCCCCTCGGCTCCGACCTCGTTGGCCACACGGGTGACCTCGTCGGCGAAGATCCGCAGCGTCTCGGTCATCTGGTTGATGGTCTCGGCGAGCTGCGCGACCTCGCCACGCGCCGGGACGGTCACCTTCTGCGACAGATCACCGTTGGCCACGGCCGTGGTGACCTGGGAGATCCCGCGCACCTGGGCGGTGAGGTTGCCGCCCATGGTGTTGACGGAGTCGGTGAGCTCCTTCCACACCCCGGCGACCCCGGGCACCTGCGCCTGGCCGCCCAGGATGCCCTCCGTGCCCACCTCACGGGCGACACGGGTCACCTCGGAGGAGAACGAGGACAGCTGCTCCACCATCGTGTTGACGGTGTTCTTCAGTTCCAGCATCTCGCCGGCCACATGCACGGTGACCTTGCGTGACAGATCACCCCGCGCGACCGCCGTGGTCACCAGCGCGATGTCACGCACCTGCGCGGTGAGCCGGTTCGCCATCGTGTTGACGGATTCCGTCAGGTCCTTCCACGAACCGGACATACCGCGCACCCGGGCCTGACCGCCCAGCTTGCCCTCGGTGCCCACCTCGCTGGCCACGCGCGTGACCTCGTCGGTGAACGTCGACAGCTGGTCGACCAGATTGTTGACGGTCCGCCCGACCTTCAGGAACTCGCCCCGCAGCGGATGCCCGGTCCCGTCCGGCGCCTGCGTCCTGAGCTCCATGCGCGGCGACAGATCGCCCTCCGCCACCGCGGTCAGGACCCGGCCGACCTCGGAAACCGGTCGTACGAGATCGTCGACGAGCGCGTTCGAGGCGTCGATGGCCGAGGCCCAGGAACCCTCGCAGGCGCCGGTCTCCAGCCGTTCCGTGAGTTTTCCCTCACGTCCGACCACACGCCGCACTCGCGACAGTTCACCCGTCAGGTGCAGATTCCGGTCGGCCACCTCGTTGAACACGGCCGCGATCTCCGACATCACGCCGTCCCCGGACACCGTGAGCCGCTTGCGGAAATTCCCGTCCCGCATGGCCACGAGAGCCACCAGCAGCCGGTCCAGGGCGGCGGTGTCCACCTGGGTGGTGCCGCCCCGCCGCCTGCTTTGGGACGGTCCGTTCTTCGCGCGCGTGTTCGTGCTCCGCGTCGCTGCGCCAGACTCCACTGTGTCCCTCCCGCAGGGATCGACCGTTACTGCTGTGCTCGGGTACTTCTGTTCGGCTACCGGTTACTCGTGCGTATTTCTGCCAGAAGAGATCCGCTCGCACCAGGGGCTGCTGCCCTCCGTACACGGAACGCACGCAGCCTGGACGGACCTTCACCAGAAGCTTGCCCAGTGTTTCACCCCGGCCGAACCAGGCCATAACAGTTCGGCAGCTTCGCACATCGTCCGCACACCTTGGGGGCGTAATCCCCGCCGACCGGCATCCTCACGGACCGCGAAGGTAAGTAACCTTGCATGCGGCTGTCCAGCCGCACCGGTCCGTCCGGCCTGGGCGGTGGCACGAGAACGAGCGGGCATCGGAGGGGCGGCCGCAGACCATGACCACCGGACTGATCCCGGGGGGACAGCCCCCGGACCCCCAGCCTACGGGCACGCGGATGCCGCACCAGCGGCACGAGCCGGACGGCACCGGATCCCTGCACGTCGACAACCGGTCGAGGAGTTCTGTGATCACCGCGCGCGCGGCCGCCAGCTTCGAACCCGTCGGACGATCGGTCGCGACCGCCCGGTCCTTCGTCCGTGACAGCCTCCAGGGCTGGGGCTTCGCCGACATCGTGGACGACGCGGTGGTCCTCACCAGCGAACTGGTGACCAACGCGGTCGTCCACGCGGGCACCGCCGCCGACGTGCTGTGCCTGCGCACCGAGGACGGCGTACGCATCGAGGTGGCCGACCGGTATCCCGAGCGCGAGGTGCCCCTCCAGGGCTCGGCCGCCACCATGGGCAGCCCCGACCGCGAGGGCGGTCGCGGACTACAGCTGTGCGCCGCCCTGGCCGCCCGCTGGGGCGTGGACTACACCCCCACCCACAAGAACGTCTGGTTCCAGCTCGACCTGCCCGAACGCCCGGTCGGCACCCGCGCCGCCGGCCCGTCCCTGCCCGCCGACCTCCTCCCGCTGGCCGACGGCCGGGTCCGCGTCGCGGTCGTCCAGATCGACCGCAAGGGCGCCGTCACGGCCTGGAACGAGGACGCCGAGGAACTCTTCGGCCACACCGCCGCCCAGGTCACAGGCAGGCCCCTGACCGACTTCGCGGCCTGGCCGCACACCCCGGGCACCGGCACCGGAATCGCCGAGGCGCTCCAGCTCTCCCGCTGGGAGGGCAGCTACGGCATCCGCGGCGCCGACGGCCGGGTGACGTCGGTGTACGCCTCCCACCTCCGGGTCCGCGACACCGCCGGCGAGCCTTCCACGGTCTGCCTCCTGGTGCGGGACCATGAGCGCGCCGTCCTCCAGACGCCGATGCGCCTGCCGTCCTCCGACCCGGCCCCGGCCGCCGACGGCCAGAGCACCGACCCCTTCGAGGTGTTCATCGGCTCCCCGGCGCCGGACGACCTCGACGGCCTCCTCCAGCGCACCGTCGAACGCGCCCGCGACATGCTCGACGGAGACGCGGCCTTCCTGCTGCTCGCGACCGACGACGAGACGGAGCTGGAGGTCCGCGCCTCGACCGGCCTGCCGTCCGCCCGCCAGCGCTTCGCCCGCGTCCCCGTCGAGGCGGGCCCCGGCCGCTACGGCTCGGCCCGCATGCCCGCCGTCCACGACGACCTCACCGCGGTCCACGGCGCCGTACCCCTCCTCAACGACACGGGTATGCGCTCGGTCGTCACCGTGCCGCTGAAGGTCGAGGGCCGCCTCACCGGATCCCTCGGCGTCGCGGCGGAGGCTCCGGGCAGATACTCCAACGAGGAGGCCCTGCGCCTCCAGTTCGCCGCCGACCGGATCGCCCTGGCCGTCGAATCGGCCCGCCTCGGCGAGCTGGAACGCCTGCGCCGCGGTTCGCTCAGCTTCCTCGTCGAGGCGTCCGACCTGCTCGCCGGCACCCTCGACCGCGACCAGACCCTCGCCCTGATGGCGCAGATGACGGTGCCGACCCTTGCCACCTGGTGCGCCGTCTACACCATCGCCGACCAGGCCTCCGAGCCGTACCTCTCGTACGTGCTGCACGAGGACGAGGAGCTCATCGACGGCATCAAGTCCCTGCTGTCGAAGGTCGCCCCGCCCGACCCGGTACCGACGCCGGGCGCCCGCGTCTGGTCGGCCCCCGGCGAGGTGGCACACCAGGCGGCCCTGCGCTCCTCGATGCGCAGCCTCGGCCTGACCGGCGTGCCCGCCTACCCGCTGTCCTCGAGCATCGGCCCCACGCTCGCCACGGCCTCCGCGGTCGGCGGCGAGACGGTCGTCCTGCCGCTGGTCGCCCGCAACCGCGTCATCGGCATGCTGACGCTGGGCAAACCCACCGACGAACACTTCCGCCAGGAGATCCTGGAACTGGCCGAGGACCTGTCCCGCAGGGCCGCCCTGGCCCTGGACAACGCCCGCCTGTACTCGGAGCGGACGGCCATCAGCCAGGCCCTCCAGCGCAGCCTCCTGCCGCCCGGCCAGCCGCAGATCAACGGCGTCGAGGTCGAGGTCATCTACCGCGCGGCCGGCGAGGGCAACGAGGTCGGCGGCGACTTCTACGACGTCTTCCCGATCAGCGACGGCGCGTACGGCTTCGCCATCGGCGACGTCTGCGGTACGGGCCCGAACGCCGCCGCGGTCACCGGCCTGGCCCGGCACGCGCTGCGCCTGCTGGCACGCGAGGGGCTGAGCGGCCCCGCGGTCCTCGAACGCCTGAACTCCGCCATCCTCGACGAGGGCGCCCGCAGCCGTTTCCTGACGCTCCTGTACGGCGAGTTGCGGCCACGGGAGGACGGCAGCGCCGAACTGAAGGTGGTGTGCGCCGGCCACCCGCTCCCCCTGCGCCTGCGCCAGGACGGCACGGTGGAGGCGGCGGCCGAGCCACAGCCGCTCCTCGGCGTCATCGAGGACCTGGAGCTGTACGAGGAGACGGTCGTCCTGGACCCGGGCGACGTCCTGCTGTGCGTCACGGACGGCGTCACGGAACGCCGTGAGGGCACCCGCATGCTGGGCGACGACGGCCTCGCGGAGGTCCTCACGACCTGCACGGGTCTCACCGCGGGAGCGGTGGCCGCCCGGATCATGCGCGCGGTGGAACGCTTCGCGTCCGACGCCCCGTCCGACGACATGGCGATCCTGGCGATGCGCGTTCCGGGTATCCAGACGGAGTAGGACATGAAAAGACCCCGCCCGAGTGGGCGGGGTCTTTTCTGGGTCCTTCTGCTGGAGCCCCCAAACGGAATCGAACCGTTGACCTTCTCCTTACCATGGAGACGCTCTGCCGACTGAGCTATAGGGGCCTGTCGCTTTCGAGGTTTCCCTCGCGGCAACGAAATAGATCGTACCCCGAACAGACCCGGGTTCCCAAACTCGTTCAGTGCACGCTCATCGCCCACTCAGAAAGCGGGCTGGAGCAGCCCTCCGAGGGCATTGCACGCGGACACGACCCGCTGCATCTCACGCCTCGTCAACGAAGCGTCCACGGGCAGCGCGAGCGTCTCGTCCGCGGCCCGTTCGGTCTCCGGCAGTGCCACGCAACGCCGGAACTCGGGCAGCCGGTGCACCGGCGTCTTCACGGGCACCCGGCACTCGATTCCCTTGGCCCGTATCGCCCTGGCGAAGGCGTCACGGTCCGGCCGCCCGTTGCCCGGCACCCGCACCACGTACTGCTGGTAGGTGTGTCCGTCGCCGCCGTCGGGCGTCCGCACGCCCCTGAGCTTGGCGTCGAGATAGGCGGCCCGCTCC
Source organism: Streptomyces sp. NPDC046915 (assembly GCF_040644935.1). Classification (NCBI taxonomy): domain Bacteria; kingdom Bacillati; phylum Actinomycetota; class Actinomycetes; order Kitasatosporales; family Streptomycetaceae; genus Streptomyces; species Streptomyces sp. NPDC046915. Next base: position 703 of record NZ_JBEYXB010000004.1, on the reverse strand, counting down.
CTGCGCTGGGCGACCTCGTCGTACGGCGCCTCGGACTCGCCCTGCTCCAGCACCAGCAGCCCGTGGCGCTGACCGATCGCGTGCAACCGGGCGATGTCCGCCCGCCGTCCGAAACGATGCACGACAACGACCGCCGCGGTACGAGGAGTTATGGCCGCCTCGACTGCCTCGGCGTCGAGGCAGTACGTCGCCGGATCTATGTCGGCGAACGCCGGAAGCGCACCGGCGAGGGTCACGGCTTCGGCTACCTCGACGTTCCCGAAGGCCGGCACGACGACCTCGTCACCGACTCCGACGCCGGCGGCCCTGAGCATTGCAGCAGTACCCATGAGATGGATGCTGGTTGCGGAACGTGAACTTCAAGTGACGCATAACAAAAAAGGGTTGGTCCCCGAACCGAAGTTCAGGGACCAACCCGTCAATATTTGTTCGGCGGTGTCCTACTCTCCCACAGGGTCCCCCCTGCAGTACCATCGGCGCTGTGAGGCTTAGCTTCCGGGTTCGGAATGTAACCGGGCGTTTCCCTCACGCTATGACCACCGAAACACTATGAAACAGACAACCGGACCACGTCGTGGCAACGTGGGGCTGTTCGTGGTTTCAGAACCAACACAGTGGACGCGAGCAACTGAGGACAAGCCCTCGGCCTATTAGTACCGGTCACCTCCACCAGTTACCTGGCTTCCAGATCCGGCCTATCAAC
>NZ_JBEYXB010000003.1:652379-697579 GCF_040644935.1 Streptomyces sp. NPDC046915 | reverse complement strand
GGCTTTCCTCCGGGCGCTTCCCTTCGGTCTTGCGTTTCCGACTCTATCAGATCTTTTCTCGATCCGATTTCCTCGGTGCTTTCCAGGTTTCCGCTCTCGCGTTTCCCTTTCCGGCGTTTCCGACTCTATCAGATCCTCGCGGCGTCTGATTCCCAGTCAGAAGGGGTTGTCATCCCGGCTGTTGGGCCGTTCCGACGTCTCAAACCTTAGCGGATCCGCTCGGCGATTCCCAATCGGGCCGCCGCGCTCCTATTCGAATTGAATTCGGGCACGCCGAAATCAACCCCGTCGGGAGATCGTGCTGAAGTTTGAGGGTGCCGCTCGTGGCGGCGGAGGTGCTGTCGCAGAACCGTTACGGCTCCGTGGCAACCCGAAGAACTTTACGGATCGGGCGGGGCACTGTCAAGCGACCCCGGCGCAGGCGGTCCAGTCGACTTCAGTCGAGGTCGCTCAGGCGGCCGCCGGCGTCCGGCTGGTCCTGTTCCACCCGGCGAAGCAGCCTGGTCAGGACCTCGCCGAGGGCGGCCCGGTCCCCGGGGGAGAGGTCCTGGAGCAGGTCCTCCTCGAAGACGGAGGCCAGGCGCATGGCCTCGAGCCACTTCTCCCGGCCGTCGGGGGTCAGTTCCACGATGACGCGGACGCGGTTGGACTCGTCCCTCTCCCGGGTGACCAGACCCTCGGCGACCATGCGGTCGATCCGGTGGGTCATGGCGGCCGGCGTGAGGCCGAGCCGCTTGGCGAGGTCGCTGGGGCCCAGGCGGTAGGGGATGCCGGAGAGGACGAGGGCCTTGAGGACCTCCCACTCGGCGTTGCTGATCCCCAGGGCGGCGGTCTGACGGCCGTAGGCGACGTTCATCCGGCGGTTCAGACGGGACAGCGCCGAGACGATCTGCTCCACCTGAGGGTCGAGGTCCTGGAACTCGCGCTGGTAGGCGGCGATCTGCTCGTCGAGTGTCGGCTCGTTGCTGACGCCGCCGGTGGTGTCGGCCATGGCCGCAGTATGGCACGCGGCGCCTTTGCCTTTAAGTCCTTGGGTATGTACTCTTTAGCTTCGAACTTTAGCTTCTAAGTCTTCATACCTAACTCGTGAGAGAGGTGAACGTGACCAGGGCGATGGGCGCAGCGATGCGCCGGATCCACGTGGGCAACGCACTCAGCGCGTTCGGGCTCGGCTTCACCGTCCCCTACCTGTACGTCTATGTGGCGCAGGTGCGGGGGCTGGGGGCCATGACGGCGGGGCTCGTCCTCGCGGTCTTCGCCGTGGCCGCGCTGATCGTGCTGCCGTTCGCCGGTCGGGCGATCGTGCGGCGCGGCCCGCTTCCGGTCCTGCTCGCCGCCCTGGTCATGGCCGCACTGGGGGCGCTGAGCCTGGGACTGGCGGGCAGCGCGGTGGCCGTACTGCTGTCGGCGGCGGCGCTGGGGGCCGGGCAGGCCGTGATGCAGCCGGCGCTGGCGACGATGATCGTCGACTGCTCGACGGCGGACACGCGGTCGCGGGCGTTCGCGACGCAGTTCTTCCTGCAGAACCTGGGGCTGGGCATCGGTGGCCTGATCGGTGGCCATCTGGTCGACACGACCCGGGTCTCGTCCTTCACCCTGCTGTTCGCGATCGAGGCGGCGATGTTCCTGCTGCTGGTCGTGATGCTGTCGACCGTGCGGATGCCGCACTCGCCGCGGATCGAGGGGGCGCCCACCGGGTCGGCGAAGGGCAACTGGAAGCAGCTGCTCGGGAACCGGGCGATGGTGCAGCTGTGTGTGCTGGGCTTCGTGCTGTTCTTCGCCTGCTACGGGCAGTTCGAGTCGGGGCTGAGTGCGTACGGCGTCGAGGCGGCGGGGATATCCACCTCCGCGCTCGGTTCGGCGCTGGCCGCCAACACGCTGATGATCGTCGTCGCGCAGTTCGCCGTGCTGAAGTTCGTCGAGCGGAGCCGACGGTCGCGGGTGATCGCGGGCGTGGGTCTGATCTGGGCCGTGGCCTGGCTCACGGCGGGGTACGCGGGTCTCGGGCACGGCAGCCGGGAGATGGCGACCGCCGCGTTCGTGGCGACGTACGCCCTGTTCGGGCTGGGTGAGGCGATGCTGTCGCCGACGGTCGCCCCGCTGGTGGCGGATCTGGCGCCGGAGGGCATGGCCGGGCAGTACAACTCGGCTTTCGCTCTGGTGAAGCAGCTGGCGCTGGCCGTGGGGCCGGCGGTGGGCGGGCCGCTGGGGGCCGCGCTGGCCGGTCCGTACATCGTGACCTTCCTGCTGTTCTCGCTGGGGATCACCTTCCTGGCGCTGCGGCTGGGGCGACGGCTCACCAGCGCCCAGGATCACCCGTGGACCGCTGCGAAGAGCCGGGTCGTCGCCCGGGGCGGGGCTCCGGCGGAGTCCTTGACCGCGTAGGCGGCGGGGCCCACCGGGGCCTGTCGCGGCACTAGCTCCTCGGCAGCACGAACTCGCACCACACCGCCTTGCCTCCGCCCGGTGTCCTTCTGGATCCCCAGTTGGAGGCGATCGTCGCCACGATGGCGATGCCCCGGCCCGATTCGTCGCCCGGTTCCGCGCGGCGGCGGCGCGGGAGGTGGTCGTCGCCGTCCGTGACCTCGATGATCAGGCGGCGGTCGGTGCGGCGGAGCCGGAGCCGCATGGGCGGGGTGCCGTGCTGGAGGGAGTTGGCGACCAGCTCGGACGCGGCGAGGACGCCGAGGTCGTGGAGGTCGCTCGGGAAGCGCCAGCTGGTCAGCACACCGGAGGCGAACGCACGCGCGCGTGGGGCCGCTTCCACGCCGCCGAGGAGTTCCAGGGCGGCGTTGCGGAAGAGGTCGCCGTCGGGGCCCGTGCGGGCGGGGTGCTGGAGGACGAGGACGGCCACGTCGTCGTCGTGGTCGGCGGTGACGCCGGCCGAGCGGACGAGGCGGTCGCAGATGACCTGGGGGCTGCCGGTCGCGCCGGCGAGGGCGCGTTCGAGGGCGGCGATGCCCTCGTCGAGGTCCTCGTTACGCCGTTCCACCAGGCCGTCCGTGTAGAGGACCGCCGTGGAGCCGGGGCTCAGCGGCACCGAGCCGGAGGCGTGCATCCAGCCGCCGGTGCCGAGCGGCGGGCCGGTCGGTTCGTCGGCGCGCTGGACGGTGCCGGTCTCGTCGCGGACGAGGATCGGGAGGTGGCCTGCGGACGCGTACACCAGCCGGCCCTCGTTCGGGTCGTGGATGGCGTACACGCACGTGGCGATCTGGTTGGCGTCGATCTCGGCGGCGAGGCCGTCGAGGAGCTGGAGGATCTCGTGCGGGGGGAGGTCGAGGCGGGCGTACGCGCGGACGGCCGTACGGAGCTGGCCCATGACCGCGGCGGCCCGCACGCCTCGGCCCATGACGTCGCCGATGACAAGTGCGGTGCGTCCGCCGCCGAGGGTGATCACGTCGTACCAGTCGCCGCCGACCGCGGCCTCCGTGCCGCCGGGCTGGTAGGTGGCGGCGATGCGGAGGTCGTCGGGCTGTTCCAGTTCCTGGGGGAGCAGGGAGCGCTGGAGGGTCACGGCCGTCTCGCGCTGGCGGCGTTCGCTGGCGCGCAGGCGGGCGGCGGCCTCGGCGTGGTCGGTGACGTCGGTGGCGAAGACCAGTACGGCGCCGCCGCCGTCGCGGTCCGCGTTCTCGGCGACGGGTGTGCAGGTGAAGGTGTAGGAGCGGCCGTCGACGGCCTTGCGGGACTTGAGCGTTCGGGGTCTGCCGCTGCGCAGGACCTGGTCGAGGAGGGGCAGCAGGCCCAGTTCGGCCAGTTCCGGGAGGCCTTCGCAGGCGGGCTTGCCCAGGTTGCGGGCGCCGAAGGCGGCGGTGTAGGCGTCGTTGAGGTAGGCGATGCGGTGGTCGGGGCCGTGCACCAGGGCGACGAGGGCCGGGACGCGGTCGAGGACCTCGCGCGCGGGCAGTTCGTCGACGGCGGGTACGGGTGCTGTGCCGTCGGCCGGCTGTTCGGCGCGGGCCGCGGGCACGGAGCCTTCTCCCCGCCGGTCCGGGGAGACCGCGTGCTCGGTCCGCGCTGCGGCGCGGCGCTGCGTTCCGGGGAGCCGGGCGCTCCAGCGCGTGAAGTTCACAGTGGGGAAAGCCTCGTGGGTGCTGAGGGCGGGCGGGTGCCCGTCGGAGGTCGTGGGGAAGTCTGACAGGTGGCCGTCCGCGGCGACATCCGTCAGACGCCGGGGTGGGCCAGGGAGTTCCTGAGTCCGGTCAGGACGACCCCTTCGGGTTGTCCGTGGGGCTGTGAGGAGGCTTTCCACCGGCCGCCAGTTCGAACTCCGCACGGGGGTGTTCGAGGGATCCGAGGGAGACGATCTCCCGTTTGAAGAGCCCGGCGAGGGTCCACTCGGCGAGCACGCGGGCCTTGCGGTTGAAGGTGGGCACTCGGCTGAGGTGGTAGACGCGGTGCATGAACCAGGCAGGGTAGCCCTTCAGCTTGCGTCCGTAGACCTGGGCGACGCCCTTGTGGAGGCCGAGGGAGGCGACGGAGCCGACGTATGCGTGCGCGTACGTCTGGAGGGGTTCGCCGCGCAGTGTGTGGACGATGTTGTCGCCGAGGGTCTTGGCCTGGCGGACGGCGTGCTGGGCGTTGGGGGCGGTCTCGGTGCCGGGTTGGGCGGCGGTGACGTCGGGGACGGCCGCTGCGTCGCCGGCGGCCCAGGCGTGGTCGGTGCCGTCGACGGCCAGCTGTGGGGTGCACCTGAGCCGGCCGCGTTCGTTCAGGGGCAGGTCGGTGGCGGCGAGCAGGGGGCTGGGTTTGACGCCGGCGGTCCACACGACCGTGCGGGTCGGGAAGCGCTGGCCGTCGCTGAGTACGGCGACGCGGTCGGCGCAGGAGTCGAGGCGGGTCTCCAGCAGGACCTGGATGCCCCGGCGGCGCAGTTCGGTGACGGTGTAGCGGCCCATCTCCTCGCCGACCTCGGGCAGGATGCGGTCGGAGGCCTCGACGAGGATCCACTTCAGGTCCTGGGGCTGGACGTTGTGGTAGTAGCGGGTGGCGTAGCGGGCCATGTCCTCGAGTTCGGCGAGGGCCTCGACGCCGGCGTAGCCGCCGCCGACGAAGACGTAGGTGAGGGCGGCGTCGCGGATGGCCGGGTCGCGGGTGGAGGAGGCGATGTCCAGCTGCTCGATGACGTGGTTGCGCAGGCCGATGGCTTCCTCGACGGTCTTGAACCCGATGCCGTGCTCGGCGAGGCCGGGGATGGGGAGCGTGCGGGAGATCGAGCCGGGGGCGAGGACGAGTTCGTCGTAGGCCAGGTGTTCGGTGGGGCCGCCCTCCTCGGTCGCGAGCGTGGTGAGGGTGGCGGTGCGTGCCGCGTGGTCGATGGACGTCACCTCGCCGACGACGATGTGGCACTGGTCCAGTACGCGACGCAGCGGTACGACGACGTGACGAGGGGAAATCAGACCGGCGGCCGCTTCGGGAAGGAACGGCTGGTACGTCATGTAGGGGTCGGGAGTGACGACAGTGATGTCGACGGCACCCTGCCTGAGCTCCCGCTTCAGCTTCCGCTGAAGGCGCAGGGCCGTGTACATCCCGACGTAGCCGCCGCCGACAACGAGAATGCGCGCACGTTCCTTCACCATCCCATGACGCACCCGGCGCTGTTGTTTGTCCACAGGCCCGGCAAATTGTGTGACCGGCGCGCGGGCGTGCGCGGGCTTGGCCGGTTCGGCGGATCAGGACGAAAGGGACCAGGTCAGCGGGGGCGGACGGGAGTGCGCGAGGGGGCGGAATCGGGACGTATGTGCTCCGTACTCCGATCGGGGGGCGCTCCGTGCGGAACCTGCCCCTTCTGAATTGACAGCCTCTCAACTATGTTCGTGTCGACGGGGTGTAGAGGATGTGGTCGAACGGGTCCGCGACGGGCGGTCCCGGTCGGGGAACGGCGCCTGTTCCGCGCACTCCGGAATCAGTGGCGGGGAGAGTCTCCGGGGGGAGACGTCATTAACCGGGGGAACAACCATGCATATTCAGGACACTCATTGGGCATCCGCGTCCGCCATCGCGCCTAGTGGCGCGGCGGTGGGCGGAGTGATGAGCGCGGCGGCGGGCAACGGACGCGGGGACGGTCCGCGGACGACGCCGCTGCGGGTGGACGCACAGCGCAATCTGGAGCACGTGCTGCGTGCGGCGCGCGAGGTCTTCGGCGAGCTGGGTTACGGCGCGCCGATGGAGGACGTGGCGCGGCGCGCGCGGGTCGGCGTCGGCACGGTGTACCGGCGCTTTCCGAGCAAGGACGTCCTGGTGCGGCGGATAGCCGAGGAGGAGACCTCCCGGCTGACCGACCAGGCGCGTGCGGCGCTCGGTCAGGAGGACGAGCCGTGGTCGGCGTTGTCGCGCTTCCTGCGCACGTCGGTGGCCTCGGGTGCGGGGCGGCTGCTGCCGCCGCAGGTGCTGCGGGTCGGCGTCTCGGAGGACGGCGACGACGTCGTGGCCGAGGAGCCGCGCGTGCCGCAGCAGCGGACGCAGCCGGGCAACGGTGAGCTGCGGCTGGTGTCCGAGCAGCCGGCGGTGGTGCCCGAGGACGACGCGGGGGCGGCGGCGCTGCTCGACGTGGTGGGTCAGCTCGTGGAGCGGGCCCGCGCGGCGGGTGAGCTGCGGCCGGACGTGTCGGTCTCGGACGTGCTGCTGGTGATCGCGACGGCGGCGCCCTCGCTGCCGGACGCGGCGCAGCAGGCGGCGGCCTCGGCACGGCTGCTGGACATCCTGCTGGAGGGGCTGCGGTCCCGTCCGGTGTGATGGACCAGGGGAGTTGATCGCATCCGGGCGGGGCGGGTTCCTCGAGCCTTCCCCGTCCGGGTGAGTTCCCGCACCGCTCGCCGGAAGTCCGCTCGGACGAGTGGATTGTCCGTGAAAGCGCGGTCCTGAACAAAAGCCAGTGTGGCACTCTGACCGGGTGATCGGGTCGGTCTGGGCTGGGCTGGTGGCGGGGGCTTTGCGCGATGAGTGGTGACGGGCGGGACGGGTCACTCGGTGACGGTGACGCGGAGACCGGCGGGCTGACCTCCCCGCAGGTGCCGAGCCAGGGCGGCCCGGCGCACATGCCGCCCGACGCGGCCGAGGGCGGCGTGCCGGCCCAGCGCGAGGGCGGTGTCCTGCCGCCGCGGACCCGGTCGCGGTCCGACGGCGAGCTGATCGGGCGGATGCGCGGGGGCGACGACAGCGCGTACGAGGAGCTGTACCGGCGGCACGCGGACTCGGTGCGCCGCTATGCCCGGACCTGCTGCCGTGACGCCCACACCGCGGACGATCTGACCGCCGAGGTCTTCGCCCGCATGCTTCAGGCGGTGCGGGGCGGTTCGGGACCCGAGTACGCGGTACGCGCCTATCTGCTCACCGCCGTCCGGCGCGTCGCCGCGCAGTGGACGAAATCCTCCCGGCGCGAGCAACTCGTCGACGACTTCGCGGTGTTCGCCGCGCAGTCCGCGCAGTCCGCGCGGGCCCCGGAGGACGACGGCACGCTGGGCCTGGGCGCCGATGTGCGCGCGATGCACGAGGCCGAGCAGTCCCTGGCCATGCGGGCGTTCCGCTCGCTGCCGGAGCGCTGGCAGGCCGTGCTGTGGCACACCGAGGTGGAGGACGAGTCGCCCAGCCAGGTCGCCACGCTGTTCGGGCTGGACGCCAACGGCACGCGTGTGCTCGCCAGCCGCGCCCGTGAGGGCTTGAAGCAGGCCTACCTCCAGGCCCATGTCAGCGCGGCTCTCACCGACGACGAGGGGTGCGCCCGGTACGCCGACCAGCTCGGGACCTACGCCCGGCGCAGGCTGCGCACCCGTGCCGAGCGGGGATTGCGCAAGCATCTGGAGGAGTGCGCCCGGTGCCGGCTGGCGGCCGCTCAGATCGAGGAGGTCGCCGGCGGCATCCCCGCCGTCGTGCCGGTCGCGGTCATCGGCTGGTTCGGTGCCGCCGGGTATGCCAAGGCGCTCGGGATCATCGCCGGTGGTGCGGGGGTGGGCGCCGCGGGCGCGGCCGCCGTCGCGGGCGGCTCGTCCGGTGGGGCCGGTGCGGGCGGTGGCGGGGCGGCTGCCGCGGAGGGGCTGGGTGCGCCGGTGAAGGCCGGTATCGCGGCCGGGGTGGTCGCGGTCGGGGTGGCCGCCGTGGCGCTCGCCCTGGTCCACCATGACGAGCCGGTCAGACAGACGGCCGCACCCTCACCGTCCGCCCCGGCGGTCCGGCCCGAGCCCGAGTCGCCCACCCCCGCGCCCCCGAAGAAGGAACCCGCGCCCGCCCGCCCCGCCGCCGCGCCCAAACCGGCGGCGAGCCCTGCGGCGCTCGCCCCGACTCCCGCACCCACGCCCGCCCGCGGCCCGAGCAGCGGACCGGCCCCGGCCGCGTCCCCCACCGCCCCGGGCACCGGACCGGCCCCCGCCCCCGAACCGACACGGCCCACGCCGCCGGCGACCCCGACACCGACCCCCACGCCCACTCCCCCGCCGACGCCGGTCGTCTACCAGTGGAGCGAGCTGCGGTACGACGTCACCGGCGACGGCACGGCGCCCGAGATGCGGATCGCCGACAGCAGCTGGGTGTGGCAGCGCTACGGCGTGACGGTCGCGGGGAAGTGGTACGCGCACGGCGTGACCGTCCACGGCGAGTCCTCCGTCACCGTGGACCTCAACCGCTCCTGTTCCGCCTACGACGCGCTGGTCGGCGTCGACGACCTGACGCTGGGGCTCGGCGAGGTCTCCTTCTCGGTCTACGCGGACGGCGTCCGGCTGTGGAAGTCCGGCGTGGTCGAGGGCGGTGACCCGGCCGTCCCGGTCCATGTGAACCTGGCCGGGCACCGGACGGTACGGCTGGTGGTCGAGCCGCGCCATGCCCTGGACTCCGCCGCGCTCGCGGACTGGGCTCAGGCGCGGTTCACCTGCCGGTAGCGGTCGATCTCCTGGTCCAGCTCGCGCAGCACGTCGTCCACGGTGAAGGTGGCGCCGCGGGCCCGCTCCGCCGTGTAGCGGTCGCCGGGCAGGGTGGCGCGCGCGGTGGTGTTGATCTCCTCGGCCCGGGTGTGCTCCGGCTCGGAGCGCGGATGGCCGCCACGCCAGTGCTCACCCGTGGCGAACAGCCGGACCGCGATCGCCAGGTCGCCCATCCGGGCCAGCAGGTCCGCCGCGATGTCCACGAGCACCGCCGTGATCGACTCGGCGCACCGCTGCTCCGTGGCCTCCCGCAGGGCGCCCGCGATGATCGGCAGCCCTCGCGCGGGGCCGGACTCGGCGGCGGTGATGAGGGCGTCCGTCGCGTGCAGCCCCGCCATGAACTGCGGCGGGGGCGTGCCCTGCCCGGTCGCCGCGCGGGCCGCCTCCCACAGGTCGCGCGCGTGGGAGATGTCCCCCTCGTGCTGCGCGAAGTGCGCCCGCAGCAGCAGGATGAAGGCCCGGGCGTCCGCCACCCCGTACCGGTCGGCCGCCATGTTCGCCTCGTTCAGGCCGGTCTGCGCACGCTCATGGTCCCCGGAGCGGTAGGCGATCTCGGCGAGCCGGGCGAGGAGGAACGGTGCCTCGGCGTACGCGCCGACCTCGTAGGCGAGCCGCAGCGCCTCCTCGTACTCGCTCCCGGCGTCCTCGAACCGGCCGCGCGCCATGGCCGCCTCGCCGGCCGCGCTGCACACCTGTGCCAGCATCCAGCGGTCCCCGGCCCGCCGGCTGAGCACGCGCAGCTCGGCCAGGTCGTCGTCCACGCCCAGCAGGTTGCCGGGCGAGTCCACGACCATGTGCGTGCGGAACATCAGGACGGCGCCGATCTCCCAGTCGCCGCCGTACTGACGGCAGTTGGCGACCACCACGTCCATGAGGGGCCGCAGGTCGACCGGTCCGCCCAGGTAGTAGGCGGTCATCGGCCAGAGGAGGCCGGGCATCCGGGCGGCGTGCGGGCCGCCGTCCTGGAAGGCGTCCTGCACCCGGGCGATGTAGGCGGGGGCCCGTTCGTCCACCGCGAGGCCCCGGGAGGCGGACTCGGACGTCAGGAAGAGGTGCAGCATCCGCAGGTCCATGCGCAGGGCGTGCCGGGGATGCCCTTTCTCCCCGTCCGGGGCTTCGAGCAGGGCACCCACCGGGTCGGCGGATTCGGCCAGGGCGAGCAGTTCCTCCGGCGAGGTTCCCTCGGGGGCGGTGTCCAGGGCCGCACCCAGGTGCAGGACGCGCTGCACCCATGCCACGGACTCCTGGCGGTAGTTCCGCAGCCACCAGAACCAGCCCATGCCGAGGACGAGCGCACCGGCCCGCGCCTCGTCGCCGGTGCGGACCGCGCGGTCGAGGGCCGCGCGGATGTTGTCGAGCTCGGTCTCCAGGCGGTAGATCCACGGCAGCTGCTCCCCGGACCGCAGCAGCGGATCGGCCTTCTCGACCAGCGCGCGCACCCACGCGCCGTGCCGCAGCTCGGCCGCCGCGCGCGGTTCGGGAAGCTCGGCGGCGCGCTCGGCGGCGTACTCGTGGATGGTCTCCAGCATGCGGTACCGCATGCCGCTGTCGTGGGCGGGGCCGTCGCGCTCGCATGGGGCCGCCACGATCAGGGACTTGTCGACGAGCGCGCCGATCAGGTCCGCCGCCGGTCCGGTGCACACGGCCTCCGCCGCCGCGAGGTCCCAGCCGCCGGCGAACACCGACACCTCGCGCAGGACCGTCCGCTCCCGCTCGTCGAGCAGTTCCCAGGACCAGTCGACGACCGCGCGCAGGGTCTGCTGGCGGGGCAGGACCGTGCGGCTCCCGGAGGTGAGGAGGCGGAAGCGGTCGTCGAGGCGATCGGCGATCTGCCGGGGCGTCAGCAGCCTGAGCCGGGCCGCGGCCAGCTCGATGGCGAGCGGCAGGCCGTCCAGGCGGCGGCAGATCTCGTCCACGGCCGCGGTGTCCTTCAGCACGGTGGCGGCGTCGGGGCGGACGGCCGCCGCGCGCTCCGTGAAGAGGCGGTGCGCCTGCTCGGGGACGAGGGGTTCGACCGGGCGCACCGACTCCCCGGGGACGCCCAGGGGTTCACGGCTGGTGGCGAGGATCGTGAGCTCCGGGCAGCGGGTGAGCAGTGTCTCGGCGAGGTGGGCGGCCGCGCCGATGACGTGTTCGCAGTTGTCGAGGATCAGGAGCTGGCTGCGCGGGGCGCAGTACTCGACGAGCAGGGCGACCGGGTCGTCATGGGCGGCCACCAGGTCGTTGGTCATGAGCACGGTCTCGCGCAGACCGAGGGCGCTGACCACCGCGCCGGGGACCGCCTCCGGCCGGTCGAGCGGGGCCAGCTCGACCAGCCACGCCTGCGGATGGCCGGCGGCGGCCTCCTCGGCGAGACGGGTCTTTCCCGAGCCGCCCGGTCCGGTGAGGGTGACTAGACGGCCCCTGTACAGGTCGGAACGAACGGCCTCGAGTTCGGGTTCCCGCCCGACGAAGGAGGTGAGGCGGGGGCGGAGGTTGCCGGTGCGGCGGGGCGGGGCCGCCGGTGCCGGCACCGGCAGTGGTGGCGGTGCCGGCTCCTGGTTGAGCAACGAGGTGTGCAGGGCCTGGAGTTCCGGGCCGGGGTCGGTGCCGAGGGCGTCGGCGAGGGTGCGGCGGGCGGACTCGTACGCGGCGAGCGCGTCGGCGGTGCGGCCCGTGTCCCGCAGGGCGCGGATGAGGAGGGCGCGCAGCGGTTCGTCGTACGGGTGGGCCGTGGTCAGCTCCGTCAGCTCCGGTACGACGGCGTGGGCGCGGCCGAGTCGCAGCGCCGCGTCGGCCCGGCCGCGGGTCGCCTCCAGGCGGAGGGCCTCCGGGCGGGTGGCGGCGGTGCGGTCGGGGAGGTCGGCCAGGGCGGGGCCGCGCCACAGGGCGAGGGCGTCGGTCAGGACGCGGGAGGCGGTGGCCGGGTCGTCGCGGTCCAGGGCGGCGGTGCCTTCGCGGACCATGCGTTCGAAGACGAAGAGGTCGATGTCCTCCCGCGTCGCCGTGAGGCGGTAGCCGCCGGGTTCGGAGACGACGGTGTGCTTGCCGGCGGCACGGCGGAGCCGGCCGACCAGGGCCTGGAGGGCGGCTGGGGCGTCCTGGGGCGGGTCGCCCGCCCAGACCTCGCCGATCAGGGTGTCGGGGGTGGTGGTGCGGTCGGGGCGCAGGGCCAGAGCGGTGAGAAGGGCACGCAGACGCTGACCGCCGAGGGGCAGGGGGGTGCCCTGGTCGTCCGTCGCTTGGGTTACGCCCAGGATTCTGTACCGCATCAGGTCATTGTGGCTGGGGCGCGGCGGCGTGGCACGGGAGTTTGGCCGCCGTCGGATGCGTCGGGTGCGTGTGTCTCAGCCCGTCTGGGGGTGCCCCCTCTGGGGGAGTTCGAGGACGAGGCCGTTCAGGCCGATGGGGGTCTGGGGGCGCGGCCTCCAGGGACGGCAAGCCCCACTCACCCTCACCCAGAACTCATCCGCAAGCCCCGCTCACCCACCCGAGGCCAATGCCCCCCGTCGCGGTGTGATCCCGGAGGGCACGGCACGCGCGCGTGCCGGTGTGCCCGTCCAGCAGGTGCCCCGGCGGGACAGCAGGCGGCGCAGCCACAGTTCCAGGGAGACGAGGTCGGCGAGGCCGTCCAGCGGGAGGGGTTCGCCGGCCGCCGCGCCGCGCAGGGCCTTGCGGACGACACGGGCCTCGACCAGGCCGGCCTCGGCGAGCAGCGGGGTGGCGAAGAGGGAGACGAGGGAGTCGGCGGCGACCCTCAGCCCCGTGCGGGTGGCGGCGGCCGAGGAGGCGTGGGAGGGGGCGCCCCAGCCGGGCGGGAGGTCGGTGATACCGGTGCCCTTCAGGACCGTGCGCAGGATGTCGGCGCGTGCTCCGGGCTGGACGCGGAGGGCCTCGGGGAGGTCGCGGCAGGCGCGGACGACCTGGTTGTCGAGGAAGGGGGCGTGCAGGCGCTGGAAGCGGATCTCGGCGGCCTGTTCGAGGACGCGGATGTCCGCGGCGTAGCGGGCCAGTGCGGCACGCGCGCGGTGGTCGCCGGGACGCTGGCCGGGACCCACGCCGGAGCGGTTCACCGCCCCCTGGAGCAGAACCGATACTTCAGCGAGTGCCTCTCCGGTCAGCCAGCGTGCCGCCGGCCCGGGTCTGGCCCAGGTGAGCGCCGCGAGGGACGCTCCGACCGCGCCTCCGGGTTCCTCGAAGCGGCGGCGCAGCAGCCGCTCGGCGAGCGCCTCCACGCCGGTGCGGTACGGCATCCGGGCCAGCCGCCGCGCCGCGCTGTACACGCGCGCGGGGACCATCACCGAGCCGTCCGCCTTGGCCAGCGCGGCGACCGGCCGTACCAGGTGGCGCCGTTTGCGGTCCATCAGCAGGTCCGCCAGGCGGGCGGGGTGCGCGTCCAGGACCTGGCGGGCGCCGTGTCCGGTGAAGTGGTCCGCGCTGCCGGCGGCCAGGCGCGCGCGGTGGCGGGCGGCCGTGATCAGGGAGGGTCCCGGTTCGTCGGTGAGGGGTCCCTCCAGGTCGGCGTACGGCAGGACCTCCTCGCCGCCGGTCACCACCACGTGGTGCAGGCGCGGGTTGGCCGCGAGCGTCCCCGCGCGCTCCAGTTCCGCCTCCCGGCCGCCCACGGCCAGGTCGTTGAAGGTGACGGCCAGCAGGCGCTCCCCGGCGCCCGTGCCGTGCCCGAGGACCGTACCCGGCATGCCGGGCAGCCCGGCGGCCAGCAGGGCGAGGGTGCCGGAGGCCGGGCCGCCGGACAGGTCGGCGCCGATCCCGGGCACGGGCATCCCGCGCGCGGCCCGTCGTTCGGCGGGCCCCATGCCGGGGACGGGACCGGGGTCGATGTCGGCGCCGGGGACGTGCCGGGGCGCGGAGAGGCGGGCGCGGACGGCGTCCACGAGCGCGTCGCGCACCGCGTCCACGGCGCGGTCGGGATCGGCCGACGGCGCCGCCACCGCGAGGGAGGCGACCGGCTCGTACCCGGCGATCTCACGCGAACCGGCGCGCAGGATGAGCGCATGCCCCGGCGGAACGCGCCGCACGCCGTCGTACGGCGTGGAGTCGTACAGGGCGGCCGGTACGTCCGGGGCGGCGAGCAGGGCCGCGAGGTGGCCGAAGTCGAGGTTGGCCTCGATGAGGTCGGCGAGCGGCAGCGCGGCCGTCGCATAGGCCGTACCGCCCGCCCAGGGTGTGTAGAACACCGGCCGGGCGCCCGCGAGGTCGCCGCAGACGGTGACGCGGCGGCCGACCTGGACGACGGCCGTGTAGCTGCCGGGCCAGGTCGTCAGATGCCGGAGTGCGCCCCCGCGCGCGGTGAACAGGCCGAGCCGCAGCTCCTCGTCGGAGGCCCCGCAGGTGCCCAGGACGGCGATCCGGTTCTGGGCGTCGGCCTTCACCACCCGCACCTCGTCCGGGCGCCAGTCGCCGACCGCCCACAGCGGATCCGGGTCGCCCCACAGGAGTTGGGAGCCGATCGGGTGCACGGTCTCGCCGTCGTCCCCGACGGCACCGGCGGAGCCTGTTCCGGCGGCGCCCGTGGCGGTGCTGCTCCATCCCACCAACCACCGCATGGACGCCTCCACAGGCTGTGGACAACCAGTGCACCGTACGAACCGGGTCCCATGCTGCCATGAAGAACGCGCCCCCGAGGGGCGGCGGCACCGCCTTGGATGCCGTCGGCACGCCCACGCGCGTGCACTCGTGCGGAAGTCGAACAGAAGTCGACGCCGGTATGGCGCACGGCCGTTGCGACTCGAATGCGCCCCCGAAACGCTACCCGAAAACGCCCTTCGCGCCCTCAACTCCCGTGGTAAGAGCGGTGAACGCACCCAAAAGAGGGGGGTCGATTTTCAGCCAATCTGGCGCGGCGGGAACAGGCGTGAGCACGCTCCGTACATGCTCTGCGCAGTGCACGGACAGCGCACAGTCCGGGAGGCGGGCATCGCCTCCCGGACCGGTCCGCCACCCGCGGGGATGAAGGTGGCGGTGTCCCCCAGCCCACTGGATCCAGTACAGCGGGCCGACCCACGCGTGACCCATGGAACCGCTCCCCCGGTGGCCGGAGAAGAGCGCACGGACGGGCGCACGGCCACACGGCGGGGGCACGGCGCGACAGCCCGTGCACGGTGCGTACATGGCCGGCGGACGCGGACGGGCAACAATCCCGCCATCCGGAACAATGCCCCTTAACGCTTGGGATGCGGCGAACTACGCTGGGTTTACGAATGCCGCGTGGTTATGCCAGCGCGGCAGCCGTCTGTGTCGAGGGGTGGCGCATGTCCAGGGAGCAACGCGGGCCGAACGAAAAACTCGGCGCCGTTCTCGCCCTCGCGGGAATCAGCAACGCAGGACTCGCGCGACGCGTCAACGATCTTGGCGCTCAACGCGGGTTGACTCTTCGCTACGACAAGACGTCGGTGGCGCGCTGGGTGTCGAAGGGCATGGTGCCGCAGGGTGCCGCGCCGCATCTCATCGCCGCCGCCATCGGCCAGAAGCTCGGCCGCCCGGTGCCGCTCCACGAGATCGGCCTGGCGGACGCGGATCCCGCCCCCGAAGTCGGCCTCGCCTTCCCCAGGGACGTGGGACAGGCGGTGCGCTCGGCCACGGAACTGTACCGCCTCGACCTCGCCGGGCGCCGGGCCGGCGCCGGCGGCATCTGGCAGTCGCTGGCCGGATCGTTCGCAGTGAGCGCATACGCAACGCCCGCCTCACGCTGGCTGATAACCCCCGCCGACAGCTCGGTCGCGCGGGACGCGAACCCCTCCGAGGGCTCCGGCGCACCGATCAAAGTCGGCCACAGCGATGTGCAGAAACTGCGGGAGGCAGCCGAGGACGCCAGGCGCTGGGACTCCAAATACGGAGGCGGCGACTGGCGTTCGTCCATGGTGCCCGAGTGCCTCAGGGTGGAGGCGGCTCCACTGCTGCTCGGCTCGTACTCGGACGAGGTCGGCCGCGCCCTGTTCGGGGCCACCGCCGAACTCACCCGGCTGGCGGGCTGGATGGCCTTCGACACCGGCCAGCAGGAGGCCGCCCAGCGCTACTACATCCAGGCGCTGCGCCTCGCGCGCGCGGCCGCGGACGTCCCCCTCGGGGGCTATGTGCTGGCCTCCATGTCGCTCCAGGCGACGTACCGGGGCTTCGGCGACGAGGGCGTCGACCTCGCGCAGGCCGCCCTGGAGCGCAACCGCGGCCTGGCCACCGCCCGCACCATGAGCTTCTTCCGCCTGGTCGAGGCACGCGCGCACGCACGCGCGGGTGACGCCCCCGCGGCCGGCGGGGCGCTGCGCGCCGCCGAGGGCTGGCTGGAGCGCTCCCGGGACGGCGACCAGGACCCGTCCTGGCTCGGCTTCTACGGCTACGACCGGTTCGCCGCCGACGCCGCCGAGTGCTACCGCGACCTGAAGGCCCCGCGCCAGGTCCGCCGCTTCACCGAGCAGGCGCTGTCGAAGCCGACGGAGGAGTTCGTGCGCTCGCACGGGCTCCGGCTCGTCGTCTCCGCGGTCGCCGAACTGGAGTCCGGCAACCTGGACGCGGCCTGCGAGCAGGGTGTGCGGGCGGTCGAGGTCGCCGGGCGGATCTCCTCGGCGCGCACCACCGAGTACGTGAAGGATCTCCTGCACCGGCTGGAGCCGTACGGGGACGAACCGCGGGTGGTGGAATTGCGGGAGCGGGCGCGCCCACTGCTGATGGCACCGGCCTGAGCCCGTCTCCCGGGTTTGAGCGCATTGTCAGTGGCGCAGTGCACTATCGGAACCGGGAGGTGGTGCCAGGTGGCGCGGCAGGTGCGGGAGAGCGCGTACGACTGCGACGTGCTCGTGATCGGTGGTGGGATCGTCGGGCTGTCCACCGCGTACGCGATCACGCGCGCGGCGCCCGGCACCCGTGTGACCGTGCTGGAGAAGGAGCCGGGAGCGGCCCGGCACCAGACGGGGCGCAACAGCGGGGTCATCCACAGCGGGATCTACTACCGGCCCGGCTCCCTGAAGGCGCGGTACGGGGTGCGGGGCGCGGCCGAGATGGTGAAGTTCTGCGCGGAGTACGGCGTCGCGCACGCCGTCACCGGCAAGCTGATCGTCGCCACCGAGCGGGAGGAGCTGCCGCGGCTGCACGCGCTCGTGCAGCGCGGCCGGGAGAACGGGATACCGGTACGGGAGCTCGGAGCGGCACAGATCGCGGAGTACGAGCCGGAGGTGCAGGGGCTCGCGGCGATACACGTCGGGACGACGGGCGTGTGCGACTTCGTCGGCGTCGCGCGGCAGCTGGCCGAGGCGTCCGGGGCGGAGATCCGGTACGGCGCGCGGGTCGAGCGGATCGACCGGCGGCCGGAGCTCGGGGTGGCCGTACGAACCGCGGGCGGGGACGTCGTGCGCGGGCGGGTGCTGGTGAACTGCGCCGGGCTGTACTGCGACGAGGTGGCCCGGCTGACCGGGGACGAGCCCGGGGTGCGGATCGTGCCGTTCCGGGGTGAGTACTACGAGCTGGCGCGTCCGGGACTGGTGCGCGGGCTGGTGTACCCGGTGCCGGATCCGGCGTTCCCGTTCCTCGGGGTGCATCTCACGCGCGGGATCGACGGTGGCGTGCACATCGGGCCGAACGCGGTGCCGGCGCTGGCCCGCGAGGGGTACGGCTGGGGGGTCGTACGGCCGCGGGAGGCGGCGGGGACGCTGGCCTGGCCGGGGTCGTGGTCCATCGCCCGGCGGCACTGGCGGTACGGGCTCGGGGAATTCCGGCGGTCGGTGTCGAAGGCCGCCTTCACGGAGGCCGTACGCAGGCTGCTGCCCGCGGTGGAAGAGGCCGATCTTGTACGGGCCCCCGCCGGGGTGCGGGCGCAGGCGGTGCTGCGGGACGGCACGCTGGTGGACGACTTCCTGATCCGCGAGGGGCCCCGGGCGGTGCATGTGCTGAACGCGCCGTCTCCGGCGGCCACCGCCTCGCTGCCGATCGGGCGGGAGGTGGCGCGGCGGGCGTTGGCCGTGCTGGAGGAGCAGAGGTGATCCCCGTCCCGTTCGGTCCGACGTCCGGGCGGCCCCGCGTAAAATCGACTCACTGTGTCTGACTCGTTGAACGCCCCTGAAACCCCCGGCCCCCCGCGTCCCGCCCCCGGTGTGTCCATCCGGCACAGCCGGGCCAAGGGGGAGCCGCGGTTCCCGGACGGCCCGAAGGCGGATCCCGCGGGGTCGCACTTCGAGCGGCGGATCCGGAGTTTCCAGCCGCGGCGGAGCCGGGTGACGGCGGGGCAGGCGGACGCGTTGCAGCGGTTGTGGCCCAAGTGGGGGCTGGACATCGACGGGCGGCGGGACATCGATCTCGCCGAGCTGTTCGGGAACGACAACCCGGTCGTGCTCGAGATCGGGTTCGGGATGGGAGAGGCCACCGCGCAGATGGCCGCCGCGGATCCCTGCACCAACATCCTCGCGGTGGACGTGCACACCCCGGGCCAGGGCAACCTCCTGGGCATCGCGGACCGCGACGGGCTGCCCAACGTCCGGGTCGGCAACGGCGACGCCATCATCCTGCTGCGCGAGATGCTCACCCCGGACTCGCTGGACGGGCTGCGCGTCTACTTCCCGGATCCCTGGCCGAAGAAGCGGCACCACAAGCGGCGGCTGATCCAGCCGGAGTTCCTCGGCCTGGCCGCGACCCGGCTGCGGCCCGGGGCGATCGTGCACTGCGCGACCGACTGGGAGCCGTACGCCGAGCAGATGCTGGAAGTACTGACCGCGCACCCGGACTTCGAGAACACCCGGTCCGACGGCGGTTTCGCGCCGCGTCCCGACTTCCGCCCGCTGACCCGTTTCGAGGGACAGGGCCTGGAGAAGGGACATGTGGTGAATGATCTGTTGTTCCGCCGCGTACAGCATCGGGAGCAGCAGCGACGTTAGGGTCAATGCCGTGGCCACCTTTCCGCCGTATCCGACGCACCCCGCCGGTCCCGTCGACGGTGTGCTCCGGCACCCGCACTGGTGGCAGCGCAGGTGGGTGCGGTACGGAGCGCTGATCATGCTGCTCGCGCTCTCCGGGCTCGTCATCCTGGCCCTCGTACGGCAGCAGACCGGTACGGAAGGGTTCCTCGTCGGGCTGGGGCTGGCCGTGCTGCCCGTCCCGCTGCTCATAGCCGCCTTCCGGTGGCTGGACCGGGTCGAGCCCGGCCCCTGGCGGAACACGGTCTTCGCCTTCGCCTGGGGCGCCTGCGCGGCGGCGCTGATAGCCATCGTCGCCAACAGCTTCGCCACCAAGTGGATAGCCACGACGTCCGACCCGTCCAGCGCCGACACCCTCGGCGCGACGGTCATAGCGCCGATCGTGGAGGAGTCCGCCAAGGCCGCCGCCGTCCTGCTCGTCTTCCTCTTCCGCAGACGGGACTTCACCGGGATCGTGGACGGGGTGGTGATAGCCGGGGTCACGGCCACCGGGTTCGCCTTCACCGAGAACATCCTCTATCTCGGTACCGCGTTCGGCACCGACCAGATCACCGGCGACCGCGGCATCGCCTCCGTGACCGCCGCGACCTTCTTCGTGCGCGTCATCATGTCCCCGTTCGCGCACCCCCTGTTCACCGTCATGACCGGCATCGGCTTCGGCATCGCCGCCCTGTCCGCCGACCGGCAGCATGTGCGGCGCGTGCTGGTGCCGCTGGGCGGGCTGCTGCTCGCGATGGGCATGCACGCGCTGTGGAACGGCTCCTCCGCCTTCGGCGAGTACGGCTTCTTCGCCGTGTACGGGACCTTCATGCTGCCCGCGTTCGGGCTGCTGACCTGGCTGGTGATCTGGACGCGCCAGCGGGAGCTGCGGACCGTGCGGGAGGAGCTTCCGGCGTACGTGCTCGCCGGGTGGCTGGGGCCGGGCGAGCCGTTCGCACTGGGCTCGATGCGGGCCCGGCGGATGGCCCGTGACTACGCCCGCCATCACGGGGGCAAGCCGGCCGCGCGGGCGGTGGCGCAGTACGAGGCGTACGCGACCTCGCTGGCGTTCCTGCGGCACCGGGGGCGGCGCGGGCGGGCGGGGGCCGACTTCGTCGTCCGGGAGCGGGAGCTGCTGGCCGAGCTGTGGAACAGGCGGCAGCTCGCGCGGCCCGCGCTGGAGTACGCCGCGCGGGCGTCGGCTCCGGTGGTTCCGACGCCCTGGCCGGTGTACGGGGTGCAGGGCGCGTACGGCTATGTGCACGGCCCCGGACCCGGGCCCGGCTACGGGTATCCGGCGGTGCCGTACACCGCCCACAACCCGTACCGGACCTAGTGCCCCGGCACTGGCGGGAAGGCGGGACGGGTTACGCCGACGCCTCGGTGAGCCTCGCCAGCTCGTCCCCGGTGAGTTCCAGCTCGGCCGCCCCGAGCAGCGCCGGCAGCTGGTCCACCGTGCGGGCCGAGGCGAGGGGGGCCGCCACCGTCGGCCGGGCGGCGAGCCAGGCGAGGGCCACGGAGGCCACGGCGGTGTCGTGCGCGGCGGCGATCTCGTCCAGGGCCGTCAGGACCTTCTGCCCCCGCTCGGTCCGGAGGTGCTTCGCCGCACCGCCGGCCCGCGCGCTGTCCACGGTCGTACCGGACCGGTACTTGCCCGTGAGGAAGCCCGAGGCGAGTGAGTAGTACGGCACGACCGCGAGGCCGGCGCGGGCGGTCACGTCCCGCAGCGGCCCCTCGTAGGTGTCGCGCGAGACGAGGTTGTAGTGCGGCTGAAGTGCCACGTACCGGGCGAGGCCCTCGCGCTCGGAGAAGTCGAGGGACGCCTGGAGGCGCTCGGCCGTGATGTTGGAGGCGGCGATGTAGCGCACCTTGCCCGACCGGACGAGCTCGTCGAGCGCCCCGATGATCTCCTCGACCGGGACCTCGGTCTTGTCGAAGTGGGTGTAGTACAGGTCGATGTGGTCGGTGCCGAGGCGGCGCAGGGAGGCGTCGGCCGCGGCTTTGATGTTGCCGGCGGTCAGGCCCTGGTACTTCGGGTGCTGGCTGACCTTGGTCGCGATGACGACGTCGGAGCGGTTGCCACGGGACTTCAGCCAGTTGCCGATGACGGTCTCCGATTCGCCGCCCTCGTTGCCCTCGACCCACGCCGAGTAGGAGTCGGCGGTGTCGACGAAGTTGCCGCCGGCGGCCGTGTAGGCGTCCAGGACGGCGAAGGACTGCGCCTCGTCGGCGGTCCAGCCGAAGACGTTGCCGCCGAGGGCGAGCGGGAAGACCTCGAGATCGGAATTGCCGAGTTTACGAAGAGAAGCCATGTCTTGATCCAACCACCGCGGCGGCGGTGCGCATTCCGCGACGGACCGGCAGCCCTGACGTCGGGGGGGTGTCGTCAGGGCTGCCGGGGAACGGAGAGGCGCGTCAGGGGGTGAGGCCCTTGCTGTGCAGCCATGCCATCGGGTCGATGCCGGTGGCCTGGCCGCCGGGGTGGACCTCGAGGTGCACGTGCGGGCCGGTGACGTTGCCGGTGGCGCCGACGCGGCCGATGACCTCACCGGTGCTGACCTTCTGGCCGACCTTCACGTTGATCGAGGACTGGTGGCAGAACCACAGCTCGGTGCCGTCGTCGAGGGTGAGGATGGTGCGGTAGCCGTAGGCGCCGGCCCAGCCCGCCTCGGTGATCGTGCCGCTGTGGATGGCCTTGATGAGCGTGCCGGTCGGCGCCGCGAAGTCCAGGCCGGTGTGGTAGCCGGAGGACCACATGGCACCGGGCTGCCCGAAGGTGCCGGTGATCGTGTACGAGGAGGTCGGCAGCGTGTACTGCTTGGCCAGGGCGGCGAGGCGGTCGGCCTCAGCCTGCTTCTTGGCGACGGCCTCGGCCTTGTCCTTGGCGGCGGCGGCCTCGGTGGCGGCTTCCTTCTCCGCCTTGGCGGCCGCGGCGGTGGACTGCTTCTCCGCGGCGGCCACGGCGGCGGCGGTCGCCTTGCCGTCGACCTGGCTCTTCTGCTGCTCGGCCTGCGCCATGATCCGGTTGCGCAGGGCCTCGCCGGCGTCGGTGCCGCCCTGGTCGCTGTCGGCGGTTGCCACGCCGACGTGGGCCAGGCTGGCCTCGGTGGCCTTGGCGCCGTCGGCGTCGTCGCCCAGCAGGGAGCCGACGGAGGGCAGGTCGGGCATGGAGATGTGGACCGGCGGCTTGCCGGTGTTGGCGCTGGCCATGCCGCCCGCGCCGACGGCGGCTATCACGCCGACGCCCAGAACGGTGGAGCTGCGGGCGAGCCCGCCGCCGCGCTGCTTGCTGACGCGGTGCCGGCCGCGTACCGGGGCGAGGGAGTCCTCGGTGGGATTCCACTCCTCCCAGGGGCCCTCG
Source organism: Streptomyces sp. NPDC046915 (assembly GCF_040644935.1). Taxonomy (NCBI): domain Bacteria; kingdom Bacillati; phylum Actinomycetota; class Actinomycetes; order Kitasatosporales; family Streptomycetaceae; genus Streptomyces; species Streptomyces sp. NPDC046915. The sequence continues at coordinate 675,434 of NZ_JBEYXB010000003.1, read as the reverse complement.
TCGGTGCGGTACTCGCCGTAGCCGAAGGTCTCGGTGCGCTGGCTCGGCACGAACGGGGCTGTGGGGGCAGGCGGGTTGGACGCCACGCGGGCGTGCTCCTTCCTTCCGTAACGCCTACCGGGTTAGCTGACGGGTTCGGAGCAGGAAGGTCTCCTACGCGCGTATACCAGTCGTGAACTCAAGCAGTTCACGGCGGTGTTCGCGTGATTCACCCCAAGGTGGTGGTTCCCCGGTTCCCTTTCGGGATTCGGCATGTGCGCACGGAGCCGTCGCGGGTGACGGCTGGGACGACCGCGCTGCGTTATCGAACGTTAATAGACCTACCTGTCAGTTTCCAAGCCGTTCGGCTTGATCATTATGGTTTTCACAGGAGAACTTATGGGCGATGACCGGTGAAAAACGGGCGAGTTGAGCCGGGCGCGGGGCACCTCAGCAGTCACAGACGTTTTGATGGTTACCCATATGCAAAGCGGAGGGCGCCCGGTGCATGACTGTGCGTGATATCGGGATCAGGAAGCGCTCAGGACCGGGAAAACACTCAGGGCCGGAATCCGTGTACTGGATTCCGGCCCTGAGCCTTCAGTAGCGGGGACAGGATTTGAACCTGCGACCTCTGGGTTATGAGCCCAGCGAGCTACCGAGCTGCTCCACCCCGCGTCGTTGTGTCACCAGTGTACGTCATCCGCGGGACCACTCGCACACTCCTTTTCGATCAGCCCGGCAGGTGCCGGTTCGGCGCCTTCGCGGCCTCCTCGTACTCGGGCAGGACGACCACGTCCACACCCGCGGCCGCCAGCAGCCCGCTCCCGTCTGCGTCGGTGACGAACGTGTCCGGCTCCCGCCAGGCTGTGACCACCCGGCGTACCCCCGCGTCGAGGATCAGCCGGGCGCACGGCGCCGGCCGGGAGGCCCGCCGGGCGCAGGGTTCGAGGCTGCTGTACACCGTGGCGCCGGCCAGCCGCGGGTCGTCGGGCCGGATCTTGGCCAGCGCCGCCTCCTCCGCGTGGACCACGGGATCGTCCCCCTCGCGTGAGTGGCCGCGCGCGAGTTCCGTACCGTCGGTGGCCACCACCACCGCTCCGACGCTGAACGCCGTCTCCGAGGGCGGGCACAGCGCGGCCAGCTCGCAGGCGATCCGCAGCCAGTGGCGGTCGGCCGCGAGGGCCGCCGGGCCGGTGCCGGGCGCGGTCGGCTCGTAGCGCATCAGGACGACGTCCTCGATACGGCGCGTCTCCAGCAGCCGCAGCCGCCCGGCCTGGTAGCCCCCGGGCCCGAAGAGTCGGGGGGCGTCCGGGTCGCCGACGAGGAGGGGGGCCAGGACGAGCTGGAGCTCGTCGGCGAGGCCCTGCCGCAGCAGCTGGGTGTGGATGATGCCGCCGCCCTCGACCATCAGGCGGCGCACCCCGCGCACTGCGTACAAGTGTTCGAGCAGTGCGGGCCAGTCCAGATCCGCGCCCAGCGGGACGACGTCGGCCGCGATGCCCAGGGTGCGGGCCCGCTCGGCGCCCTGGTCGGTCGTGTAGAGGACCTTCTCGCCACCGGTGTGCCAGAAGTTCGCGTCCGGGTCCAGGTCGCCGGAGCCGCTGACGGTGACCTTGAGGGGGTACTCCGCCCGTCCGGCGGCGAGCCGGGCCGCCCGTCGCTCGGCCGAGTTGACCAGCAGCCTCGGGTTGTCGGCGCGGATGGTGCCGGCGCCGACCAGGATCGCGTCGACGGACGCCCGTACCTCGTCGACCCGGTCGAAGTCGGCCGGGCCGGACAGCAGCAGCCGGTCGGGGCCGGTGTCGTCGAGGTAGCCGTCGAGGGAGACGGCGGCGGACAGCAGGACGTACGGACGGGGCATCGACGCGCTCTCTTCGGGAGGCGGGGCAGGGCCGGACTCGGCGGACCCGGGGTCTTGGTTCAAGTTTGAAACAAACCTACACTGGTGGCATGACGACCCGCTGGCTCACCCCCGAGGAACAGCGCGCCTGGCGCGCGTACATCGCCGGCAGCCTGCTCCTGGAGGACGCGATCGACCGGCAGCTCCAGCAGGACACCGGCATGCCGCACCTGTACTACTCCATCCTGGCCAACCTCTCCGAGGCGCCGGAACACAGTCTGCGCATGACCGACCTCGCGGAGAGGTCGAAGATCACCCGGAGCCGGCTGACCTACGCCGTGACCCGGCTGGAGAAGGACGGCCTGGTACGGCGTGAGGGGTGCCCGTCCGACAAGCGGGGCAGCATCGCCGCGCTGACCGACGAGGGGATGGCCGTCCTGGAACGTGCGGCACCGTGTCACGTGGCGACCGTACGGGCCTCCCTCTTCGACCGCCTCAGCCCCGAACAGGTACGGCAGCTGGAGGAGATCTTCAGCTCGGTCGCCGACGCGCTCCAGGGCGAGGAGGCGGGGTCCGCGCCGGACGACGTGCCGTGGCGGCGCCGGTCGCCGAAGTCCTGTTCGTGATCTCCGCACGAGATCCGCGAATCCGTTGCTTCAAATTTAAAGCATGGGGTAGGGTTCCCGGCAACTGCTTCAAATCTGAAACTCCTTGAACCCCGGAGACCCGCATGCCCGACACCCCCGCCGCCACCCCGCGCGCCCGCGTCCGGGTACCGCTGCGCTTCCACGACGGCTACAGCGTCGACGCCGAACTGGTCACCTTCCACGGCCTGACCGACGGCCAGGAGCACGTGGCCGTCGTCCTCGGCCGCCCCGACCCCGGCACCGTCCCGCTGGTCCGCCTGCACTCCGAGTGCCTGACCGGGGACGTCTTCGGCTCGGCCCGCTGCGACTGCGGCCCCCAGCTGCGCGAGGCGGTCGAGCGCATCGCCGACCGCGGTGGCGTCCTGCTCTACCTCCGCCAGGAGGGCCGCGGCATCGGCCTCTACAACAAGCTCGACGCGTACGCCCTCCAGGACCAGGGCCTGGACACCTACGAGGCCAACGCCGCCCTCGGCCTGCCGGAGGACGCCCGCGACTACACGTCGGCCGGCCAGATGCTCCGCGCCCTCGGCATCGAGGAGCTGGACCTGCTCTCCAACAACCCCGACAAGGCCGACCAGCTGCGCGGCCTGGGCCTCGTCGTCCGCGACCGGGTGCCCACGGGCGTCTTCACCACCGCCCACAACGTGCGCTACCTGCGGGCGAAGGTGCTCCAGACCCAGCACACGCTGCCGCTCGCGGAGCTGACGGAACTCAGCGTGGGCTGAGCCGCCCCGGAAGCAGCACCGCGGGCAGCAGGGCCAGGGCCAGCAGCCCCGCCGCGACCGCGTACGCGATCCGGAACCCCGCCGGGTCCGCGCCCACCGTGCCCAGCACCACCGACAGCAGCGCGGTGCCCACCGAGGCCCACACCTGGGAGTTGATGCTCAGCGCGGTGCTGGCGGCGGCCACCCGGTCGCCGGGCAGCTCGCGGGTCGCGGTCGTCATCGTCGGCATCAGCACCATGCCGGAGCCGACGCCCATCACCGCGGCCGAGCAGACCACCCGCCAGGGCGCCACCCCCTCCTGACCGACCTGGAGCGCCCCCAGCGCCATCCCGAGCGCGCCCACCACGACCCCCGCCGCGATCAGCCGCCGCGGCGACACCCGGTCGACCAGCCGCGCGGCGACCTGCATCGCCGTGCCGACGGCCAGCCCGACCGGTGCGGCCAGCAGCCCGGCGGCCGTCGCGGTCATGCCCCGCTCCTGCTGCCAGTACAGCGGCCCGAGCAGCATCGACCCGAAGTAGCCGCAGCCGAACAGCGCGAGCGTGGCGGCCCCGGCGGCGAACGTACGGTCGCGCAGCAGCCGCAGGTCGAGCAGCGGGGCACGGGCGGTGAGCGCACGTCGTACGAAGGCGGCGACGAGCACGGCACCGGCGAGCGCGGGCGCGAACGCGCCGGGCGCGGTGAACTCACCCCGCTCACCGCCCCGGGCGAGCCCGAACAGCAGCAGCGCGAGCCCCGGGGAGAGCGTCAGCAGGCCCGGGACGTCCAGTCCGGGTGGTGCGGATGCCCGCACGGGCCGGTCCCGCGGGAGCAGTTTCCCGGCGAGGATCAGGGCCAGCGCGCCGACGGGCAGGTTCACCAGGAAGATCCAGTGCCAGGAGGCCACGTCGACGAGCCGGCCGCCGAGGACCGGCCCGGCCGCGGGGCCGACCAGGATGGGCAGCCCGAGCAGCCCCATGGCCCGGCCCAGCCGGGCGCGGTCCGCGACCCGCATCACCATCGCCATCCCGACGGGCATGAGCAGCCCGCCGCCGAGTCCCTGCACCGCGCGGAAGGCGATGAGGCTGCGGGCGTCCCAGGCGCAGGCGGCGAGCAGCGAACCGAGGGTGAACAGGGCGAGGGCGGTCAGGTAGGTGCGCTTGGCGCCGATCCGGCCCATCGCCCACCCCGAGGTGGGGATGACCGCGGCGAGTGCCAGCGTGTACGCGGTGGCGGTCCACTGGATCGTCTCCAGCGGCGCGCCGAAGGACTCCGAGAGGCCGCGCATCGCGACGTTGACGATCGTCATGTCGAGCACCGACATCACGGAGCCGATGATCACGACGGTGACGGTGCGGCGGAGCGCGGCGGCGGACGCGCCACCTCGCGCCCCGGCCACCGCCTCGGCGGTCCCGGTCGCGCTCATGTTCCCCGGCCCCCCGTCAGGCCGCGTACGGCCGTTCGACGCGGGCCGTCCGCAACGCCCGCCCCCACCAGGCCAGTTGCCCGAGCATTCCCTTGGCCGCACCGGCGCAGACGGCCGCGTCGCGCGGGGCGCCGTCCTCCCCGAGGCCGGACCACGGCCCGTGCAGGCTGACGGAGTCGCGCACGGTGACGGCGTGCAGTTCGGCGAAGACCAGCCGGAGCTGTTCGACGGCGCGCAGCCCGCCGCCGAGACCGCCGTACGACACGAAGCCGACCGGCTTGGCCTGCCACTGGCCGTGGTGCCAGTCGATGAGGTTCTTCAGGGCCGCCGGGAAGCTGTGGTTGTACTCGGGGGTGATCACGACGAACGCGTCGGCGGCGTCCAGCCGCGGCGAGACGTCCTTCAGCGCGGCGACCGCCTCGGGGTCCGGTGTGCCGCCCCAGCCGGGCATGACCAGCGGCAGGTGGACGTCCGCGAGGTCGACGACGTCGAATTCCAGTCCGTCGTCACCGGCGGCCGTGCCGAGGAACCACTCGGCGACGGCGCTCGCCTGGCGGCCCTCGCGGACGCTGCCGACGATGACGGCGACGCGCAGCGGGGTGGTGGCCGTGCTGTCGGTGCTGTCGGTTGCAGACATGGGTGTCCCCTCGTATCCCTCTTGAGGTGAGCCGCCGCTGCGGCTCCTTCAGGTAAACTACAACGCACGTTGTAACAATTACAACGTGCGTTGTAGATGTGGATCGCGAGGCTGGGAGACGACTGGTGGCCGACAGCAACGAGGACCGGATGGCACAGGCGCGGCGCGAGGTCCCACCGCGCAAGCTGGAGAAGCAGATCGCCATCGCGCGCGCGTCCTGCACCGTCTTCGGCCGCGAGGGCTACACGCGGGCCCCGGTGGACGCGCTCGCCGCCGAGGCCGGCATCTCCACGCGCACGCTCTACAACCACTTCCCCGGCGGCAAGGCCCAGCTCTTCCGTACGGTCGTCACCTGGACCTCCACCGAGGTGCGCGACGCCCAGCTCGCCCGTCTCCACGCGGTGCTGGCCCCCGGCCGCCCACCCCGCCCCGAGGACCTGGAGCGCGACCTCGTCGCCCTGGCCCGCGCGTTCGTGGACCTCATGACGGACTACCCGAACCACTTCGCGCTCGTCCGCCACATCCACGCCGAGGCCGACCACGTCCCGCCCGAGGTCCTCCAGGCATGGCAGGACGAGGGACCGCGCCCGGTCGGGCAGGCCATGGCCGAGACGATGACCGGCCTCGCCGACGCGGGCCTGCTCGACGTCCACGGCGACGCGGCCCTGGCGGGCGCCCACTTCTCGGCCCTGACCTCGCACGCGATCGTGCAGCTGTCCCACTACGGGGTCCGGCCGCTGCCCAAGGAGGAGACGGACCGCCTGATCACAGGTGGTGTCGCGGCCTTCCTGCGCGCCTATCGGGCCGCCACCGGTCCGCTCGCCCCCACCGGTTGAACAGCGACCGCCCGAGCACTTCGGGCCGCCGGTACCGCACCTGCGCGAGCTCCGCCTCCGCCAACCCGGCCAGATCCACCTCGGTGAGCGGCGTACTCGACTCCGGCAGGTGAAGGACCCGCGGCCCGGCGTACGAGAAGCGGCAGGCCCACCCCGGCGGGTCCACGGACCCCGCCACGGGCCGGCTCGGCACAGGGGGCGCGTCGACGAGGGCGAGCACCGGCGGATGCCCATGACACCACGCGCCGTGCGCCCCCTCGCGCCGCCGCCTCACTCGTCGACCACCACGCCCTTCGCGGCAAGGAGCGGCGCCAGGCCGCAGATCTCGGCCACGGTCCTGCCGGACCGGTACGCGGCGATGAAGCCGGCCTCGGCGTCGGTGCGTCGCCGGGACGCGGCGATGGCCTCTTCGAGGTCCTCGCACCGGACGACCACCACGCCGTCGGCGTCCGCGCTGACCACGTCGCCGGGCCGGATCAGCTGGCCGCCGACGGTGACCGGCTCGCAGAGCGGGCCGACGGTCTCCTTGACGGTGCCCTTGATGCAGACACTGTGGGAGAAGACGGGAAAGCCGAGTGCGCGCAGCTCCTGTGTGTCCCGGACGCCGGTGTCGGTGATCAGGCCGCCGAGTCCCTTCGACTGGCACGCGTTGGCCAGGACGTCGCCGAAGGAGCCGGCCTCCGCGTAGGCACCGCCCGAGACGACGATGACGTCGCCGGGCAGGGCGTAGTGGATCGCGGTCTGGAGCATGAGGTTGTCGCGCGGTGCGCAGACGACGGTGAAGGCCGGGCCGCAGAGCCTCATACGGTGGTCGACCGGCTTGATGGTGGAGTCGAGGGCGCCCAGACGGCCCTGGGCCTCGTGGATCGTCGCGGCGGAGAAGGCGCTCAGCTGCTCGACGAGGCCGGGGTCGGGGCGCTCGAACTTCGTACTGATGTTGGTCATGGGGGTCCTTCAGGTGGACACGGCCGGGGTGAGGGCGGCGCAGGCCGCGGCGATGCCGGCGCAGGCCTCGGCGAGGACGTCGGCGGAGGTGGCGAAGGAGATGCGGAAGTAGCCCGGTGCGCCGTAGGCGGAGCCGTGGATCACGGCGACCTGCCGGCTGTCCAGCAGGTAGCGGGCGAACTGCTCGTCGCTGTCGATGCGTTCGCCGTCCGGGGTGCGCAGGCCGATGGCGTCGGCGCAGTTCACCAGCAGGTAGAAGCCGCCGGCGGGGGCGGTGCAGCTCAGGTGGGGGATGTCGTTGACGAGCTTGGTGGTGGTGTCGCGCCGGCCGCGGTAGACCCGGACCGACTCTTCGACGAAGTGCTGGGGGCCGGTCAGCGCGGCGGCCGCGGCGGCCTGGCTCACGGAGGAGGGGCAGGAGGAGATCTGCGACTGGAGGGTGTTGACGGCGGAGACCAGGTCGGCGGGGCCGGCTCCGTAGCCGAGCCGCCAGCCGGTCATCGCGTACGTCTTGGACACGCCGTTGGTGAGGAAGACCCGGTCGGCCAGGCGGGGTTCGACGGCGGCCAGTGAGCGGCTCCGCCCGTCGTCGTACCAGATCTCGTCGTAGATCTCGTCGGTGAGCACCCGCACCCGGGGGTTGTCCAGCAGCACCTCGGCGAGTGCGTGCAGTTCGTCCGTCGTGTAGGCGGCGCCGGTGGGGTTGCCGGGGGTGTTGAGGACGACCCAGCGGGTGCGGTCGGTCAGGGCCTCCCGCAGCGCGCCGGGCGTGAGCTTGAAGCCGTCGGTCTCGGAGCAGGGCACGACGACGGGGGTGCCGTCGTTGGCGAGGACCATGTCGGGGTACGACACCCAGTACGGGGCGGGCACGACGACCTCGTCGCCCTCGTCCAGGGTCGCCATGAGGGCGAGGAAGATGACCTGCTTGGCGCCGCCGCCGACGGTGATCTGCGCGTCCGTGTAGTGCAGGCCGTGCCGGGAGCGGAGCTTGTCGATGACCGCGGCCCGCAGTCGGGGAGTGCCGTTGACAGGGGTGTACTTGGTCTCCCCCGCCTCGATCGCCCGTACCGCCGCCGCCTTGACGTGGGCCGGGGTGTCGAAGTCGGGTTCGCCGACGGTCAGGTCGTGGATGGTGAGCCCCTGGCTCTTGAGCTCGCGCACGCGTTGGGCGGCGGCCGTGCTGGGCGAGGGGTTGATGCGGCGCACCCGGGCCGCTGTGGTGTGGGCGACGGTCATGGTGCTCAGCCCTCGCGGCGCTCGAAGTTCAGGCCGCCGGGGACCTGGAAGGTGGGCAGGATCTCGATGTGGCCGATGTTGACGTGCCGCGGCGAGTCGACGGCGAACTCGATGCTGTCGGCGATGTCCTCGGGCTTGAGGGACTCGTAGCCGTCGTAGAACTGGCGCTGGGCCGCCTCCATGTCGCCGAGCAGACGACCGAAGATCTCGGTCTCCACGCGGCCGGGGCAGATCTCGGTGACCCGGACCCGGCGGCCGTAACCGTCGACCCGCAGCTGGCGGGAGAGGGTGTGCACGGCGGCCTTGGTGGCGTGGTAGATGGTGTTGCCGCCGAAGTTGTAGACCCCGGCGATGGAACTGATGTTGACGATGTGTCCGAGGTCCCGCTCGACCATGCCGGGCATCAGCAGCCGGACGAGGTGCAGGACGGCCTGGATGTTCACGGCGATCTGCTCGTCGACGGCGAACTCGTCGGCGCTGAGGATGTTGCCGGTGCGGGAGACGCCGGCGTTGTTGACGAGGACGTCGATGTCCAGGCCCTCGAGGGTCCTGGTCAGGGCCTCGGTGTCGGTGATGTCGACGGGATGCGGGACGGCCCCGGTGGCGTCCGCGAGTGCCTGGAGGCGTTCGGCGTTACGGGCCACGGCGTGGACTTCGAGGCCCCGCTTGGCGAGGCGCTCGACGACGACGGCTCCGATTCCGGTGGACGCACCTGTGACGAGGGCGGTCCGGTAGTCGGAGATGGGCATGCTGATGCTCCTTGAGGGTGGGGTGGGGTGGGGTGCTGCCGGTCAGGCGTCGCGCAGCGGGAGGTGCGCCCGGTCCTTGACCACCGAGACCGCGGCGAGGGTGCCGAGGGCGGTGAGGACCGCGTAGAAGGCCGGCATGTTCACATTGCCGGTGGTGGCGATGAGCCACGTCATGAGGAGCGGGGCGGTGCCGCCGAAGAGGGCCGAGGAGATGTTGTAGCCCAGGCCGTAGGCGGAGTAACGCAGCCGGGTGGGGAAGAGCTCGACCAGGAGGACGTGGATCACGCCGGTGTGGCCCGCGAAGACGACGGCCATGACACACGCGCCGACGATGGCCAGGACGACGTTGCCGGTGCCTATCAGCAGGTAACAGGGGATTCCGACGACGGCCATGGCGATCGCGGAGCCGGCGATGACCTTCTTGCGGCCGATCCGGTCGGACAGCCGGCCCATGTACGGGATGGCCAGGCAGATCGCCACCAGGCTGGAGGCGGTGACGAGGAGGCCCTGGACCTTGCCGAAGTGCAGCTCGGTGCTCATGAAGGTGGGCATGTAGGTGAACAGGACGTAGTAGCCGGAGCCGTTCATCAGCGGGATGAACAGGGCGAGCAGCATGGCCCGGCGGTGTTCGGCGGAGGAGAACGCCTCCTTCAGGGGGTTCCTGGACAGGCCGTTCTCCTCGCGCAGGCGCGTGAAGTTGGGCGTGTCGCTGATGCGCCTGCGGATGTAGATGCCGGTGATGCCGAGCGGCACGGCGAGCAGGAACGGGATGCGCCAGCCCCAGGACTCCATGCGGTCGGCGCCGAGTCCGCTGGTCATGGCCGCTGCGATCAGGGTGCCGGTGAGCAGGGAGAGGAAGGACGCGATCTGCGCGTAGCTGGTGTACAGGCCGCGCTTGCCCTCCGGGGCGTGCTCGGCGAGGAAGCTCATCGCGCCGGACGCCTCGCCGCCGACGGAGAAGCCCTGGGCGATGCGCAGCAGGATCAGCGTCACCGGGGCGGCGACGCCGATGGCCGCGTAGGACGGCAGCACGCCGATGGCCGCGGTCGCGGCGCTGATCAGCAGGATGACGAAGACGAGCATGCGCCGGCGGCCGATGCGGTCGCCGAGGTGGCCGCAGATGACGCCGCCGAGGGGGCGGAAGAAGAAGGAGACGGCGTAACCGAGGAAGACGAGCTGGACGGCGTCGCGGGAGCCGGGGAAGAAGACGGCGGCGAGCGTGCCGGCCATGAAGCCGAAGATGCCGTTGTCGTAGAGCTCGGCGAAGATGCCGATGCATCCGGCGAGCGTGATCTTGCGGGCTGTTCTGGGGTCGACGGTGTTGGGTACCGGCTGAGCGGCCACGGTGCTCATGACTTCTCCTGTCTCGGAGCAAGCGGGGAGGGAGCAATCGGGGATGGGGTGCTCTCGGCCAGGTGTGGGGTGGTCGAGGGGGGCGGCTGACCGGGACAGCGGTCAGCCGCCGACGGGGACGGGGATGGGGACGGGCACAGGGATGGGGAGGGGGACGGGGGCAGGAACGGGGATGTGCAGGGTGTCGAACGCGGTGCGGACGCGCTCTTTGAGGGCCTCGACGGCACCCCGCTGCGCCCGGTGGGCGGTGACCGCCTGGTCGAGGGTGCGGTGGCGGAAGCGGACGGTCTGCCCGGGTCTGACCTGCCCGAGCGCGCAGAGCCCGGTGGCGGTGACGACGGCGAGGACGGGATAGCCGGCCGTGACGCCGCGCCCGCGGTGCAGCACGAGGAGTTCGTCCCCGGCCGGCACCTCGACGGCTCCGACGGGTACGCCGCGGGAGAGGATCTCGCCCTGGGTGATGCGGCGCGGTACGCGGCCCTCCAGACGGAGGCCGATGTGGTTGCTGCGCGCAGTGACGGTGAACGGTGCCGTGTACAGGCGGGCCGCGGTGTCGCCGAAGTCGGCCCGGTCGGGGCCGTCGGTGACGTCGATCGTCCACGGTGCGGAGTGACGCGGGACGGGTGGGTGCAGTCGGAACAGCGGGATGCCGGAGAACGGGTGGGCGAGGGGCGGGCAGGCCGTGCGCAGGACCAGTTCGGTTCCGGCGGCCAGACCGGTCCCGAAGCCGAGGACGGTGTCCGGGGCACAGCTGCCCTGGAGGTAGTCGGCCTCGAAGGAGCCGAGGACGGCGAGGTAGACGCGCAGCCCTTCGCGGATGTCGCCCACCCGGATCGTGTCGCCCGCCCGTACGGGGACGGGTTGCCACTGCGGTGCGGGCACGCCGCCCACGGTGACGTCGGCGGGCGCTCCGGTCACGGCGACGAGGATGTCGCTGGACGGGGTGCACGCGAAGTCCAGCGCGGTGAGCTCCAGCAGCGGTGCCCGTTCGTCGTTGCCGCACAGCACGTTGGCGACACGCGCCGAGTGCTGGTCGCAGGCCCCGTTGGCGGGCAGGCCGTAGCGGGAGCGTCCGGTGCGGCCGAGGTCCTGCACGGTGGTGAGGCCGGGGGTGCGGATGGTGAGGGTCTCAGCCATGGCAGGCCCCCAAGGGGGTGCCGGCATGGGCGTCCCACTCGTCGGGGGTGATGGGGACGAACCGGAAGGTGTCGCCGGGGAGGTAGGCGGTGAGCGGGTCGCCGTGCGGGTCGAGCACGCGGACCGGGGTGCGGCCGAGGAGCGGCCAGCCACCGGGCGAGGGCATGGGGCAGATCACTGCCTGGCGGCCGGCGACGGCCACGCAGCCGGGGTCGACCCGGACACGGGGCGAGGCCAGGCGCGGCACGGGCGCGGGGAAGGGCGGGCCGTCCATCATGGGCGCGCCGGCGGGGGCGCCGAGGCAGCGGACGGTGAGGTCGGATCCGCTGTGCAGAGCGACGACCTCGCTCTCGGTGAGGCCGAGCTGGGCTGCGACCTCGGGCAGGTCGGGACCGTGTTCCCCGCCGTAGACGACGGGCACGACGAATCGTCGGGATGCCCGGGAGCGGGGGGCCGTCGAGGCGAACCGCGCGGCCTCGTGCCAGAGGATGGCGCGTACGGTGTCGTGGTCGGTGCCCGCGCAGTCGAATTCCACGAGCAGGGTGTCGTAGGTGGGCACGACGTCCTGGATGCCCGGGATGTGGAGGGAGTCGAGTGCGTCCGCCAGGGCGTGGACGAGCTGCCAGGCCTCCTCGGTGCCCAGGCCGGCCGCCTTGGCGATCAGCGCGGAGTCACCGCAGTCCGAGATCACGACGTTGGCGTTCATGTCAGCGGCCTCTGGCGCTCTTCGCCGCTCAACACCTCGTCGAGGCCGGTGATGCGCACGTCCGCGGCGAGGAGTTCGGACCGGATCCGTCCGGCCAGCGCGAGGGCGCCGGGGGTGTCTCCGTGCAGCAGCACCGTGTCGCAGGCGACCGGTATGTCCTTGCCGCCGACGCTGCTGATGACGCCCTCGGTGACCATGCGCAGGGTGCGGCGGGCGATCTCGTCCGCGTCGTGGATCACGGCGCCGGGTTCGGAGCGGGGCACGAGGGTGCCGTCGTCCCGGTAGGCCCGGTCGGCGATCCCGACGATGGCGACCCGCAGACCGCGGGTGCGGGCGGCGTCGGCGAGTTCGCCGTCCTGGGCGAGCACGATCAGGGAGTCGTCCAGCGAGGCCACGGCCTCCACGACCGCGGTCGCGTAGTCGGCGCGGACGGCGACCAGGTTGCCCAGCCGGCCGTGCGGTGCGACGTGCCGCACACGGGTGCCGTGGGCGTGGGCGAACGCCTGGAGGGCGCCGACCTGGTACAGCACGTCGGTGCGTACTTCCTCGGGGGTCAGGTCCATGGCGCGCCGGCCGAAGCCGACCAGGTCCGGGAAGCTGGGGTGGGCGCCGACGCTCACGCCGTTCGCCACGCAGGCGCGGACGGTGGCGTCCATGATGCGCGGGTCGCCGGCGTGGAAGCCGCAGGCGACATTGGCGGAGGTGAGCAATTCCAGAAGGGCTTCGTCATCGCCCATCGTGTAGGCCCCGAAGCCCTCGCCGAGATCGGCGACGAGATCGACCATATGGATCAAGGCGTCCTCCGGGAAGAAATGGATTCGTGGCGTCGGCGCACATTCCGGTCGACGATTCGAATCGATAATTCGAATTCGACGGGAAGGGCGGCTTCGGGCAGTTCCTCGGACGATGTTCCGGTCAACTTAATCCAATCCTCACCGGGCCGCCAATACCTGTTCGGTTTGGCGTTATCGCGGATTCGTATGACGCCGCCCACGTCCGCGCCGTCCTGGGGCTGGGCTCCACCCCGCGGGCTTCCTACGATGTGACTCCGCTCGACGGAAGGCCCCTCGTGGACACCAGGCGTCTCTACTCGTTCATCAAGATCATTGACGCGGGGAGCATCACGCGCGCGGCCGACATCCTGCACATCGCCCAGCCGGCACTGAGCCAGCAGTTGTCCGCCCTGGAGGCGCAGTTCGGGCAGCAGTTGGTGATCCGCAGCAAACGCGGCGTCGCACCGACCGAGGCCGGCCGGGCCCTGTACCGCCACGCCCAGCTGATCCTGAGGCAGGTCGACCTCGCCCACGCGGCGGTCCGGGTGTCGGGGCGCGCGCCCGCCGGCAGTGTCTCGGTGGGCCTCGCCCCCTACAGCCTGGGCGCGGCGCTCGCCCTTCCGCTGCTCAAGAGGGTGCGCGAGCGGTACCCCGAGATCCTGCTGCACGTCAACGAGAACTTCGGCGGGGTGATCAGCGAGGCCATCATGACGGGCCGGATGGACATGGCGTTCATCTACGGTGCGGGACCGCTGCGCGGCGTGCAGTTCGAGCACCTGCGCACCGAGGACCTGTTCCTGATCGGCGCCCCGGACGGGACGCGGGACCCGCGCGAGGACGAGGTGAGCCTGCGGGAACTGGAGCGGGTGCCGCTGCTGCTGCCCAGCCGGATCCACACCGTGCGGCAGGTGGTGGACGCCGCGTTCCAGCATGCCTCGCTGGAACCGGACGTGGTGGGCGAGGTCGAGTCCGCGCTCACTCTGGTCAACGCCGTGGAGGACGGGCTCGGCGCCACGGTCCTGCCCGGCTCCGCGGCGCGCGCGATCCTCGACGTGCGCTCCCTGAGCGTGCGCCGCATCGTGGACCCGGTCATCCAGGTGAAGCTTTCCATGGTCACTTCCGACAACCAGCCGCTGTCCGAACCGGCGCTGGCCGTGCACAACGTCTTCCTCGAACTGGTACGGGCCTTTCACGACTGTCCGAGCAGCGATAAGAAAGAGCAATAGCGTCACACCGGATTGGTATTTGTTGCCGGTACGAGCCGTGGCTAGCGTGAGGTAACTGCGGCCGGCCGACAGGGTAATTTCCGGCACCGATGCCGGAAATACACCTGTCCTGTTACTGGAGAAAACAGATGACGATTCGCTTGCTCAGCACCCGGAAGGACCTGCCGGGTTCCGGGTTGCGGCGGCTTGCCGAGAAGGCGGAGGTGGTGTCCTGGGCGGGCGCCGACAAGCCCAGCCCCGGGGATCTCGCCGCCCTCGCCCCCGGCAGCACCGGCATCCTCGCCCTGGGCAACGACGCGGTGGACGCCGCGCTGATGGCCGCCGCCGGCCCGTCCCTGCGGGTGATCGCGCTGGCGAGCATGGGCTTCGACAACGTGGACCGGGCTGCCGCCGCCGAGCGCGGCGTCGTCGTCACCCACACACCCGGAGTCCTGGCGGAGACCACCGCCGACCTCACCTTCGCCCTGATCCTCGCGGCCCGCCGACGCCTCGGCGCCGCCGCCGCGAGCCTGGCCCGCGGCGCCTGGGACCAGTTCCGGATGGGCGACCACCTGGGTCTCGACGTCCACGGGGCCACCCTCGGCCTCGTCGGCTACGGGCAGATCGGGCGTGCGGTGGCCCGGCGGGCCCAGGACTTCGGCATGCGTGTGATCCACCACGACCCGTACGCGGCCGACGACGCCGTCTCGACACGGGTCGGTCTCCAGACGCTGCTGGCCGAGTCGGACATCGTGTCGCTGCACGTACCGCTCACCGCCGAGACACGGCACCTGATCTCCCACCGCGAACTCGCCGCCATGAAGCCGTCGGCGACCCTCGTCAGCACCTCGCGCGGCGGCGTGATCGACGAGGCGGCCCTGCTCGAGGCGGTCCGGCGGGGCGCCCTGCACTCGGCCGGCCTCGACGTCTTCGAGCGGGAACCGATGGGAGCGGACCTCTCCCCGCTCGTCGCCGAGCCGAACGTGATCACTCTCCCGCACATCGGGTCGGCCACCGCGGCCACCCGCGCCGCGATGGTGGACCTGGCCGTCGACAACATCCTCGACGTCCTGGCGGGCCGCCCCGCCCGCACGCCGCTGCCCGGCACACCCGCGGTTCCCGGTGGGGTGCCCGCATGAGCCACCCGTCCTTCGACATCACGGGCAGGGCCGCCCTGGTGACCGGCTCCAGCCGCGGCATCGGCAAGGCACTGGCGGCAGGGCTGCTGGACGCCGGCTGCACGGTCGTCCTCAACGGCCGGGACGCCGACGCGCTGGAGAAGACACGCGCCGAACTCGCCGCCGTGCACGGCGACCGGGTCCACGCCGCTGCCTTCGACGTCACGGACCCGGCGGCGGTCACCGCGGGCGTCGCCCGCGCCGAGGAGGCGGCGGGCGCGCTCTCCATCCTCGTCAACAACACGGGGGCACAGCACCGCAGACCGCTGCTGGAGTTCTCCGACGAGGACTGGCACGCACTGCTCGACACCAACCTCACCAGCGCCTTCCTCGTCGGCCGTGAGGTCGCCCGGCGCATGGCCGCGCGCGGCCACGGCAAGATCGTGAACATCTGCTCGTTGCAGAGCGAGGTGGCCCGGCCCGGCATCGCGCCGTACGCGGCCACCAAGGGCGGCCTGAAGATGCTCACCAAGGGCATGTGCGCGGACCTCGGCCCCCTGGGCATCCAGGTCAACGGCATCGGCCCCGGCTACTTCGACACGGAGCTGACCTCGGCCCTGGTCGCCGACGAGGAGTTCAGCGCCTGGGTGCGCCGACGCACCCCCTCCGGCCGCTGGGGCAGGGTCGAGGACCTCATCGGCGCCCTGGTCTTCCTCGTGTCCCCGGCCTCCGACTTCGTCAACGGACAGATCCTGTACGTCGACGGTGGCATGCTCTCCGTCCTCTGACCTCGGAGCCCTCTGACCCCGGAGCCCTCTGATCCCGGAAGGAAGCCCCACCATGCACGCCTGCGTCATCCACGCGGCAGGAGACCTCCGCGTGGAGGAGTTCACGCCGTCCGCGCCCGGCCCCGGCGAGGTGGCCGTCGCCGTCGCCTTCGGCGGCATCTGCGGATCCGACCTGCACTACTACCGCCACGGCCGGGTCGGTGACTTCACCGTGCGGGAGCCGATGGTGCTGGGCCACGAGATCGTGGGCCATGTGTCCGCCCTCGGCCCGGGTGCGGACGGGCCGCCCGCCGGCACCCCGGTCGCGGTCCACCCGGCCACCCCGTGCGACCAGTGCGCCGAATGCGGCGCGGGACGGCGCAACGTGTGCGCCGGCACGCGCTACCTGGGCAGCGCCGCCCGCACCCCGCACGTCCAGGGCGGCTTCGCCCAGCACGTCACCGTCCCGGACGCCCAGATCCGCGTCCTGCCGCCGCACCTCGACCTGCGGCGCGCGGTGTTGGCCGAGCCGCTGTCCGTGGCCCTGCACGCGGTACGACGCGCCGGCGACGTACGCGGCAAGCGTGTCCTGGTGACCGGCGCCGGACCGATCGGCTGCCTCGTCACCGCGGTCCTGCGCCATGAGGGTGCCGCCGGGATCGTGGTGAGCGACCTGATGGAAACGCCCCTGCGGATCGCGAAAGCCTGCGGTGCCACCGGTACCGTCCAGGTCGGCGCGGAGGACGACGCCTGGGACACGTCCTTCGACGTCGCGGTGGAAGCCTCCGGAGCGCCCGCGGGACTGCGGACCTGCGTGGAGCGGACCCGCCGGGGCGGCACGGTCGTCCTCCTCGGGCTGCTGCCTCCCGGCGAGGTGCCGTTGCTGGGGAACATCACCGTCACCCGTGAGCTGGAGCTGCGCGGCGCCTTCCGCTTCGACACCGAATTCGACGAGGCCATCGGACTGTTGGCCGGCGGCCTGCCCGTCGACGCCGTCGTGACGCACACCTTCGCGCTGTCCGACACCCGGGCGGCCTTCGACATCGCCCACGACCGTACCGTCGCCTCCAAGGTCCTGCTGGACCTGGCACACGCCTGACCTGAAGACTGCGCGGCGCGCAGGTGGAGTGATGTGGTCCGCCGCTTCACGGGATGAACTTCACCTCCGGGAAGGCCGGGCACGGGCCGTCGAGCAGATGCCCCCGCCCCCGGTTCCGCAGGTGCAGGTCGAAGAAGGCGAGCGGGTACGCCTGCTGGATCCGCACCGCCCGGCCGGGATCGAGAGTGCCGATCCAGCCCTGAAGGTCCGCGTCGCTCATCCCGACGGCCGGCGCCAGCTGTGGGATCAACACCTGGCCGTCGCAGTACGACGAGTGGACCGCGCCCTCGGCCTGGACGTTGAGCCGCCATCCCCGCAGCTGGGACCAGAACTCGGCGACGCTCGGCTGCGTGGCTCTGGGGTTCTCGGCGGTCATCAGCATGAACGGCCGGTCCAGGTCAGTGGTGACCGTCGGCTGCATCGGTCCGTCGAAACTCAGCCCGGCCCGGACGCGCCGGTCCTCGCTCATCACCCAGGCCGTCGCCGTCGCGCCCTTCGACCAGCCGAACATGCCGATGCGCCGCGGATCGGGGGCGCCGAGCAGGCCGGCCGGGGGCGGCCGGTGTCCGGCGTCGGGATTGCGCCCGGCCGCGAGGTCCTCGACGCGGTCGAGCACGAACCGGATGTCGGTGGCGAAGTCCCGCGGGGTCAGGGCGGGTCGGTCGAGCGGGACCGTGAGCCGGCCGTCGGGGAACGCGCTGAACGCGTCGTACGTGTGGTCCACCGTGACCACCACGTACCCGTGGCCGGCGAGCTCCTGCACCACGATGGTGGTGTCCGCCCGGTGATCGTGCGCGCCGTGCGAGAACACGACGACGGGCAGTCGTCGGCCCGTTCGCAGCACCGGTGCCCCCTCGTGGCCGGCCGTGAGCGGCGCCACCGCGACATCGGCCGGGAAGCCCAGCGACGTCAGCAGGGCCCGCGCCACGGCCGGGGACGTCCAGGGGGCCCGCGGACGCCGTTCGACGCCCCGGGCGGGGTACCAGACGGCGGCCATCAACTCCCGGTGGTGCCCGGGGCCGGCCACGGGATCGGGACGTGAAGTGTCGACGAGGTGCAGGGGCACCGTGCCCACCGGGTACGGTCCGGTGGGCGCGGGCAGGGTGAGCCGCACCGGGCCCGGGGCGGTCGAAGCCGACCGTGCCTGGGGTGCGGCGCCGATCGGAGCGGCGGCTCCGACTGCCAGCGCGGCGGCGAGCACGCGCCGGCGGGGCATTCCTTCCCGGTTCATGAACGGTACGGCTGCCACGGACCCTCCCTAGTGGCTCGGTGGAATGCGGCCGTCACGCGGCGGCACGGACATGAGGTGGGCGAGCACGGCCAGCACGCGGCGGTTGTCGTCGTCGGAGGGGGCGAGCTCCAGCTTGGTGAAGATGCTGGTGCTGTGCTTGGACACGGCCTTCTCGCTGATGAAGAGCCGGTTCGCGATGGCGCTGTTGGAGCGTCCCTCGGCCATGAGCTCCAGCACCTGGCGTTCCCGCTCGGTGAGCCTGGCGAGCGGTTCGCGTTCGCCGCGGCCGCGGCGGCCGAGCAGCTTGGTGACCACTTCGGGGTCCATGACCGTGCCGCCCGCGGCGACCGTACGGATCACATCGATGAACTGGTCGTCGCTGAACACCCGGTCCTTGAGCAGGTAGCCGACCCCGCCGGCCTGGTCGGCCAGCAGTTCCTGGGCGTAGATCTGCTCGACGTACTGCGAGAGCAGCAGGATCGGCAGCCCGGGTATCCGTTCCCGGGCGGTCAGCGCCGCACGGAGTCCGTCGTCGGTGTGGGTGGGCGGCAGCCTGATGTCCACGATCGCGAGGTCCGGCCGGAACTCCAGCAGTGCGTCGAGCAGGCCCGGCGCGCTGTCGGTGGCCGCCACGATCTCGAACCCACGTGCCTTGAGGAGCCTGACCAGCCCCTCCCGGAGCAGGAAGAGATCTTCCGCGACGACTACGCGCACGGCACCTCCATGACCACGATCGTCGGCCCGCCGGGCGGGCTGCTGACCGCCAGGATGCCGTCGAAGGCCGCCAGCCGTCGCTCCACCCCGGCCAGCCCGGTGCCCCTGGTGGGATCCGCGCCGCCCACCCCGTCGTCGACCACCTCGATGCGCAGCAGCCCGTCCGTCCGGGCCATGCGGATCTGGAGGCCGTGCGCCGAGGCGTGCCGGACGGCGTTGGTGACCACCTCGGCGACGGCGAAGTAGCAGGCCGACTCCAGCGGGGCGGCGAGCCGTTCGGGCAGATCGATCTCGGTCTCGCACGGCAGGGGCAGGTCGAGTGCGAGGGCCCGGACCGCCTCCCCGAGGCCCCGGTCGGCCAGCATCGGCGGGTGCATCCCCCTGATCAGGCCGCGCAGTTCCTCCAGTGCCGCCGCCGAGGCGACGCGGGCCTCCACGACGAGTGCGGCGGCCTCGTGCGGATCGCTGTGGATCATCTCCTCCGCGACCCGGAGGTTCATCCCGATGGTGACCAGCCGTCCCTGTGCGCCGTCGTGCAGGTCCCGCTCGATCCTGCGCAGCTCCGCGGCCGCGGAACTGACCGCGTCGGCCCGCGTCTCGGTCAGCTCCCGCACCCGCCGGGTCAGCGCCGGGTCAGACCCCTTCCCGAACACCCGCCCGGCATCCGCCAGCACGGTCCTCGGCAGCAGCCACAGCCCGAGGGCCAGCAGCACCGCCCCCTGGATGCCGCCGAGGACCGACGCATGGTGGGCGATCTCCAGGGGGAGGGTCGGCGCCGACCCGGACGGGGAGCCGAACTTCCGTACCACCACCAGGTGTTGTCCGAACCCGCTCTGGGCGACGTCGTACGCCCCGATCCCCACCAGCCCGAGGACAGCCAGGTTCGCCGCCACCCCGGGCCACCGCACCAGCCCGGCCACGACGGCCGCCAGCAGCGCCAGTCCCGCCAGGTAACCCACCACTGCCGGCCCGATCCCGGTGCCCGGTGACGCGAACCGCCACAGATCGAGACCGAGCAGGTCACCGGTCATCACCACGACGGCGGGCAGCAGCAGGGCCCAGCGCCCGGACCTGGACGCGCCGGCTCCGGCCGACCGCACGGACCTGCCGTTCGCCGGCCGGAACAGAGCCGCACCGGCGAGGGCGGCGAGTACCGGGACGCTCACGCAGCCCACCAGGACGTTCAGCAGTGTCGGCCCATAGCCGGCAGCGGAATGCGTGAGCCAGTACGTCCATTCCAGCAGTTCGCCGGTCACCGCCGCGACCACGGGCAGCACCCACCGCCTGGGCTCGCTCGCCGGGGTGAGCAGCGTGGTGGCCAGCAGGCCGGCCATCAGCAGCGCCGCCGCGAGCAGCCCGTCGGGTTCCAGATCCGGCACGGTGACGATGTAGCCGCCCGATCCGGCGGAGTTGTGCAGGGCGAACAGCAGGGTCGGCACACTGCCGTACGCGGCCACACCCACCAGCCCCGCCACGACCGGCCGGCCCAAGCGCCCAGCCGGTCGCACGGTACGCCCCGGCCGGTCCCGCGCCTGCTCCGCCCTGAAGGCCAGCACCGCGCAGACCGCGGTCAACGCCACGAGCACGCCCGCCGGCCAGGGTGCCCCGCCCACCGGAATCGGCCACATCTCAGCCCCCGCCTCGTCATCCGGGCCACACGCTGTGACCTGGAGATCATGCTGCTGCGAGGGAGAAGGCAGGCGCCATGGGCCGGAACCTACTTCTGGGGTAGGCAAACACCTACCCAGGACGGGAAGTCCCGAGCCGAACACAATTGCAGCGCCCGAGCCGGCCGAAGCCGGATCGAGCGCTGCGCGGCAGGTCGGAGGGGTCAGCCTCCGCCTGCAACCGGTAGGCCCTGTGGGACTCGAACCCACAACCAATGGATTAAAAGTCCACTGCTCTGCCAATTGAGCTAAGGGCCCAGGCGATGTTGCCTCCCCGAGCATAGCCGGACGAGGCCGTGTCGCCGATCGGGTATCGGCGACGCGGCCGCGTCGGGCGGTGAAACGCGGCGGAACCGTCAGGGATCGACCGGTTCGGGCGCCCCCGCGCGGGATGCCTCGCGGGCCCGGTTGCGTTCGTGGTCGGCGTTCAGGAACCAGTGGCGGGCCGAGGCCAGCCACCAGGCCGCCGCGAAGCCGAGGACGACCAGGACGGCGACCGGGGCGTAGTTGAAGCTCGTCCAGGTGACCGGGGAGACCTGGGGGAGCATGAAGAGGACCGTGATCACGCCGACCCACACCACCGAGACGATCCCGACCGGCTGCGACCAGCGGCCCAGGTGCCAGGGGCCCCGCTCGAAGGCGGCGCCCTTGCGGACCCGCAGCAGGGTGGGGACGACGTAGGCGATGTAGAGGCCGATCACCGCGATCGAGGTGACGGCCGCGTACGCCGTGTTGTTGATCAGGTAGGGAAGGCCGAGGACCAGGGCACCGGCCGTCGCCAACCAGACCGCCGCCACGGGGGTGCGGGTGCGCGGGCTCACGGTGTGCCAGAGGTGTGAGAAGGGCAGCGCGCCGTCACGGGAGAAGGCGTAGATCATGCGGCTGTTGGCCGTCACCGACGCCATGCCGCAGAACAGCTGGGCGCCGATCACCACCAGCAGCAACAGCTTGCCGGAGGTCGCGCCCAGCGCGTCGAGGAGGATCTGGGCGGGGGGCGCGCCCGTCGAGGACGCGAGCTCCTTGTCGTACGACTGGATCGCGAAGGTGAAGCCCAGCAGGAGGACGAAGCCCGCTATCCAGGACGTCCAGATCGATCTGACGATGCCCTTCGGACCCGCCGTCGCCGCGTCGTGGGTCTCCTCCGTCATATGGGCGGAGGCGTCGTAGCCGGTGAAGGTGTACTGGGCCATCAGGAGTCCCAGGAGGACCACGTACGGGCCGTTGCCCCAGCCGGTGTTGTCGACGAACTTCGTGAACACGAAGGACGCCGACTGGTGGTGGTCCGGTACGAAGGTCAGCGCGCCGACGATGACGGCCACCCCGAGGACGTGCCACCACACGCTGACGTTGTTGAGGAAAGCGACGATCCGGACGCCGAAGGTGTTCAGCAGGCCGTGCAGCAGCAGGATCCCGGCGAAGAGCAGGACCGTCCGGCCCGGGGTGACCACGAAGTCGAACTGGAGGTTCAGATAGGCGCCCAGGAAGGACGCCGCGCCGAAGTCGATTCCCGCCGTCACCGCCACCTGGCCCAGCACGTTGAACCAGCCGGTGAACCAGGCCCAGGCGGCGGCCGAACGCGGCGGCGCCAGGCGGTGCGCCCAGAAGTACAGGCCCGCGGACGTCGGATACGCCGAGCAGATTTCGGCCATCGACAGGCCGACGAACAGCGTCATCAGGCCGACCGCCACCCAGCCCCAGGTGATCACCGCGGGGCCGCCGGTGTTCATCCCGAAGAGGTAGAGGGTCAGGCAGCCGGACAGCACCGAGATGATCGTGAAGGAGACGGCGTAGTTGGAGAACGCCGACATACGGCGGGCGAGGACCTGGGTGTAGCCGAGCTGGGCAAGCCGTTCCTCGTCCGACAGCCCACTCTCTGTCGCGTCATCTGTCATGCCCCCAGCGATTCCCTCGCCGGAGGCGTGACATGCGTCACTCAAGGACTCGGTGTGGCCAAAAGATGCCCTCATGAGGAAGGGCCCGTACGACCGGAGTCGTACGGGCCCTTCCTCATGTCACTCGGCGTCAGCCGTTGCGCTTCCAGCGGGGCTTGTCCTCGCGGCGGCCGAAGGAGCCGCCGGTGCCGCGGTGGTCGTCACGACGGCCGAACGGGCGGTCGTGGCCGGAGCGGAAGCCCGGACGGTCGTCGCGGCGGTCGCGGTTGAAGGGGCGGTCGCCGGCGCGGTGGCCGCCACGCTCGTCACGGCGGGCCGGACGGTCGTCCCGGCGGAACCCGCCACGGTCGTCGTCACGGCGCTCGAAGCCACGGTCGTTGTCACGACGCTC